>NZ_SMKR01000150.1 GCF_004348725.1 Kribbella turkmenica
GTGCCGGGACGAACAACTCGACCAGGCTGGACGCCGTCCAGACCGCCGAGTTCGCCTGCGCGACCCGGGCCCGGCCGACCAGCACCGGCAGGGCGCCGAAGTTCGCGCCGTCGAAGAACGTGAACACCGCCTGGACGGCGAACCCGATCACGAGCACCTGGGCGACGGTCAGGACACCGAGCAGGTGCGCGACCGGGATCGACCCGATCAGCAACGCGTTCACCAGGTCCGCCGACACCATCACCCGCTGCCGGTCCCACCGGTCCGAGAGCGCGCCGGCGAACAGGCCGGTCAGCAGGTACGGCGCGGCCTCGAGGGCGGTCGTGAGAGCGGTCAGGAAGGTCGAACCGCTCAAGCGGTAGACGAGCACCGGCAGCGCGACCGCGGTGACCATCGACCCGATGATCGACAACACCCGCGCCACCCAGTACCGCCTGAAGTCGGGGTCGTCCCGCAGCCGCACCGGCGCAACCTCACTCGTCATGCCGGGCACTCCGCACCATCAAGTCCGTTGGTAGGTCAAGGCTCATCCACATCAGCTCGTCGCCGAGATCGCGGTCGGGATCCCGCGCTCGACCGCCTCGGTCGACCACCACTGCGCCAGCCCGTCGACGAGGAACTCCTCCGGCACCAGGCCGCCGTACGCCACCGGCGAGGTCTTCAGCCCCATCTCCCGCACCGCCCCGACATCGTCCAACTGCGCCGCCCGAACCTCGATCACCCGTGCACCACCACAAGCCGCCCATCCGGATCCACGATCTCCAGCCGACCGCCGGCCCGGGTCACCTGATACCCGGTCATCCGCCGCTCGACGTCGTCCAGACCCTCGGTGGTGGTCAACTCCAGCTGTACCTCGAAGTCGTCCGCCGTCACGAAGTACACCGGCGACTCCACTCCGAGGGTACGCAGGAACCGCTCCCACCCCGCCTGGTCGGCCACAGCCAGACCCGGCGTGACCGACCACCGTTCGTCGGGGCTCGACTCGTGCCGCTTGTAGCCGTAGAGGTCCTTGCTGCGCTCGTCGATCCAGATCTTCTGCCCATCCGGCCCGGTCAGCGACAACACCCGGCCGAACGCCTCGTCGAACACGGTCGCGTCGTCGTACCCGGCGCTCTCGAGTCGCTCCTTCAGCGCATCGACGTCCTCGGACTCGAACGCGAGATCGGTTTGTCCGTGCTGCCCACCGGTCGAACTGCTCGCCGCGTCGTGCAGCGCGACCATCCCCCGGCCGGCCAGCAACTCGAACCAGACACCCCGCTCGGACTCGATCCGCGGTCGCAGGCCCAGCGTCTCGAGGAAGACGCACATCGCCTCCACGTCGTTCGTGAACCGCAGCGGCCGGATCACCACTCCACTCATCCTCGAGCCTCCCCGTGCTTGTCCAGGTACTCCGTCAACGCCTGCTCCACCAGGGCGGACAGGCTCGCCCCTTCGTCGATCGCCTTGTGCTTCACCCGCCGAATCAACCCGGCCGGCAGATACACGTTGAACTGCGCCTTCTTGCCGTCGTCGTCGCCCATGGCTATATTGCTAGCATCCTAGACAGCTAACCGTCAACGGAAGGGGTCCGACGATGAACCTCCGCTTCGACCACCTCGGCCTGCTCTCCGACACCACCGCGAAGAACCAGGAGATCGCCGAGTTCTTCTCCCGGCTGCTCGGCCTGGAGGTCTCCGGCGAGGCCGGCGAAGGCTACGCCGAGGTGAAGGCCGGCGGGATGACGATCGCCCTGCACACCGGGCGCGATGGTGAACGACTTCGGCGCACACGGCGGCACTCTGCTGCAGTTCAGCAGCGACGACGTCCGGTCCGACGTCGAGGAGATCCGTGGCCGCGGGGGCCGGATCGTGCTCGAGCCGACCGAGACCGACTGGGGAACGACGTCGGCGTACGTCGCCGGGCCGCACGGCGTCCTGGTCGAGCTCTACCGGTTCAACGCCTGACCCGGACCTGCGTGGTGGCGGGTGCTCGTCCGCACCCGCCACCAGCACCGCTCGTCAGACGGCGGCGTGCAGGGCGTCGTCCAGTTCTTTGATCAGTTTGTGCCTGGGGCGGGCGCCGACCACGGACCAGATCACCTCGCCGTGGTGGAACAGCATCAGGGTCGGCAGGGCCATCACCCGATAGCGGGCGGCGACGGCCGGGTTCTCGTCGGAGTTCAGCTTCACCACCGTCAGGTCGTTGCGCTCGGCCTCGATCTGCGCGAGCACCGGCGCGATCTGGTGGCACGGCGGGCACCACTCGGCCCAGAAGTCCACCAGCACCGGCTGGTCGGCGTTCAGTACTTTCTCGTCGAAGGTCGTCTCGTCGACCGTCTGCAGCTCACTCATAGTTGTCGCGTCCTCCAGCTCTCGGCATCGGTCAGGAGGTCGGTCAGCCGGGCCCGCAGTTCGGTGAGTTCGGTGATCCGCCGGTCCACCTCGGCGATCCGGGTCCGGTACGCCGTCAGCGACGCCGGGCACACGTCGGCCCGATCGTTGCCGGCCCGCAGGCATTCGATGAACGGGTACGTCTGCTCAGCGGTGAGCCCGAGGGACAGCAACGCCTTCACCTCACGCACCACGACCACGTCGCCGGCGTCGTACGTCCGGTACCCGTTGGCTTCCCGCCGGGGTTTCAGCAGCCCCTGCGCCTCGTAGTACCGGACCGCCTTGACCGTCACTCCAGCCTCGGCCGCCAGATCGCTGATCCGCATTCCGCCTCCTTCACCCCGACGCTAAACCTTGCCCCCAGGGTCAAGGTCAAGCCAGCATAGTCGGCATGCTGCGAGGCCGAGCTCCAACTGGAGCCCCCGGCAGGTCATCGTGCGCCCGGCTGGCGGCGAACCACGTCGTGCGGGCCGGTGGTGTCGGCGTTGATGCGGTGGCTGGCGCGAGAGACCGCCGTACTCGAATGGTTGGCGTCTCAGGAGACGTAGGCGGTGACCCACTGCCCCAGCACCTTCGCGCTGGCGTCGACCAGCGCGGGCCAGTCGAGTGCACTCTCGTCGGCCGAGTCGGACACGTGCTTCACCAGCCGCACCGGTACGCCGTACTGCTGGCACGCGTAGACGACGCCGTACGCCTCCATGTCGACCAGGTGAGCCCGCTCGGCCAGCCGCGCCCGGACCACCGGGTCGGTCACGAACACGTCCCCCGACGCGAGCACGGTTCCGTCCCCACCCTCGACGGTCAACGTCTCCCGCGGATCCAGACCCAAAGCCCGCACGGCGTCCGCGTTGACATCGTGATTGATCACCTGCGACGGCAGGTACAACCCCGCCATCCCGTCCCGCAACGCCCCGGTAGTTCCGACGTTCAGCACCACGAGGTCACTGGTGTCCCGCTCCCCCAACGCCTTCGCCGTAGCTACCGCCGCCGCAGTCTTTCCCACCCCGGTAACCACCACCGGCAACCCGGCCGGCACATACCGAAGCTCCCCGGCAACAGCGCCAACCACCAAGTACTCCGTCACAGTCAGAGCGACCCCTTCGGTGCAACCCACTCGACCGGCTGCCCGGTGACCTTGGCAATCCGCTCGTCATCCTCGTCGTAGTGCAGCACCACGGAGATGCGCGTCACGGCGTTGAGGTTAACACCACGAGAAGCGGCATGAGTGCACCAAGACGCTCGGCTGCGCGACACCAGATCCGCCTGCGAATGGTGCCCTCAGCCGACGGTGACGGTGGGGTCGCCTGGTTCGATCGACTCGCCCATTTCGTCGGCGATGCGCATGGCTTCCTCGATCAGGGTCTCGACGATGGCGGCCTCGGGGACGGTCTTGATGACCTCACCCTTGACGAAGATCTGGCCCTTGCCGTTGCCGGAGGCGACGCCGAGGTCGGCCTCGCGGGCCTCGCCCGGGCCGTTGACGACGCAGCCCATCACGGCGACGCGCAGCGGCACCTCCATCCCCTCCAGGCCGGCGGTGACCTGCTCGGCGAGGGTGTAGACGTCCACCTGGGCGCGGCCGCAGGACGGGCAGGAGACGATCTCCAGCTTCCGCTCGCGCAGGTTCAGCGACTGCAGGATCTGCAGGCCGACCTTGACCTCCTCGACCGGCGGCGCCGACAGCGACACCCGGATCG
Organism: Kribbella turkmenica; assembly: GCF_004348725.1. Lineage (GTDB taxonomy): Bacteria > Actinomycetota > Actinomycetes > Propionibacteriales > Kribbellaceae > Kribbella > Kribbella turkmenica. The sequence continues at coordinate 4,067 of NZ_SMKR01000150.1, forward strand.
TGTCGCCGATGCCCTTGGACAGCAGCGCACCGAAGGCGACCGACGACTTGATCGTGCCCTGGAAGGCCGGCCCGGCCTCGGTCACCCCGAGGTGCAGCGGCCAGTCGCCGGCCTCGGACAGCAGTTCGTACGCGCGCACCATCACGACCGGGTCGTTGTGCTTGACCGAGATCTTGAAGTCGTGGAAGTCGTGCTCCTCGAACAGCGACGCCTCCCAGACGGCCGACTCGACCAGCGCCTCCGGCGTCGCCTTGCCGTACTTCTGCAGCAGCCGCGGATCCAGCGAGCCCGCGTTCACCCCGATCCGGATCGACGTGCCGTGGTCCTTCGCGGCGGCCGCGATCTCCTTCACCTGGTCGTCGAACTTGCGGATGTTGCCCGGGTTTACCCGGACCGCCGCACAACCCGCCTCGATCGCGGCGAACACGTACTTGGGCTGGAAGTGGATGTCGGCGATCACCGGGATCTGCGAGTGCTGCGCGATCTCCGGCAGCGCGTCCGCGTCGTCCTGCGACGGGCACGCGACCCGGACGATGTCACAGCCGGCCGCGGTCAGTTCCGCGATCTGCTGCAGCGTCGTGTTGACGTCCGCGGTCAGCGTGGTCGTCATCGACTGCACCGAGATCGGGGCGTCGCCCCCGACCAGCACCTTGCCCACCTTGATCTGGCGGGTCTTGCGGCGCGGGGCGAGGGTCGGCGGCGGCAGCGCGGGCATGCCCAGGTTGATGCTCATGGGTCCTTTATCTGTTGAGGGTCGTGCGTTATCCGTTGAAGAGCCTGATCGGGTTGACGATGTCGGCGATGACGAGCAGGACACCCATCACCACGATCACACTGGCCGCGACGTAGGCGACCGGAAGCAATTTCGCCACGTCGACGTACCCGGGGTCGGGCCGGCCGAACAGCCGGGCGAAGCCGCGCCGGACGCCTTCCCAGATGGCGCCGGCCATGTGCCCGCCGTCGAGCGGCAGCAGCGGGATGAAGTTGAACAGGGCGAGGAACAGGTTCAGCGAGGCGAGCAGCGAGACCAGGAAGGCGATCCGCTGGCCGCCGGTGAGCTCCTGGTTCGAGGCGATCTCGCCGGCCACCCGGCTGGCGCCGACGACGCTCATCGGGCTCTCCTCGTCGCGGTCCCCGCCGACGATCGACTTGGCCACGCCGACCAGCTTCTCCGGGAAGTTGCCGATCGCCTGAATCGTGGCGACGGTCAGCTCACCCATCTTGTTGACGACGAAGCCGAAGTCCTGCCGCTCCACCTTCATCTCCGGGGAGACGCCGAGGAACCCGACCGAGACGATCTTGTCCGACCCGGCCTGGTCGCGGACCTGGTTGATGATCGTCTTCGTCTCCAGGATCTCCCGCTCACCGTTGCGCTCGACAACGATCGTGGCGGCCTGGTCGGTGTTCGCCCGGATCAGCGGGGTCAGCTGGTCCCAGCTGGTGATCTCCGTGCCGTTGAAGGAGACGATCCGGTCGCCGACCTGGAAGCCCGCCGTCTTCGCCGGCGACACCTGGTCACCCGGCTCGCACTTGCGGTCGGTCGACGCCTGGGAGGCCGGGATGACGCAGTCGGTGACGGTGGCGACGGTCGTCTGGGCGACGTTGGCGCCGTACAGCATGAACAGGCCGCCGAACAGCACGAACGCGATCACCACGTTGACCAGCGGCCCGGACGCCATCACGATCAGCTTCTTCCACCACGCCTTCTGGTAGAAGAGCCGGCCGTTGTCGGCCGGGCCGATCGTCTCGTACTCCGCGGACCGGGCGTTCTCCACCATCGACTGGATCGGGCCGGTGTTGGCCTTGCGGACCTTGCCCGGGTCCTCGCCCTTGGCCGGCGGCATCATCCCGATGATCCGGACGAACCCGCCGGCCGGGATCGCCTTGATGCCGTACTCGGTCTCACCCCGCTTGGTCGACCACAGCGTCCGGCCGAAGCCGACGAAGAACTGGGTCACCTTCATCCCGAACGCCTTCGCCGGCAGCATGTGCCCCAGCTCGTGCAGGCCGACCGAGATCAGGATGCCGGCCACGAACAGCACGATGCCGATAACAGTGAGGAACGCGGTCATGCCTTCGTGGTCTCCTGGCTGTGGTCGGTCGCGGTGGCGGTCAGTTCCCGGGCCCGGGCGCGGGCCCAGCCGTCCGCGGCGAGTACGTCGTCCACGGACAGTTCCTCATACGAGGGTACGTCGTGTTCGGTCACCACCCGGGCCACGGTGTCGACGATCGCCAGGAACGGCAGCCGCCCGTCCCGGAACGCCTGCACACAGACCTCGTTGGCGGCGTTGAACACGGCCGGCGCCGTCCCGCCGCGGGTCCCGGCCTCACGGGCCAGCTGCACCGACGGGAAGGCTTCGTGGTCGAGCGGCAGGAACTCCCACGTGCTCGCCTCGGTCCAGTTCCACGGCGGCGACGCGTCCGGTATCCGGTCTGGCCAGCTGAGTCCGAGCGCGATCGGCACCGTCATCGTCGGTACGCCGACCTGCGCGATCGTCGAGCCGTCGGTGAACTCGACCATCGAGTGGACGGCCTGCTGCGGGTGGACGACGACGTCGATCCGGTCCATCGGGATGCCGAACAGCAGGTGCGCCTCGATCAGCTCCAGGCCCTTGTTGACCAGGGTGGCGGAGTTGATCGTGACGACCGGACCCATCGCGAAGTTCGGGTGCGCCAGTGCCTGCTCGACCGTGACGTCCGCCAGCTCGCTGCGCGCCCGGCCGAGGAACGGGCCGCCGCTGGCGGTCAGCAGCAGCTTGTGCACCTCGTCGGCCGACCCGCCGCGCAGGCACTGGGCGATCGCACTGTGCTCGGAGTCGACCGGGACGATCTGGCCCGGCTTGACCCGGCGGGTGACCAGCGGGCCGCCGATCACGAGAGACTCCTTGTTCGCCAGCGCCAGCGTGTTCCCGGCGTCGAGCGCGGCCAGTGTCGGCTGCAGCCCGACCGAACCGTTGATGCCGTTGAGAACCACGTCACACGGCATCGCCGCGACCTCACTGGACGCCTCCGGGCCGGTGACGATCTTCGGGATCCGGAACTCGCCCTGCGCATAGCCCTTGCGCTGCGCCTCGGCGTAGAACGCCAGCTGCAGGTCCTGGGCGACTGTGGCCCTCGACACCGCGACCACCTCGACGCCGAACTCGAGCGCCTGCTCGGCGAGCAGCGCCACGTTGTCGCCGCCGGCCGAGATCGCCAGCACCCGGAAGCGGTCCCGGCTCCGGCCGATCAGCTCCAGTGCCTGGGTGCCGACAGAGCCGGTCGAGCCGAGGATGACGACGGTTCGCGAATTCACGGCGCTATTGTCCCAGGTCGCCACAGGTGCCTCGCCCCGTGGATCCCGGCAGCAGCGAGCAGGCGCTCGGCGCGGTGCCGTGCAGCGCGCCGGGGATCCACGGGGCTTGGCGCGAGTAGCTACGGAGCAAGATAGAGAGTGAGCGGGTGGCTTCCGAGGCGGACTTCGTCGCCGTCGCGGACCATCGCGGTCTGCACGGGCTCTCCGTTCACCCGGGTGCCGTTGGTGGAGCCGAGGTCGCGGATCTCGTAGCCGGTCGCGTCGATCTTCAGCAGTTCCGCGTGGTCCCGGCTCACCTGCGGCCGGTCCAGGATCAGGTCGCAGTCCGGGGCCCTTCCGATCCGGACCAGGTCCAGCAGCGGTACGACGTCCCCGTCCGCGCCGACCAGGACCGGCTGGGTCCCGCTGTCCAGCGCCGACGCGATCTGCCCGGCACCAGCGGAGCGGATCGGCAGCGAGACGATCAGATCGTCCCCCTTGTCCACCCGCAGGTTGTGCTGGGCGCCGTACCCCCGCAGCAAGTCGTCGGACTCGTCGATCACCACCGCGGACACGTGGTAGTACCCCGGCGGCAGTTGCGCGTACGCCGCTCCGCCGAGCGTGGTCGTGAGCACCAGAGCGTCGTACTCAGCGTGGCTGATATCGGTGATGGTGATCAGGACCGGGTCGTTGGCTTCCAGGTGCGCCTCCGCGCCCGAATCACCCGGGGTGAACTCGACAGTGAGCAGAGGCGCGGGCCGGACCTCGTCGAGCCCGACGAGTCGGTCGACGACCGGCACGGCACCAGCGGGCACGGACAGCGGCACGTACTGGCCGTGCGACCGCACCAGGACGTCCAACCGCGGTCGCAGTGACCTGACCTTGCGGCGGGCCAGCAGGAACGCACCCACCATGCCCTTGCCGAAGGTGAAGGGCACGTCACCCACCACGGCCCGCACGAACCCACTGATCGGCTCCATCGTCACCCCCGGCAGATCAGTATTCCGGAACGACGATCTCGGTACGGCGGAACGCGGTGTGCCGCCAGTGGTCTAGCGTTGGCGTCCGTGTCTGACGCCGTGTTGCTCGTCGAGAACGACCCCGGCAGCGGCCCCGGCCGGCTGCTCCGCTGGCTGGACGAGCGGGGTGCCGAGCCCGTCGTCGTCCGCGCCTGGGCCGGCGAGCCGATCCCGGCAACGGCCGGCGAGTACGCCGCGCTGATCCTGCTCGGCGGCGGCATGCTCCCCGACGCCGACGACGCCTCGCCATGGCTTCCGGCCGAACGGGCGTTGCTGCGCAGGACGACCGAGGACGGCCAGGTGCCGGTGCTCGGCATCTGCCTCGGCGCACAACTGCTGGCCCACACCTTCGGCGGCGAGGTGCGCGGGAAGCACGGTCTGCCCGAGAAGGGTGTGACCGAGCTCAACCTCCTGCCCGGCGCCGAAACCGACCCCCTGCTCGCGAGCCTGCCAACGACCGTACGGGCGGTCGAGAGTCACCAGGACCAGATCACCCGGCTGCCGGCCGGCGCCGTACCCCTGATGTCGAGCGAACGCTGTCGGCACCAGATGCTCCGGATCGGCCGCAGCTGGGGCGTCCAGTTCCATCCCGAGGTCACCCTCGACCGGGTACGGCGGTGGAACGCCACCGGGATGCGGTCGTGGGGGTTCAGCCCCGACGCCGTGATCGCGGAGGCCGAGCGTCGCGAGGACGAACTGGAGCGAACCTGGTCCGCGGTGTTCGGCCGGTTCCTGGCGACCGGTGCGACCGCGGCGACCGGTGAGAGCGCTACCGTTGGGGAATGAGTCTGGAGCAGCCGCCGCCCGGTCACCGGGCCTCTGACCACGACCGTGAGCGAGCCGCCGCCGTGGTCCAGGAAGCACACAGCGACGGGCGGCTGGACTTCCAGGAGCTGGACGAGCGGCTCACCCAGATCTACTCCGCCAAGACCCAGCTCGAACTGCGGAACGCGACCGCCGACCTGGTCCCGGTCGCCCACGGCAGCAACGCGGTCGAGCTGATCATCCGGGCCAAGCACAGCGCGCAGAAGCGCGAAGGCCCGTGGACGGTGCCCGAGCGCGTGATCGCGGTCGCCGAGCACTCGTCGGTGCGGCTCGACTTCACCGACGCGCTGGTCCGGTGGCCGGAGATCCACGTCGAGGCGCAGGCCAAGCACAGCTCGGTGGTGATGATCGTGCCGGAGGGCTGGAGCATCGACCTCGACGCCGTCGACATGGTGCACGGGTCCGCCCGGAACAAGGCGACCACACCCCGGGCCGGCGGTGTCCGGCTGCGCGTGACCGGCCAGGCCAAGCACGGCTCGATCGTCGTCCGTCACCCGCGCAGGCGTCACTGGTGGTGGCCCTGGTACCGGAAGTGACGTAGGCCGCTCCGAGCGGGAGCGTTACCGGCTAGCGTGAGTCTCATGACGGCTTCGCTGGATCTTGTGGACGTGGACTCGCTGCTGACCGAGGAGGAGGTCGACGTCCGGGCGACCGCGCGGCGGTTCGCGGACGAGCGGCTGCGGCCCTCGCTGCCGGAGTGGTTCGAGTCGGCGAGCATCCCGGCGCGCGAGCTGGCGAAGGAGCTGGGTGCGCTCGGGTTCCTCGGCATGCATCTGACCGGCTACGGTTGTGCCGGGGTCGGCCCGGTCGCGTACGGGCTGGCCTGCCTGGAGATCGAGGCGGCCGACTCCGGCATGCGGTCGCTGGTGTCCGTGCAGGGATCGCTGGCGATGTACGCGATCTGGAAGTACGGCAGCGAGGAGCAGAAGAACGAGTGGCTGCCGCGGATGTCCGCGGGCGAGGCGATCGGCTGCTTCGGCCTGACCGAACCGGACTTCGGCTCGAACCCGGCCGGGATGCGCACCACCGCCCGCCGCGACGGCGACGACTGGGTGCTGAACGGCTCGAAGATGTGGATCACCAACGGGTCGGTGGCCGACGTCGCGGTGGTCTGGGCCCGGACGGACGACGGCGTGCGCGGCTTCGTCGTACCGACGTCCACGCCGGGATTCTCGGCGCCCGAGATCACCGGGAAGCTGTCGTTGCGGGCGTCCGTCACGTCCGAGCTGGTGCTGGCCGACGTCCGGGTGCCGGCCTCGGCCCAGCTGCCCGGGGCGCGCGGCCTGTCCGGCCCGCTCGGCTGCCTGAACGAGGCCCGTTTCGGCATCATCTTCGGCGCGATGGGCGCGGCCCGGGACTGCCTGGAGACCGCTCTCGCGTACGCCGGTGAGCGGACGGTGTTCGACAAGCCGCTGGCCGGCTACCAGTTGACGCAGGCCAAGCTCGCCGACATGGCGGTCGAGCTGAACAAGGGCATCCTGCTCGCCGTCCACCTCGGCCGGCTCAAGGAGAAGGGCACGCTGCGGCCCGAGCAGGTCAGCGTCGGCAAGCTGAACAACGTCCGCGAGGCGATCGCGATCGCCCGCGAGTGCCGCACGATCCTGGCCGCGAACGGCATCAGCGGCGAGTACCCGATCATGCGGCACGCCAACAACCTGGAGTCGGTCCTCACCTACGAGGGCACGTCCGAGGTTCACCAGCTCGTCATCGGCCAGGCGCTGACGGGGCAGGCCGCGTTCCGCTGATGCATGAGGTTTCGCGGCTCTGGGTACAGTGAGTGAGCGGGGACTACACAAAGTCATCCGGACACCCCGTGCTGTCTCGTCGTACTCGTCTCCGCCCGCGGCGCTCGTACGCCAGGAAGGAGCAATCATGAGGATCGGTGCCGGTATCGCGCTGATCGCCATCGGCGCCATCATCGCGTTCGCCGTCCGGGACACGTCCGGCTGGCTGAACCTGACCGCTCTGGGCATCATCATCATGCTCGCCGGCGTGGCCGGTATCTGGGTCTCCTACCGGCTGGCCAACCCGCGCCGGCGCAAGGAGTTCACCGTGATCGACCCGTCGGTGGAGAAGCAGTACAACACCGACCCGCCGGACCGGGTCGCCACCCGGCCGATCGACGTGACGCCCACGCACCTGCGCGAGGATCAGCAGCGCCCGGACTAGGCCAGCGGCTTCAGCAAGTAGTCGCACGGATCCGCGTGCGAGCGGATCACGTTGCCCTCGGCATCCTTCTCGGTCCAGGTGTCGACCACCTGGACGCCGTTCCACAGCTGGTAGCCGAGCCGGTCGTACAGCCTGCGGGCTCCGGGGTTGTCCGCACCGACGGCGAGCCCGATCGCGGGTTTCCTCCAGTCGCCGGCGATCGCCTCGGCCGCGCCGATGATCGCCGTACCGATGCCCTTGCCTTGGACGTACGCGTGCAGCGCGTTGATCTCGGCGACATCGTGTGCGGCGCGGACCTCGGCGTACTTCGACTCGCTGAACAGCATCGTGTGCCCGACAACCTCGCCGTCGCTGAGAGCGAGCAGGAACAGCCCGTCGCCCCGTTGCTGCGTCGCCCAACGCTCCCGCAGGTGATGCTGCGACGCGGGCTCCGCCGCGGCGATCAAACGGTCGACGTCAGCGTCCGTAGCAGGCCTGATCTCCATCACCCGACCGTACGGCGGGTCGCCTGGGTGCCGCATCTGCTTTAAGACTGGCTGAAGAGTCGCGCGGACCGTGGCCGCATGGACCGGAATCGGGAGTTGCTGGAGCGGTTGTGGACGGCGGAAGGGCAGCTGGCGCTGTCGGCCGAGGGCGAGCACGAGATGCGGACGGAGGACTACGTGCTGGAGATGCCGCAGTCCGGTGAGCGCATCGTCGGCCGGGACAAGATGCGGGAGATGCAGCGGGAGTACCCGAACCCGCCGTCCATCCAGGTACTGCGGATCACCGGCTCCGGCGACCACTTCGTCCTGCTCGGCCGTTCGGACTACGGCGGCGACATCTACTACGTCGCCAACGTCATCGAGTTCCGGGGCGGGCGGATCGCGCGCGAGACCCGGATCTACGGAGCGCCGTTCGAGCGGCCGGAGTGGCGGGCGAAGTACGCGGAGTGACGTGCCGCCGACCGCTTGGCCGGCGTGCTGATCGATCGACCCTGCCTGGATTCTCCGGTCGGCCTACTTGGCGACCTCGGTGGCGCGGGACTCGCGGACGACGGTGACGCGGATCTGGCCCGGGTAGGTCAGTTCCTCCTCGACCTGCTTGGCGATGTCGCGCGCCATCACCTGCGCCCCGATGTCGTCGACGGCGTCCGGCAGCACCATCACCCGGATCTCGCGGCCGGCCTGCATCGCGAACACCTTCTCGACGCCGTCGTGGTGCATCGCGATCTCCTCGAGCCGCTCGAGCCGCTGCACATACGCCTCCAGCGACTCCCGGCGCGCGCCCGGCCGGCCGCCGCTGACCGCGTCCGCCGCCTGTGTCAGCACCGCCTCGACCGTCCGCACCTCGACCTCGTTGTGGTGCGCCTCGATGCAGTGCACGACGTCGTCGTTCTCGCCGTACTTGCGGGCCAGCTCGGCACCCACGATCGCGTGGCTGCCCTCGGACTCGTGCGTCAGCGCCTTGCCGACGTCGTGCAGGAACGCACCGCGCTTGCACAGCTTCGGATCCAGCCCGAGCTCGGCCGCCATCATCCCGGCCAGGTGCGCCGACTCGACCAGGTGCTTGAGCACGTTCTGCCCATACGACGTCCGGTAGCGGAGCAGACCCATCGTCCGGGCCAGCTCCGGGTGCAGGTCGGTGATCCCGACCTCCGCCATCGCGTCCTCGGCGGCCCGCTCGCACAGCTCGGCGACCTCACCCTTGCTGCGTTCGTAGATCTCCTCGATCCGGCTCGGGTGGATCCGGCCGTCCAGGACGAGCGAGTCCAGGGTCAGCCGCGCGGTCTCCCGCCGTACCGGGTCGAAGCAGGACAGCAGCACCGCTTCCGGGGTGTCGTCGATGATCAGGTTCACGCCGGTGGTCTGCTCGAACGACCGGATGTTGCGGCCCTCGCGGCCGATGATCCGGCCCTTCATGTCGTCGCTCGGCAGGTGCACCACCGACACGACCGACTCGCTGGTCTGCTCCGACGCCAGCCGCTGCACCGCGCCGGTGATGATCTTGCGGGCCTTCGTCTCGCCCTCGTCGAGCGCCTGGCGCTCGATGTCGCGCACGATGGTGTGCGCGTGCCGCTTGGCCTCCTCCTCGATCGCCTCGACCAGCTGGGCCTTCGCCTGCTCGGTGGTCAGGTTCGCGACGCTTTCCAGGATCCGGCGGCGCTCGTCCTCCAGGTCCCGGATCTCGGCCTTGCGGCGGTCCAGTTCGGCCAGCTGCGCGGTCAGCTCGGACTGGCGCTCCTCGATCGCCCGGTGCTGCTCGTCGAGCCGCTCCTCACGCTCGGTCAGCCGGTGCTCCCGGCGTTCCATCTCCAGGCGCTGCTCGCGCAGGTCCTCCCGGATCGACTGCGCCTCCGACTCGGCCTCCCGCCGTACGTCGGACGCCCGTTGCTCCGCCTCCCGCCGTACCTCGGACGCGCGGTCCTCCGCGTCCCGGCGGATCTCCTCCGCCCGCAGCTCGGCGGCCTCGGCGCGGACCCGCAGCACCGCGGCCTCCTCCTCGGCCTGGCGGCGGACCGCCTCGGCCGCGGACCTCGCGCCGGCGGTGATGGTGGCAGCCTCGAGCTCGGCGGCCGCCGATCCCTCGACGGCTTTCCGGCGGGAGAGGGTGAAACCGATCCAGGCCAGCAGCCCGGCGATCAGCAGTCCGATCAGAGACAGCCCGACTGACGTAGCGGTCATCGGCGTCTCCCCTCTTTCGAGTCACGCACCCAGGCGGGACTTTGTGGTCGGTCGAAGGGATTCGCCACATGTACGGTCGACTGACGGTACGGCTGACCGCACCACCGGCGTACGGCGGTGCGCTTGTCCGTCCGTTGCGGCGGTACCGCTTCGCCTCGGCGGCCCCCGGGTGTGCGTCACCCAAGTCCAGAACTCCTGGCCGCCACCGTCGAATCGCGGTGCCCGTCTATCCGACGACGCTGCGAGTCGCCGTCGTCAGTCTTCAGCTCGGTCGAGCGTGGTGTCTGTCTTCTCTCCGGCCGGTCGGCCGGTGATCAGCCGCCCTGCCGGTGCTATAACCGCCACCGTCAGGTGGAGTGATCCCTTACTGATTCCGAGGCTAGGCGCGCCCCACCACCCGGTCAAGACGGACACTCCCACCCGTCACACAAGGCACATGCCGCCACTCTCCTCCGTTACCGCAGGCAGGACCACCGCTCCGGCTGGTCTGCTCCGGAACAGGTGCGTGGGTACTTGTGCGATGGGGGTGGCCTGAGACCAGCCTGGTACTACGGGCGTGGTCCGGGGAGGCCGCCTTCGGAACCTCGTTCTGGGTCGTCGGCTTCGGTCGATCCGGTGACGGTCCCGCCGGTCTGTGTACCTTCCGGTACCGATCCCGCCGAGCTCGACGGATCAGCGGACGGATCGGGAGCCTCACCACCGACGACTCCCCCACCGGACGTTGGATCGCCACCACCGCCGGTCTCGGGCACTCCGCCGGTCTGACCCGACGTACCAGCCTGCCCCGCCGCGTCGGGCGCGCCGTCGTCCGGTCCCGACTCAGCAGCAGCTTCCTCGGCATCACCGGACGACTGTCCCGCGGACCCCGCCTCACCAGACCGGTCCCTCCCGGTCTCGGCGGACCGCTCGGTGCCCGCACTCCCCGCCTCACCGGACTGCTCGGCACCCGCGGTGCTCGGATCGCCGGCTGACTGCTCGGGTCCCCCGCCTCCGGCTTCACCCCCAGACGACTCCGCGCCCGGCGACCCCGCCGTACTCGTGCTTCCCGGGTCCGCGCTCGTCTGCTCCGCGCTGGTGCTGTCCGCCTCACCGGACTGGGAATCGACGTACGTGCCGACCTTCTGCTGGACGGTGTCGACCTTCTCGGCGTACTTGCCGCCGGTCTGCTTGTCGATCAGATCGCCGGCCTTCTCCACGCCGGCCTTGATCTTGTCCGGGTTCTGCTTGACGACGTTCCGGAGCCAGTTCTTCGCCTGTTCCTGGAAATCGCTCATTGCACCCTCCGCGGTGTCAGGGGCGGATCGACCGAAAATGCCAGCCTACGGACCGGCCCAAACACCGGCCCCACTTCGGATGACACACCGTGAACCCTCACCCGTCAACGCCCCTCGCCGCGCACACCCTCACCATTCCCGGCCGACTGGGTTCCGTTGCCCGACTCACAGCGGTACACCTACCCGGTCACCCAATGCTCTGCTGGTCGGAGTCTCCCGACCCATGTAGTCCGCCGGATGCCCCTCGAACAGGACCATGCCGCCGTGCCGTCCCGGCCCGGGCCCGAGGTCGATCAACCAGTCGGCCTGCTGGATGACGTCGAGGTTGTGCTCGACCACCACGACCGTGTGACCGTGCTCGACGAGGCTGTCGAGAACGTGCAGCAGCGTGTCGATGTCACTCAGGTGCAGTCCGGTCGTCGGCTCGTCGAGCACGTACGTCGTCGGCTGCTCGGCGTACCGCAACTCCTTGGCGATCTTCACCCGCTGACACTCACCACCCGACAACGTGTTCAACGACTGCCCCAGCCGCAGATACCCCAGGCCGACCGCACCCAACTGCCGCAACGCCCGAACGATCCCGGCATCGGGCAACAGAGTGATCGCCTCGTCGATGGTCAGCCCGTCCACGTCAGCAATCGACAGCCCGTTCACCGTGTGAGCCAACACCTCCGGCGTGAAGCGGCGCCCGTGACACGTCTCGCACACGACCTCCTGCCCCTCCATGAACGCCAGGTCGGTGTAGATCACCCCCAGCCCGTTGCAGGCCGGGCAGGCCCCCTCCGAGTTGGCACTGAACAACGCCGCCGGTACGTCGTTGTGCCGGGCGAACAACGTGCGGATCGCGGGCGCGATCCCGGTGTAGGTGATCGGCGTCGACCGCCGGTTCGTACTCACCGGCTTCTGATCGATCACCACGGCCGAATGCTGGGCCACCAACTCCTCCGCCAGGCTCGATTTCCCCGAGCCGGCGACGCCAGTCAGCACGCTCATCACCCCGGTCGGAATGCTCACCGTCACGTTGCGCAGGTTGTTGCGACTGGCATCGACCACGGTCAGCTTCCCGTCCCCCCGCCGCGGCGTGCTTTTCAGCGGCCGCTGCCGCGCCAGCGCTCGACCGGTCGCCGTACCCGCGGTGCTGAGCTCCGCGAACGTCCCCTGGAAGACGAGCCGCCCGCCCGCACTCCCGGCGTCCGGTCCTACCTCGATCACCTGGTCGGCCTGAGCCATCACGGCCGGGTCGTGCTCGACGACGAGCACACTGTTGCCGTTGTCGCGCAGCCGCTCCAGCAGCTCGATCATCGACACGACATCAGTCGGGTGCAGGCCGACGGTCGGCTCGTCCACGACGTACGTCATCTCGGTCAGGCTCGAGCCGAGGTGCTTCACGGTTCTGATCCGTTGCGACTCGCCACCGGAGAGCGTGGTCGTTGCCCGAGACAACGTCAGGTACCCGAGCCCGATGGTCACCATCGCCTCCAATCGAGCGATCAGCGCCTCCACCACCGGTACGACGCCGGCCGCATCGACGGCACCTACAACGTCCAGCAGTTCGGTGATCCCGAGCCGCGCCAGCTCACCGATGGTGTGACCGTCGACCGTCGCAGTCCGCGCCGCCTCATTGAGGCGGTCGCCGGCGCACCCCGGGCACGTCTCGGACCGGGTGAACCTGCGAATGGTGTCCTGCTTCCGCTCGGACAGGTTGTCGGACGTGTGCAGGTAGATCCGCTCGAACCGTTCGACGACGCCCTCGTAGTCCTTCGGGAGCTTCCGGCCCAGCTCAGCGGCCGCCTGACCGCCGTACAACAGCGCCTCTCGTTGCTGCTCACTCCACTCACGCAGCGGGGTGTCGACGCCGAACGTGCCGATGCCGGCGTACTGCGCATGCCAGTAACTGCCGTGACCGAAACCCGGCAGCCGGATCGCGCCACCGGCGAGCGACTTGTCCAGGTCCAGGAACTTGTCGACCGCACTCACCACCACCTCACCGAGCCCGGAGCACGTCGGGCACATGCCGGCCGGATCGTTGAACGAGAAGTGGTTCGACTCGCCGACGTACGGCGTACTCAGCCGGGAGAACAGCAGACGCAGATAGGTCCAGGCGTCGGTGATCGTGCCCACGGTCGAGCGCGCGTTGCCGCCGATCCGGCGCTGGTCGATGACGATCACCGGTGCCAGGCCGCCGATGTGCTCGACCTCCGGGCGGGTCCATCTCGGTAGCCGGTTCCGGACGAACGGCGGGAAGGTCTCGTTGAGCTGGAAGCCCGCCTCGGCGGCGATCGTGTCGAACACCAGCGACGACTTGCCCGAACCGGACCGGCCGACGAACACGACCAGTTGGTTCCGCGGGATGTCGACGTCCAGGTCGGCCAGGTTGTTGGTGCGGGCTCCGCGAAGGGTGATGGTTCGCTGCGACGTACTCCCGACGCTACGACGAGATGTGGCCGGATTCTGGCCGCATTTTTGCGATGATCGAAACATGGCCGACGTCACCGCCCGCATGCTCACGCTGCTGTCGACCCTGCAGTCCGGCCGGTCGTTCAGCAGCGACGAACTCACCGCGCAGCTCAACGTGAGCGCACGCACCCTGCGGCGGGACGTCGACCGACTCCGTGGGTACGGCTACCCGGTCGAGACTCAGCCGGGGCCCGGTGGGTACTACCGCCTCGCGGCCGGTCGGACGATGCCGCCGCTCGTTCTGGACGACGACGAGGCCGTCGCAACGCTCCTCGCACTGGCATCACTCGCTGCGGTCGGACCGTCCGGAGCGTCCGGTGAGCGCGGGATCGACGACGCCGCGACTCGCGCGTACGGCAAGGTCGACCAGTTGCTGCCGGCCCGGCTCCGGGGCCGCGTGGTCTCGGTCCGCTCGAGCCTGGAGACGAGTCCGCAACCGGCTCCCGCGGTCACCGCCGAACAACTCGGCACCATCGCCGAGGCGATCGCCGACCAGGAGACGATCAGCTTCTCCTACCCGAACGCCCGCGGCGAACAGGCGATCCGCCGCGTCGAGCCGTACCGCCAGATCAACCACCTGCTGCGTTGGTACCTGCTCGCCTGGGACCTCGACCGCGACGACTGGCGAGTCTTCCGCCTCGACCGCATCACCGACGAACGCCGTACCCACACCCGCTACACCCCACGCCCGCTCCCCGCCGAGTCCGCGACCGCCTACCTCCGCCAGGGCCTCAACCGAGCCAAACACCCCATCACCATCGTCATCGACGCCCCCGCGACCACAGTCATCGACGCGTTCAAGTACCAAGACGCCGAAATCCACTCTCTGGCCCCCACCCGAACCTCGGT
>NZ_SMKR01000151.1 GCF_004348725.1 Kribbella turkmenica
GGGAGCAGCCGCCGGGCCGGGCGGGGGTCTCGAACGGGTTGCCGCGGGTCAGTTCGCCGCGGCTGTTGAGCGCCACGATCTCCTCGAACCGGTGGCCGGAGCCGTCGGCGATGCCGCGTAGCTCGGGCACGATCCCCGGCAGGTAGCCCTCGATGATCGGCAGCCACGCGCCGGCCCGGTTCTGCACCTCGGGCCAGGACAGGCCGGTCTTGTGGGCGACGGACTCGGTGTAGAAGGCCACCGAGGCGGCGATGTGTGCCCGCGCCGCCTCGCCGTACTGGCGACCGCGTTCGCGGGGATCCGCTGCCGAGATGTCGATCGTGTCGATCACGGATGCTCCTGAGCTGGACGGGATGGGCGAACCGCGCAGTCGTTGTGTTCACTACGAATATTCACTTGACGGTAGTGATTGCTACAATCGCTGTCAACCGGTTCGCGGATGAAATGATGAGCCGACTCGGAAGGAGGGAATCGAACGTGACCACAGCAGAGGCCAAGCCGCCGACCTTGCAGGAGCGGGTGGCGACCCGGCTCGCCGACCTCACCGCGACCGAGCGGAAGGTCGCCGAGTACCTGTCCGCCCACCCGCAGGAGGCCGCGTTCTCGTCCGCCGAGGAACTCGGCCGGGCGACCGGCACCAGCGACGCGAGCGTCGTCCGGACCGCCAAGGCCCTCGGGTACGACGGCCTGCCCGGGCTGAAGCGGTCGCTACAGGGGCACCTGCAGACCCTGCTCACCCCGGCCAGTCGGCTGAGCGCGAGCCTGGAGTCCCTCGGCGAAGGACCCGAGTCCGTGCTGCGGGCGACGCTGCGCGACCACATCGAGCACCTGACGATGGCCGAGCAGCTGATCGACCCGGACGAGTTCCGCCGGGCGGCCGAGCTGATCGACGCCGCCCGGGAGACGGTGATCTGCGGGTTCGCCGGTCTGGACGGCGTCTCGGAGTACATCGCCACCCACCTGACCCGGATCGGTCACCGGGCCCGGGTCGCGACCGACACCGGGTACCGGCTGGCCGACCGGATCCTGCTGCTCGGCCGCGAGGACGTCGTCATCGTGATGGCGCACAACCGGCTGAACCGCGAGGCCCGGACCATCCTGGACCACTGCACCGAGGCCGGCGTGCCGGTGATCCTGCTGACCGACACCCTCGGCGAGGCCCTGCGCGACGAGGTCGAGGTCGTGCTGTCGACCCGGATGAGCCGTCCCGGGACGTTCACCAGCCAGGCGATGGTGCTCATCATCCTGGAGGCGCTGACGATCGCCGTCGCCGCCCACGACCGGGATCGCGCCCTGAGCAACACGGTCCGGATGAACCAGCTCCGCGAACAGCTCAACGGCTACCCGCTCGCCGACGAGACGGTGCTCGGCCTTCCCCGCACGGCCGCGCCGCGCAGCAAGCCGAAACGGCGCAGCAGCTAGACCCGGCCCTCGGTCCGTTCGTAGACGTCGGCCTCGAACTCCTCCAGCAGGCGTTCGCAGTCGGCGACCTTGGCGCGGGCCAGGTCCTTGCCGTCGGCACCCATCCAGTCGCGGCCCTCGACCTTCGCCAGCCAGCGGCGGAGCTTCTCCAGGTCCTGCCTGATCTCCTCGGCCTCCTCGAACGTGTAGTTCTCCCGGAAGCGCTCGAACTCGATCTCCTTGACGAACTTCGTCTCGCACTCCTCGACGATCTCGGCGTACTCCTTGGCCGACTGGCTCCGGAAGCCCTCGACGAACTGCGAACGGGCGTCCTCGTCGACGTCGGTCAGGGTGAGGAAGACGCTGGAGCCGCCGAGCTCGGCGACCCGTTCCCGCACCTTCTCCATCCCGGTCCGCAGCTCCTCACGGTCCGGCAGCACGCACACCGCCTGCTGCACGTAGAACCCACCGAGCCGCTTCAGCTCCCGCCAGACCGCCACCCGCGCCCGCGACGAGTCGCTGGGCACCTTGTAGATCAGCAGCAGCCAGGCCTCGGTGGCCGGGATGGTCACCGCAGCCTTCGTCCGTCGGGTCGTCGCCATGCCGCACAGGCTATCTCCACGGCGCAACGTGCCCGCGGAGCCGCTCGACCAGGTGAGGCATCACCTCCCGCCAGTCCGCGACCAGCCCGACGTCGCAGTGCGCGAAGACCTCCGCGGCCGGGTCGGTGTTGACGGCCAGCACGGTCCCGGCCCGGCTCGCGCCGGCCAGGTGGTTCAGGTTGCCGGACAGGCCGACCGCGACATACAGCCGCGGCGCGACGCTCCGGCCGGTGATGCCGAGCTGCCGCCCGTGCGGCATCCAGCCCTGGTCGGTGACCTTGCGGGTCGCCGCGAGCTCGGCGCCGAGCAGGACGCGCAGCGGCTCGATCTCGGCGTAGCTCGCCGGGGCGACACCGCGGCCGAGGCCGATCACCACGGCCGCGCGGTCGAGCGCGTCCCCATCGCTGCCGGTACGCCGCTCCGCCCGGCGTACTGCGGGGTCGTCGGGCACGTGCAGGGTGTGCTCGTCGAGAGGCCGATCGACGCGTGCGGCGCGCAGCGGGAGGAGGCCGGTCCGCAGGGTCGCGATCTGCGGGGACCCGTGGCTGACGATCTCGGCCAGAGTGCCGCCGCCGGACGGTTTCAGTCCGGTCAGGCGGGTGCCGTTGAGGCTCAGGCTGATCAGGTCGGACATCAGCCCGGCGCCCGTCGCGACCGCGAGCCGCGCGAGCACCTCCCGATCCCATGGCAGCGCCGCACCGAGCACAGCCCACGGGTCCCGCTCGGCCATCCACTTCACGAGACTGCCGGCAGCCGGCCGCGGCTGGTCCCCGGTCAAGGTCACCACGGCGTCCGCACCCCACCGCGCGAGGTCGTTGCTGCTCTGTACTGTTCTCACTGCGGTCACCGAACCACCCACGTCGGCGGCCAGGTCAGCCGCCGCACCGAGAAGAGCCCGAGTGCCCGCCTCCGGCCCTGGCCCCACCAACACCAGCACCTCGGACCCGGCGCCCTCGGCGTGGACCGGGTCACCGGTCGCACGATCCGCCACAGGTTCTGCGGGTTCCGCCTGCGGGAGGCCGAAGCAGCCGCGGGCCAGTAGTTCGGTGATCGCCCGGGTTGCCTGGGACTCCGCGGTGCCGCGGAAGATCACCGGGTTCCGGGTGAGCGGGGCCGGATGGACGTTGGCGACCTTGGTGGGGCTGCCCGGCAGACCCCAGCGGCCGGGGGGCAGGTCGCCGGTGGTCACGCGGCGGATGCTGTCGCCTGCCGGCCAGGTCTCCACGGGCGCCTTGCACGGGTCGCAGGAGCGTTCGGCCACGGCCACGACCGCGGGGAGCCGTACGTCGACAGACTCGGTTCCGGTGTCGTACTGGACGGTCGTCCGCAGGTGACTGCCCACCGGCTCGAGCGTGAGCACCGGGCCGGTGAACGGCAGACCGAGCAACTCGGCGAGCATGGCACCGACCGCCCCGGTGCTGCCGTCGACGGAGCTGGCGCCGACGAGAATGAGGTCCGGTCGCTCGTCCAGCACCGCGATCGTGGCGGCCAGCGCACGTGCGGTGATCAAGCAGTCCGATCCGGACAGCGCCGGGTCCGTCAGGTGCAGGGCGTCGTCCACACCCCAAGCGAGCGCCTCGCGCAGTACGTCGGCAGCCACCGGAGGACCCATGGTGATCGCGGTACTGCGACCACCCGTCTCCCCCGCCAGCCGGACGGCCTGAGCGACGGCCCGGCGGCACCACGGGTTCATCTCCGTGACCGCACCGGCCCGCTCGAGCCGCCCGTCCGCATCCAGACGTCCGCTGTGGTCCCCCTTCGGCACCTGCTTGATCAACCCCACAACCCGCAGCGGCCGCCCTGCAGCTGTCATCGGACTCGTCGCGGGAGAACTTCACCTTTCTGTGCAGGAAGGAACCGCGACTGCCTCCCTTCGGTGGAGATCGGGGACTGTCGGTCCCGGCTGATTGGATGGTCGGCATGTCTCGGTTCCGGATGTATCCGACGCCCACGCAACAGGCAGCGTTGCTGAAGCACTGTGGGCATGCTCGGTACGTGTGGAACCTGGCGCTGGAGCAGTGGTCGATGCGTACGCGCGACAGACGCGTGACGCCCGGATACATCGATCAGGCACGGCAGTTGACCGAGGCGCGGGCTGCGTTCGACTGGTTGCGTGCTGGGTCCCAGACCGTCCAGCAACAAGCGCTGCGGGATTTCGACCAAGCCGTCAAGAACTACTACACCGGCACCCATCGGCGACCGACCGGGCGCAGTGCCGGACGGCACGAAGGTTTCCGCATCGTCGGTCGGCAGGCGACCAGGGTCAGAGAGCTGAACCGGAGGTGGGCGGCAGTCAACGTACCCAAGGTCGGCTGGATCAGATTCCGGTCGTCCCGCGCCGTGCCCGACGCCAAGTCGTACCGCATCACTCGTGACCGGGCAGGATGCTGGCACCTCGCGTTCACGGCGATCCCCGCGCCGTTCCCGGGACCTGGAACAGGCGAGGTGGTCGGCGTGGACCGTGGCGTCACCGTCTCGGCGGCACTGTCCACCGGTGAGCTGCTGTCGTGCCCCAGCCTGTCGCAAGCCGAGGAGTTCCGGCTGAGACAGTTGCAGCGCCGGCTGGCCCGCTGCCGTCGCGGTTCCAACCGGCGTCAGCGAGTACAGGCCACGATTGCCAAGCTGCGGGCCCGCGGCCGCAGCCGCCGCAAGGACTGGGTGGAGTAGACCAGCACCGAGCTTGCCCGGAGATTCGACATCATCCGCGTGGAAGACCTGCGGATTGGACAGCTGACCAAGCGCCCCGAGCGTAAACCGGACCCTCATCGCCCCGGCGGGTTCCTGCCGAACCGGCGCCGCGCCAAGGCAGGCCTCAACCGCGGCATCCTGGCAGCCGGCTGGGGGCTGCTCGTCCAGCGCCTGGAGGATAAGGCGGCCGGACGAGTCGAGAAAGTGAACCCTGCGTACACGTCGCAGACCTGCAGCATCTGCGGGCACCGCGCACCGGGGAACCGCGAGAGCCAAGCGGTCTTCCGATGCGTCGCCTGCGGACATCAGGCGAACGCCGATGTGAACGCTGCAGTCAACGTCGCGGCCGGACGGGCCGTCAGCGCACGCCGAGAGACGCTCGCACCGGTCTCGCCGAAGCGTGAACCTCAACACGCTACCTCCGCGTAGTAGTTGGAATCCCTGCCTGTCAGGCAGGGAGGACGTCAAGACAATCCGGTTCCTACGGCCAGGCCGACGACGAAGGTGACGGCGGCGGAGATGCCACCGAGGAGGAGTTGGCGGCCGCCGCCGTACCAGAACGGACGGGCGGTGATCTTGCCGACGATGCCGCCGGTGACGACCAGGCCGAGGGCGCTCAGCAACAGCGCCGGCCACACGCTGACGACGCCGAAGATGAACGGGATCAGCGGGATCACGGCGCCGACGGCGAACGCGGCGAACGACGAACCGGCGGCCAGCCACGGCGACGGCAGGTCGTTGGGGTCGACCCCTAGCTCCTCGCGCACGTGCACGTCGAGCGCGACGTCCGGGTCGCTGGTGAGCTCACGGGCGACCTGCGCGGCGAGCTCGGGCCGGAGTCCCTTCGCCTCGTACATCATCGCGAGCTCGCGCTCTTCCTCCTCGGGGTGGATCCGCAGCTCGCGCCGCTCCACCTCGATCTCGGCCTTCATCAGCTCGGTCTGCGAGGAGACCGAGGTGAACTCGCCGGACGCCATCGAGCAGGCGCCGGCCACCAGGCCGGCCAGTCCGGTGACGATCACGACCTTGCCGGTCGCGCCGCCGCCGACCACCCCGGCGACCAGGGCGAAGTTCGACACCAGTCCGTCCATCACGCCGAACGTCGCCGGCCGCAGCCAGCCGCCGGTGACGTCACGGTGGGAGTGGTGGATCTCGGGAGTTGGTACTTCCGCTACTGACGCGGTCATTTCAGAAAGTCCTTCCGCGGGTGAGGTGAGCGTAACCTTAGTTAATTTGCATCACCTGTTACACAAGCCTACCCGTTACCTTCCTGACGATTCAACGGCTCAGCGGTCAGTCGGTGCAGGACGAACGGCAGCACCCCGCCGTGGCGGTAGTACTCGGTCTCGCGCGGCGTGTCGAGCCGGACCTGCAGCCGGTACTTCTTCCCCGCGGAGTACGCCGTCGCGAACCCGTCGTCCCCGAGGCGGATGTCGATCGGCTCCTCGCCGGTGAGGTCGTCGCCCTCCCCCGGCAGGAACTCCAGCGGCAGAATGCCGAGCCCGACCAGGTTCGACCGGTGGATCCGCTCGAACGACTGCGCGAGCACCGCCCGTACCCCGAGCAACGCCGGCCCCTTCGCGGCCCAGTCCCGGGACGACCCGGTCCCGTACTCCTTGCCCGCGACAACGACGACCGGCACGCCGGCCGCCCGGTACGCCTCGGCGGCGTCGAAGATCGGGGCCAGTACGCCGTCCGGCCCCGGAGTCACCGGACCTTCAACGCCCTGAGCAAGCCGGTTCCGCAGCCGAACGTTGCCAAAGGCACCACGCACCATCACGTGGTGGTTGCCTCGGCGCGACGCGTAGGTGTTCAACTGGGTGACCCCGCGGTCCCGCAGATACCGCCCGGCCACGCTGTCAGCCGGGATCGCGCCCGCGGGCGAGATGTGGTCGGTGGTCACCGAGTCCCCGAGTCGTACCAACGCCCGCGCGCCGATCAGATCGCCCGGCGCCGCCTGCTGGTCGAAGTACGGCGGCCGCTGCAGGTACGTCGAGTCGCCCCAGGCGAAGATCTCGCCTTCCGGTACGTCGAGCCGCTGCCACCGCTCGTCACCGGCGAACACGTCGCTGTACGCACTGCTGAAGAGCTCGGGCCGAAGCGTCTCGGTCATCACCGCGTCGATGTCGGCCGGGTCCGGCCAGAGATCCGCGAGATGGACCGGCTCGCCGCTGTCCGTCGTGCCGAGGGGCTCGGTGAGCAGGTCGATGTCCATCCGGCCGGCCAGTGCGTAGGCGACCACCAAGGGCGGCGAGGCGAGGTAGTTGAGCCGTACGTCGGGCTGGATCCGGCCCTCGAAGTTGCGATTGCCCGAGAGCACCGCCGCCACGGTCAGATCCTGCGCCCGCACGGCCGCACCGACGGAGTCGATCAGCGCACCGGACGCCCCGATGCACGTCATGCACCCGAAGCCGGCCAGGTGGAACCCGAGCTTCTCCAGGTACGGCGTGAGTCCGGCGTCGCCGAGGTAGTCCACCACCACCCGCGATCCCGGGGACAGTGTGGTCTTCACCCACGGTTTGCTGGTCAGTCCGCGTTCGACCGCGTTCCGGGCGAGCAACCCGGCGGCGACCATCACGGCGGGATTCGAGGTGTTCGTGCAGGACGTGATCGCCGCGACCACCACCGCCCCGTGGCCCGGCACGGCGCCGGTTCGCGGGCCCTGCGGGAGCTCTGGCTCCACCGCCGAGCGGGCGTCGGCGAGCGAGGCGCGCTGCTGGGGCCGACGCGGACCGGCGATCGACGGGACCACCGCGCCCAGATCGATGTCGGCGTACTCGTCGTAGCGAAGGTTCGCCGAGGGGTCGTGCCACAGTCCTTGCTCGCGTGCGTACGACTCGACCAGCGCGACCTTCTGCGGGGAGCGTCCCGTGAACAGCAGGTAGTCCAGCGTGCGCTGGTCGATCGGGAAGTACGCCGCGGTCGAGCCGAACTCCGGGCTCATGTTGGCGATCGTCGCCCGGTCCGGAACGGGCATGTCGGCCAGCGCCGGACCGCCGAACTCGACCAGCTTGCCGACCACCCCGTGCGCGCGCAGCGTCTCGGTGATCGTCAGCACCAGGTCGGTAGCCGTCGTCCCCACCGGGAGGGCACCGGTCAGCCGTACGCCGACCACCCGGGGCAGCACCATCGACACCGACTGCCCGAGCATCGCCGCCTCGGCCTCGATCCCGCCGATGCCCCAGCCGAGGACCCCCAGCCCGTTGACCATGGTGGTGTGCGAGTCGGTGCCCAGGCACAGATCGGGGAACACCCAGCCGTCGCGCTCCTCGACCACGCGGGCGAGGTGCTCGAGGTTGATCTGGTGCATGATCCCCGCACCTGGCGGAACGACCTTCACCTGCCGGAACGTCCGCTGCCCCCAGCGCAGGAACCGGAACCGCTCGGCGTTCCGCTCGTACTCCAGCGCCACGTTCAACCGCATCGCGTCCGGCCGGCCGAACGCGTCCGCGATCACCGAGTGGTCCACGACCAGCTCGGCCGGGACCAACGGGTCGACCAGCGCCGGATCCTTGCCCTGCGCCGCCATCGCGTCCCGCATCGCGGCCAGGTCGACGAGCACGGGGACGCCGTTCGTGTCGTGCAGGAACACCCGCGACGGATGCACCTCCAGGTCACCGGCGGCACCCGGCTCCCAGGTCCGCAGCGCGGCACTCGCCGTACCGTTGCGGAGCGCGTTCTCGAGCAGGATCCGCAGGGTGCGCGGCAGGTGGTCGGGCGCGATCCCCCGCAACGGCGTGAACTTGCCGTTCACGTCAGCTCGCCGACCGCCGCGGCGACCGCACCGGCGAACTCCGCCGTTCCCGCGCGGCCGCCGAGGTCGGCAGTGCGGACGCCGCGCGACACGGTCACCCGGAGGCCACGCTCGACCAGGTCCGCGGCCCGCTTGGACAGGTCGTCGCCGAGCCAGTCCAGCAGCATCGCGCCGGACGCGATCATCGCCGTCGGGTTGGCCAGGTCGCGACCGGCGATGTCCGGCGCCGAGCCGTGCGCGGCCTGGGCCATCGCGTGCTCGTGCGAGGCGTTCACCGACGGCGCGATCCCGAGCGAGCCGGCCAGCTCGCCGGCCAGGTCGGAGAGGATGTCGCCGAACATGTTCTCGGTCACCAGCACGTCGAAGTCGGCGCCGTGCCGGACCAGGTGGACGGTCATCGCGTCGATGTGGAAGTCGTCGACCCGGACCTCCGGGTACCCGGCGGCGAGCTCGCGGCAGATGTCGCGGAAGAAGCCGGTCGTCAGCCGGAGCACGTTCGCCTTGTGCACGATCGTCAGGTGCTTGCGACGCCGCATCGCCAGCTCGAACGCCTGCCGCGCGATCCGCTCGATCGCGGGCCGGGTGAAGATCCCCATCGCGATCGCCACGTCGGCCGTCGGCATGTACTCACCGGTGCCGCGATAGGTACTGCGGTCGGCATAGAAGCCCTCGGTGTTCTCCCGGACGACCACGAGGTCGAGGCCGGGCACCAGCGCGGGCGTGCCTTCGAAGGCCTTCGCCGGCCGGATGTTCGCGAACAGGTCGAAGTGTTTGCGCAGAAAGCCGCTCGGGTTCAGCCGGGCCCGGTGCTCCTGCGGGTACGCCGCACTGTCGTGCGGACCCAGCAGCCAGCCGTCGAGCTGCCCGAGGGTCTCCAAGGTGACCGGCGGGAGCGCACTGCCGTGCGTTGCGATCGCCTCGGCACCGACCGGGAGCGGGACCCACTCGATCGGCGCACCACCGGCAGCCGCCACCGCCGCGTCGAGCACCTGGACGGCCGCAGGAACGATCTCGGGCCCGATGCCGTCACCGGCCAGGACGCCCAGTCTGTGGTTGTCTGCCATGGCGACGAGTGTGAGTCGTTATAACCTTCGGCGTCAACATCTCACCATCGGTCGTCTCAGGCCTTGAAATCGGGCGTTCTTTGGCTCAGAGTCGTTATAGTCTTTCCGTGCGATAGGTTTGTAGCCCGGGTCGGGTGAGGAGGGCGGCGTGACGGAGACCAACGGGGTGACCAGGACGGCGACCAAGGCCGAGGTCGCCTACGAGCTCGTCCGCGACCAGGTGCTGCGCGGTGAGCTCGTCCCCGGCTCGGTCATCCAGCAGGGTGCGCTGGCCCGGCAGCTGGGCATCAGTACGACGCCGCTCCGCGAAGCACTGCGCCGGTTGATGAGCGACGGGCTGGTCGAGCTGGACGCGCACCGGGACGCCCGGATCACCCGGTTGACCGCCGAGGAGGCTCGCGACCTGGTCGAGATCCGGCGGTCCCTCGACCCGCTCGCCGCCGGTCTCGCCGCCGAACGCCGTACCCAGCAGGAGCTCGAGCTGATCCGGTCGACGGCCGCCGAACTGCTGCCGCTGCGGACCGACCCCGGCGCGGCCGAGCTGTCGACGCACCGGCGGTTCCACGTCGCGATCTACACCGCGTCGCACAACCAGATGCTCGTCCAGACCCTGGACGGGCTGTGGGACAAGGCGGACCGGTACCGCAGGCTCGCGCTCGAGGACGGCCGCACCGAGGAGGACCTGGACCGGACCCACACCGAGCACCTCGCGCTGGTCGACGCGATCGCGGCCGGGGACTCCGACACGGCCGCCGCGGTCATGCTCGCCCACGTCGACGCCAGCCTCGGTGCCCGCGCGGTCGCCCGGCTCACGTCCGCCGCCGCCCAACCCGTCGCCCGGTCACTCCGGGGCATCCGAGGAGGACGCCGATGACTGACGCGCTGTGGACCGGCTACCAGTATCGCGAGGTCGACGCCGACGGCTGGTCGACGTACTGGCGACTCGATCCGCGCGGTCACGACTTCCGCCTGATCGACTGGACCGGATCCCCGGATCGCCCCGGCCACCGGCTGTGGGAGCGGGCGGCGACGCCGGCCGGTGTCCGGGCCGCGTGGCGTACGTCGGCGTCCTCGATGAGCCTGGAGCTCCGGGCGAGCCTGGGCATCTACTCGGTGCTCGCTCCGCTCGACGTCCTGGTCGACGGCGAACTGCACGAGCGCTGCGTGGTGGTCGACGGCGAGCAGCGACTCGTCGTCGAGCTTCCGGGGCGTCCGGTCGAGGTCGAGCTCTGGCTGCCGCAGTCGGGCGCGATCGCCGTCCGGGGCCTGTCCTTCGCCGGCGAGGCCGAGCCACTGGGGTCGACCGGCCCGCGGTGGATCACCTACGGCAGTTCGATCACCCAGTGCACCGGCGCGTACGGCCCGTCCGAGACCTGGCCGGCGCTGGTCGCGCGGACTCACGGCTGGAACCTGACCGCACTCGGGTTCGCCGGCGAGTGCCACCTCGACCCGGTCGCCGCCCGCACCATCCGCGACCAGCCCGCCCGGCTGATCTCGATGTGCCTCGGCATCAACATCTACGGCGGCGAGACCTACAGCGGCCGCACCCTGCCGAGCCAGGTGGAAGCCTTCGTCTCCACCGTCCGCGACGGCCACCCGCAGACCCCGCTCGTCGTCATCACGCCCCTCGTCGCCCCCAACCTCGAGGGCAAGCCGAACGCACTCGGCCTGACCCTGGACGGCGTCCGGACCTGCGTCGAACTCGGCGCCCGAACGGACCCGGACCTCCGGATCATCGACGGCCGAACGGTCCTCACCACCGACGAGGCCCGGGCCCTGTACGTCGACGACGTCCATCCAGGGCCCGACGGCTACCGCCTGATCGCGGAGCGCCTCGCTCCGCGGCTCACTCTCCCGCGGTAAGGCTGGTGCCCAGCGCCTGCCAGTCGAGAACCGGGGCGGCCAGGGTGCTGATGGTCGCCAGCAGGCCGAGGCGGGCGGCGCGCAGGGCCGGGTCGTCGGCCATCACCAGGATCTCGTCGAAGAAGGTGGTGACCGGCTCGACCAGGACCGACGCGGCGGTGACGAACTCGGCCAGCGCGGTCGGCGCCTGGCCGACCTTCTGGACCGCCTCGTGCAGGACGACCTCCGCGGGCTCGGTCAGCTTGCCCGCGTCGTAGGACGCCTCGGTCCCCTCCGGCACGATCCGCCGGACCCGCTGCAGGACCGCGACCAGGCCGGCGAAGTCGCTGCTGCCGACCAGTTGCTGCAGCGACGCCAGCGTCTCGTCCGCGACCGCCGGAGCAGCCGCCAACGGCAACACCGCGGCCACCTGGTGGTGGTCGTCGCCGCGGTCGATCAGCTGCTGCTCGTACCGCCGGACGGTGAACTCCGCGACCTCGTCGAGCGACTCCGCCGGTACGTCGATGCCCTGGGCACCGATCTCCGCGGCGGCGGCCCGCAGGCCGGTCCCGAGCGTGATCGCCTTGAGCGCCCGGTGCTCGCGCAGGATCGCGACCACTCCGGCGGCCGCGCGCCGCAGCGCGAACGGGTCGGAGCTGCCGGTCGGCTTGGCGCCGATGCCGAACAGCCCGGCCAGCAGGTCGAAGCGGTCGGCGAGCGCGAGCAGCGCGCCCGGAGTCGTCGACGGCACCGGGTCACCGGCCGACCGCGGCAACTCCATGTCGTACAGCGCCTGCGCCACGGCCTCGCTCTCCCCCGCACGCCGCGCGTACTCGCGAGCCATCGTGCCGGCCAGGCTGGTCAGCTCGACGACCATCTGCGACCCGAGGTCGAACTTCGCCAGCTCGGCCGCCCGCTTCAGCGTGGTCAGGTCGTCACCTTCCAGGCCCACGACGGCCGCCAGCGAGGTGGCGATCCGGCCGATCCGGGCCGCCCGGTCCGCCATCGAGCCGAGCCGCTCCTCGAAGGCCAGCTTGTCCAGTTCGGCCTTCATCGTCTCCAGCGGCGTCTCCAGGTCGGCCCGCCAGAAGAAGGCGGCGTCCTCGTACCGCGCCCGCAGCACCGCCGCGTTGCCGCCGCGGACCACGTCCTCGTCGACCGAACCGTTGGCCACGGCAACGAAATGCGGAAGCAGCTCACCCTGCGCGTTGCGCACCGGCAGGTAGCGCTGGTGTTTGCGCATCACCGTGGTCAGGATCTCGGCCGGCAGTGTCAGGTAGTCGGCCGAGAACCCGCCCAGGATCGCGGTCGGCTCCTCGACCAGGTTGACGATCTGGTCGATCAGCGCCGACTCACCCTCGACGTCGACGGTGCCGCCGACCCCCTCGGCCAGACGCCGGGCCGCTTCGATGATCTGCGCGCGGCGCTTCGCCGGGTCTGCCTCGATGCCGTGGATCCGGAGCAGGTCCAGGTACCCCTCGGCCGCGGCGATCTCCACCTGCGGCTGGGCGGCGGTCCGGTGCACCCGCGTCGTCCGGCCGGCGGCCAGCGACGACACCGACACCGGGACGACCCGGTCGCCGAGCAGCGCGACCAGCCAGCGGACCGGCCGGGTGAACGACAGCTTGGCGTCGTTCCACCGCATGTTCTTGTCCGAGCGCAGCCCGGCGACGATCTCACTCAGGACGCCGCTCAGCACCTCGGCCGCGCCGCGTCCCGGGTCGGGCTTGGTGACCGCGACGTACTCCACACCGTCGACGTCCAGGTCGTGCAGGTCGTCGGTGGAGACACCCTGGCCGCGCGCGAACCCCGCGGCGGCCTTGGTGACGTTGCCGTCGGCGTCGTACGCGGCCGACTTCCGCGGTCCGCGGACCACTCGCTCCGCGTCCGGCTCGCCGGCCTGCACACCGGCGACGAAGGCGACCACGCGCCGGGGCGTGGCGTACGCCGTGACGTCACCGTGGGCGAGCCTGGTCGCGGCGAGCTTCTCGGTCAGTGCGGTCCGCACGGCCTCCGCGGTCTTCGTGACCTCCGACGGCGGCATCTCCTCGGTGCCGATCTCGAAGGTCAGCTGCCGGGTGCCGGTGATCGCCGGGAACTCGGTCGGCTCGGGTGCCGCCGCGGGCAGCTGGGCGATCCCGAGCGGGTGCTCGAGCTCGGTCCGGCGCTCGGCCCACAGCTGAGCCACCTCGCGGGCCAGCGACCGCATCCGGCCGAAGGCCTTGGCGCGTTCGGTCGTACTGACGGCACCGCGGGAGTCGAGCACGTTGAAGGTGTGCGAGCAGCGCAGCACGTAGACGTGCGCCGGGACCGGGAGCCGCGCGTCGAGCATCCGGCGGGCCTCGTTCGCGTACTCCTCGAACAGCCGCTTCTGCGACTCCACGTCGGCGTCGTCCAGGTAGTACCGGCTCATCTCGTACTCCGCCTGGCCGAACGCCTCGCCGTACGAGATGCCGGGCGCGTAGGCGATGTCCTTGAAGTGCGAGACGCCCTGCAACGCCATCATGATCCGCTCGATGCCGTAGGTGATCTCCACCGACACCGGGTCCAGCGTCATCCCGCCGGCCTGCTGGAAGTAGGTGAACTGGGTGATCTCCAGGCCGTCCAGCCAGACCTCCCAGCCGAGCCCCCAGGAACCGGTCGCCGGGTTGGCCCAGTTGTCCTCGACGAACCGGACGTCGTGCGCGTCGATGTCGATCCCGAGCGCGGTCAGGCTGTCCAGGAACAGCTCCTGCGGGTTGCCCGGGTCCGGCTTGAGCACCACCTGGAACTGGGTGTGCGTCTGCAGGCGGTTCGGGTTCTCGCCGTACCGGCTGTCGTCGGGCCGGACGCTCGGCTCGACGTACGCGACCCGCCACGGCTCGGGGCCGAGCACCCGCAGGATGGTCGCTGGGTTCAGCGTGCCGGCGCCGACCTCGGTGTTGAACGGCTGCACGACCATGCACCCACGGTCGGTCCAGTACTTCGTCAGCGCGAGCAGCGCGTCCTGCATGGTGAGCACAGCAAACCTCAAGCGTTCTTCCGAGGGGGTGATCCGGGGGGCAGTCTATTCGCCCCCGGCGGGCGGCCGGTGCCCGGATTACCATCGACGGGTGACAGTTACCGAGGCGCGGGGAGCCGTCGACGCGGTCTGGCGGATCGAGTCGGCACGGATCATCGCCGGCGTGGCCCGGATCGTGCGCGACGTCGGGCTGGCCGAGGAGCTCGCCCAGGACGCGCTGGTGGCGGCGCTGGAGCAGTGGCCGGAGTCCGGCGTACCCAGGAATCCCGGTGCCTGGCTGATGGCGATCGCGAAGCGGCGGGCGATCGACCTGATCCGGCGCAAGGAGACGTACCAGCGCAAGCTCGCCGAGATGGGCCACCAGCTCGAGATCGACAGCAACGGAGTCGAGGACAGCGTAGAAGACCAAGTGGAGGCGATCCTCGAGGACCACATCGAGGACGACCTGCTCCGGCTCGTCTTCACCGCCTGCCACCCGGTGCTGACGATGGACGCCCGGGTGACGCTGACGCTGAAGCTGCTCGGCGGACTGAAGACCGACGAGATCGCCCGTGCGTTCCTCGCGCCCGAGTCGACGATCGCGCAGCGGATCGTCCGGGCCAAACGCAACCTGGCCAAGGCCGGGGTCGAGTTCGAGGTGCCGGCCGGCGACGAGCTGCTCGACCGGCTGACGTCCGTGCTCGAGGTCGTCTACCTGATCTACAACGAGGGGTACTCCGCGACCGCCGGCGACGACTGGATGCGGCCGGCGCTGTGCAACGAGGCGATGCGCCTCGGCCGGCTGCTGGCCGAGCTGATGCCGACGGAGCCCGAGGTGCACGGGCTGCTCGCGCTGATGGAGCTGCAGTCGTCGCGGGCGAACGCCCGGATCGGCCCGGAGGGCGAGCCCGTCCTGCTGCTCGACCAGGACCGCCGCCGGTGGGACCGGCTGCTGATCCGGCGCGGTCTCGAGGGGCTCGAGCGCGCCTGGGCGCTGGACAAGCCACCCGGCCCGTACCTCCTCCAGGCCGCGATCGCTGCCTGCCACGCCCGCGCGGCCGATCCCGGCGAGACCGACTGGGCCCGGATCGCCGGCCTGTACGCCGTACTCGCCCGCGTCACGCCGTCGCCGGTGGTCGAGCTCAACCAGGCGGTCGCGATCTCGATGGCGTTCGGCCCGGAGCGCGGTCTCGAGGCCGTCGACCTGCTCGCGGACGAGCCGTCGCTGAAGGACTACCACCTGCTGCCGAGCGTGCGCGGCGACCTCCTCTTCAAGCTCGGCCGGCTCGACGAGGCTCGGACCGAGTTCGAGAAGGCCGCCGCACTCACTCGCAACGAACGCGAACGCACTCTCCTGCTGGAGCGGGCCGCGGCCTGCTGACGGTCAGCCCTTGCCGTTCCGCCGGAGGTAGTTCATCCGGGACCGCTCCGCGGGAATCGGGCACGCGTTCGTGCCGTAGCCGCTGATAGACGCGATCGAACCGCGGAAGCCGCCGAAACCCTACTTGTGCCTTCGGGCCAGCCAGGTCGCTGCGCCGAGGCCGAGAGCCATCGCCCCGCCCAGGACAGCCATCGCCTTCGGGTGTCGGCGCCCCGCGGCCGGCATCTGCCGCACCCGACCCCGGAGCCGGCGGCCCGCCTGAGCGGCCGACTCCTTGATCCGGCCCGGGAAGTTGAGCTGCCGGCTCAGTTCCTGCACGGTGCCGGCGAGGTGCGCCCGGGTCTGTTCGAGGTCGATCCGGAGCGCCTCCGTCTCGGAGATCGGCTCCCGATGGTTGGCCTTGGTGCTCATCCACGTCCTCGCTTCGCTCCGGGCGCCGATGAGACACCTGATGGACAGCGCTTGATGACGCCCTCGCTTCGGTCGGTCATGCGGTGATCTTCCCTTCCGGCTGGTGGCCCTTGAGTGCTTCGAGGTCCTCGTGCACGCCCTCGACGGCGTGCTGCGGAACGGGCGGAGTGGCGCGGCCGACGTGCCGCTTGCCGAGAAGTGCCGCGATCCCGGCGACCGCGAACAGCACCACCGCGACGATCAGTGCCGCCAGCCAGGCCGGCACCGCCTGCGCGAGCCCGAGGATGGCGGCCGCGACCACCGCGCCGAGGCCGTACAGCCCCACCATCCCGGCGCCACCGAACAGCCCGAACCCGACGCCGGCTTCCTTGCCCTTGTCCTTGAGCTCGGCCTTGGCCAGCTCCAGTTCGTCGCGGACCAGTCGGCTCACGTCGCTGGTCAACTCGCTCACCAGGGCGCCCAGCTGCTCACCCTGGTTCTGTCCGGCATCGTGCCGGACGGCGTCCGGACGCGTCGTCATCATCGTCTCCCGTGGTCGGCTCGCGGTCCGGTACCCAGTCCCGCCCCGGCTACGCAGCGTGCCCGTACGACCAGGGCTCGTGTTCTCCTCCGCCCGGTCGATTTCCGCTCCCCGCGTTCGACGCAGTGGTGAAGGCGGCCGAGTGGCCCACGGAGGCAGGAGGATCTGCGCATGACCGCGACAGTGATTTCCAAGGACGGTACGACGATCGCGTACGACCGGCGAGGGAGCGGCCCGGCACTGGTGCTGGTCGACGGTGCTCTGTGCAGCCGGGCGCAGGGCCCGATGCCGGAGCTCGCCGAGCTGCTGGCATCGGAGTTCACCGTCTACAACTACGACCGCCGCGGCCGCGGCGACAGCGGTGACGCCGCCGAGTACGACGTCCGCCGGGAGATCGAGGACCTGGCCGCCGTGATCGAGGTGGCCGGCGGGTCGGCGACCGTCTACGGCACGTCGTCAGGCGCCGCGCTGACGTTGCGCGCGGCCGCGGCCGGGCTGTCGATCACCCGGTTCGTGGCGTTCGAGCCGCCGTACGTCGTGGACGACAGCCGCAAGCAGATCCCGGCGACCTGGGTGTCCGACCTGCGGGCGCTGGGCCCGTCGGACGCGGTGAAGTACTTCATGACGAAGGGCATCGGGCTGCCGGGGTTCGTGGTCGCGATGATGAAGTTGATGCCGGCCTGGAAGGGCATGAAGGCGGTCGCCCACACCTTGCCGTACGATGCCGAACTGCTCGGCGACAACTGCTTCGGCCGGCCGCTGGACGCGGGGCAGTGGGCAACGATCGAGGCGCCCGCGCTGGTCGTGAACGGCGGCAGGAGCCCGGGCTGGATGCGGACGTCGGTGAAGGCGCTGGCGAGCGCCGTACCGGGAGCGAAGCACACGGAGGTGCCCGGTCAGAACCACGTGATCAAGGCGTCGGCGATCGCCCCGGTGATCGCCGGATTTCTGCGCTGAGATGACGCGAGGGGCGCCCGGGCCACCTGGTCCGGGCGCCCCTCGCGGTGTGCTCAGCTGCCGGCGATCAGGCCGGCGGCGCCGGAGCGGGCGGCGTCGAAGCGGGCCTGGGCGTCGGCCCAGTTCACCACGTTCCACCACGCCTTGACGTAGTCCGGCTTCACGTTCTTGTACTGCAGGTAGAACGCGTGCTCCCACATGTCGAGCATGACGATCGGGATCTGGCCGGCCGGCAGGTTGCCCTGCTGGTCGTACAGCTGGTGCACGAGCAGCTTGCCCGCCAGCGCGTCCCAGCCGAGGATCGCCCAGCCGGACCCCTGGATGGTGGTGGCCGCCGCGGTGAAGTGGGACTGGAAGCCGTCGAACGAGCCGAAGAACTCGTCCACCGCGGCGCCCAGCTCGCCGTCCGGCTTGTCGCCACCGTCCGGCGACAGGTTCTTCCAGAAGATCGAGTGGTTGACGTGCCCGCCGAGGTTGAAGGCGAGCGACTTCTCCAACCCGACGATGGCGCCGAAGTCACCCTTCTCGCGGGCCGCGGCCAGCTTCTCCAGGGTGTCGTTCAGGCCGTTCACGTAGGTCTGGTGGTGCTTGGAGTGGTGCAGCTCCATGATCTCACCGGCGATGCTCGGCGCCAGCGCACCGTAGTCGTAGGGGAGGTCGGGAAGCGTGTACGTGGTCAACTCTGCTCCTTCGTCGGGGCCCGCGGGGGCCGATATCTCCGATGTCCTGTTCCAGCGGCACCAGCTTGAAACTTCAACCACGGTTGAGGTCAAGGCGCCGCGCGGGCCGGTGCCGCATCTCACCGGCGCGCGTCCGGCACCTGCGACCTGTGCCCGATCCGGCCCCGCTCACGCGGGCCCGCACCGGTCACCCCCAGCTTCACATACTCCCCGCCCGGAGCCACGCCCGAGTCT
>NZ_SMKR01000152.1 GCF_004348725.1 Kribbella turkmenica
CGCCAATCCGGTGGGTCAGCCCATCGGGCTGTGGGTTGGCCAACGGGAATCCGGTGGGTCAACCCGCCTTCTGATGGGTCAACCCATCAGAAGGCGGCGGCGGGTCTTGAGCCGTCGCGGGAGGTCGGTGGATTACTGTCACCGGGGACGTTCGTATGGGCAGTCGTTGGCGAGGTCGGATGGCGATGTTCAGGGTTGATCTGCGGAGTTGTTGGGCGGCGGAGGCCTCGCGATCCGTTATGTTTATGTAATGAACGCAACCCGCCCCGCGCCTGGCTCGCAGGCTTCGCTGCGCGAAGCCAACCGCGAGCGCGTTCTGGGGGTGGTCCGGCAGCACGGCCCCCTGACCCAGGTCGAGATCGCCGCCGCGTCCGGCCTGTCCGCCGCCACCGTGTCGAACATGGTCCGCGAGCTCGGCCGGGCCGGCATGGTCGGCCTGTCCCGCAGCATCCGCAACGGCCGCCGCGCCGTGCTCGTCTCGCTGGCGTCCGGCGGCGGACTGCTCGCCGGGGTCGCGTTCGGCGAACGCGACGTCCGGGTCGCGATCGCCGACGAGTCGCGCGAGATCCTCGCCCAGCAACTGATGCCGCTGCAGGCCGACCATGTCGCCGACGACGGCATGGAGCGTGCCGCGCGGCTGCTCGCCGACCTGGCCGAGACCGTCAGTTCCGGCGTCGAGGACATCGCCGCGATCGGGTTCGGCCTGCCCGCGCCGGTCGACTCGGTCAGTGGCCAGGCCGGATCGGACGCCGTCCTCCCGGGCTGGCGCGGCGTCAACGTCGCCGAGGCGATGGCCGGTTACCTGCGCGCGCCGGTCGCCCTCGACAACACCGCGAACCTGGCCGCCCTCGGCGAGCTCCGCAACGGCGCCCTCCGCGGTGTCCGGCACGGCTGCTACCTGAAGTTCTCGTACGGCGTCGGCGCCGGGATCGTGCTGGACGGCGAGGTGTTCCGCGGCTCCGCCGGTACGGCGGGCGAGATCGGGCACGTCACCATCGACGAGAACGGGCCGATCTGCCGGTGCGGGAACCGGGGCTGCCTGGACACGTTCGTCGGGTCGCGCGCGTTGATCCAGAGCCTGGCCGCGTCGCACGGCCCGCTCCGGCTGAAGGACGTCATCCACCGCGCGGTGCAGGACGACCTCGGCTGCCGCCGGGTGATCGAGGACGCGGGCCGCCGGGTCGGTGTCGCGGTGGCCGGGCTGGTGAACCTGTTCAACCCCGAGGCGATCGTCGTCGGCGGCCTGATGGCCGAGGCGGGTGACCTGATCATGACCCCGCTTCGCGAGGCCCTCGACCGCTGCGCCATCCCCAGCGCGGCCGCCACCGTCGAGCTCCGCCGCGCCGAGCTCGGCGACGACGCCGACATCCAGGGCGCCATCCACCTGGCGTCCGTCCTCAGCCACTCCCAAGCCACCAAGGCGATCACCTCCGCCTGACCCCACCCGGCCGCAACCTCCCCCGGCCTGACCTCACCCGGCCTGACCTCACCCGGCCGCAACCTCGCTCGCCTGACAGCCACCCGGCAACAGCCTTCCCGGCCCGAGCATCCGCCGCGGCTCCGCGCCCAACTACCGGCGGCACCCTACGCTCACGCACAGGCAGCGTTTCCGGTTTGTGTCACGGATATGTCTATTTCTTGAATTCAAGTCTTGACGTCAAGCCTCCACACAGCTTGACTTCGGTCAGGCCTACTCGGGCCATCACGTCAAGGAGTCGCACATGTTCGTCTCTCCATCCCGTCTCGTCGGGCTCGGCCTGACCGCCTCGGCCCTCGCCCTGTCCCTGGTGGCCTGCGGCTCCGACGAACCCGCCGCCGGTGGGTCCGGCGGCGAGGCCAAGAAGATCGCCCTGCTGCTGCCCGAGTCGAAGACGACCCGCTACGAGGCGCTCGACCGGCCGCTGTTCACCGAGGCGCTCAAGGCGGCCTGTGCCAACTGCGAGCTGATCTACAGCAACGCCGACCAGGACGCGGCCAAGCAGCAACAGCAGGCCGAGGCCGCCCTCACCCAGGGGGCGAACGTACTCGTCCTCGACCCGGTCGACGGCAAGGCCGCGGCCGCCGTCGTCGCCGCCGCCAAGGGCCAGAGCGTCCCGGTAATCGCCTACGACCGGTTCATCGAGAACGCCGACTACTACGTCTCGTTCGAGAACGAGGCCGTCGGCAAGCTGCAGGCGCAGACCCTGGTGGACACCCTGAAGGCGGCCGGCAAGACCTCCGGCAACCTGGCCATGATCAACGGCTCGCCGACCGACCCGAACGCGGCCGACTTCAAGAAGGGCGCGCACAGCGTGCTCGACTCCAGCGGTTTCAAGATCGCCGCCGAGTTCGACACCCCGGACTGGAGCCCGGACAAGGCGCAGGCCTGGATGGAGGGTCAGCTCAGCGCGATCAAGAACGGCCTGGTCGGTGTGTACGCCGCCAACGACGGCACCGCCGGTGGTGCGATCGCGGCCCTCAAGGGTGGCGGCGTGACCCCGCTGCCGCCGGTCACCGGTCAGGACTCCGAGCTGGCCGCGATCCAGCGGATCGTCGCCGGCGACCAGGCGATGACCATCTACAAGGCGGTCAAGCCGCAGGCCGAGGCGGCCGCCAAGGGCGCGGTGGCGCTGGCGAACGGCGACAAGCCCGAGTCGACCACCGACAAGAACGGCGTACCGTCGACCATCCTCGACCCGGTCGCCGTCACGAAGGCCAACATCAAGGACACCGTGGTGAAGGACAACATCTACAAGGTGAGCGACATCTGCACCGCGTCGTTCGCCGCCGCCTGCGCCGCCGCCGGCCTCAGCTGACCCGCCCGCCGGCACTGCCCCCGCTGTGAGGAGCGGGGGCAGTGCCGGGATCATGGCCTGAACACAAGCCCAGGAGGCTGATCGAGTGACTGTCACCCCCACACCGGCCCCGGTCGGCACCAGTACGGTGCTGGCCCTGCGGGGCGTCTCCAAGCGCTTCGGCGCGGTCCAGGCTCTGAAGAACATCGAGCTGGACGTCCGGGCCGGTGAGGTCCTGGCCCTGGTCGGCGACAACGGCGCCGGTAAGTCGACGCTGGTGAAGACCATCGCCGGCGTCTACACCGCCGACGACGGCACGATGACGTTCGACGGCAAGGACGTGCGGGTCGGCAGTCCAGCCGAGGCGCAGCAACTCGGGATCGCCACGGTCTTCCAGGACCTGGCGCTGTGCGACAACCTCGACGTGGTCGCGAACCTGTACCTCGGCCGCGAGCTGCGCAAGGGCAAGGTGCTCGACGAGGTCGAGATGGAGCGCTCCTCCTGGGAGCTGCTCCGCCAGCTGTCGGCGAAGATCCCGTCGGTCCGGATCCCGGTGGCCAGCCTGTCCGGCGGCCAGCGGCAGACGGTCGCGATCGCCCGCTCGCTGCTCGGCCAGCCCAAGGTCGTGATGCTGGACGAGCCGACCGCGGCCCTCGGCGTGGCTCAGACGGCCGAGGTCCTCAACCTGGTGGAGCGCCTGCGCGAGCGCGGTCTCGCGGTCATCCTGATCAGCCACAACATGGCCGACGTGATGGCGGTCGCCGACCGGGTCGCCGTACTGCGTCTCGGCCGCAACAACGGCGTCTTCACGGTCAGCGAGACCAAGACGCAGGACATCATCGCCGCCATCACCGGCGCGACGGACAACGCGGTCTCCGAGCGCGCAGCGCGCCGGACCCGTGAGGAGGGGACCGCATCATGACGCTGCACGGATCCGAGACGCGGCCTCAGGACACCCCACGTCCGGCGGGGAACGGGAATGGCGCCGCCGCGGAACTGCCCGCCGACCTGCAGGACGAACGGCTGATCGCCAGCCACGGCATCGGCGGTGCCGTCTCGGCGTTCACCGCCCGGCTCCGCTCCGGCGACCTCGGCTCGGTGCCGGTCGTGGTCGGCCTGGTCATCATCTGGGCGGTCTTCCAGATCGCGAACAGCTCGTTCCTGTCCAGCCGCAACCTGGTCAACCTCACCCTGCAGACCACCTCGGTCGGGGTGATTGCCATCGGCATCGTCCTGGTCCTGCTGCTGGGCGAGATCGACCTGTCGGTCGGCTCGGTCAGCGGTCTGTCGGCCGCCGTTCTCGGCGTCACGTTCGTCAACCAGGACTGGCCGCTCGCGCTGTCGCTGCTGGCCGGGGTCGCGCTCGGCCTGGTGATCGGGTTGTTCTACGGGGCGCTCTACACGCGGTTCGGCGTACCGAGTTTCGTGATCACGCTGGCCGGTCTGCTCGGTTTCCTCGGTCTCCAGCTGCTGGTGCTCGGCAAGGAGGGTTCGCTGAACCTGCCCTTCGACTCCGCGCTCGTCGGGTTCGCCACCCGCAGCTTCCTCTCCCCCGCGCTGGCCTACGGGCTGGTCGCGGTGGTCGTGGCGGTGTACGTGCTGACCCGGCTGCGCGGCAGAGGCGCCCGCGTCGCGGCCGGGTTGTCGGCGGCACCGAACTCGGTCATCGCTGTCAAGGCCGGTGCACTCGCCGTTGTCCTGCTGGTCCCGGTGATCATCCTGAACGGCGACCGCGGCGTGTCGTCGATGTTCCTGCTGTTCCTCGGGCTCGTGGTCGCCACCGACTTCGCCATCCGCCGGACGCGCTGGGGACGCTCGGTGGTCGCGGTCGGCGGGAACGTGGAGGCCGCCCGGCGGGCCGGTATCAACGTGCGGATGATCTACCTGTCGGTGTTCGCGGCCTGCTCCACGTTCGCCGCCGTCGGCGGTTTGCTGGCCGCCGCCCGGCTGGTCGCGGTCAACCAGAGCAGCGGCGGTGCGGACACCAATCTGAACGCGATCGCCGCCGCCGTCATCGGTGGCACCAGCCTGTTCGGCGGCCGCGGCTCGGCGTACTCCGCACTGCTCGGAGCCCTGGTGATCATGTCGATCTCCAACGGCCTCGCCCTGCTCAGCCTGGACTCCAGCGTCCGCTACATGGTGACCGCCGGCGTTCTGCTGATCGCCGTCACCATCGACTCCCTGAGCCGCCGCAGCCGTCAGGCGCACGGCCGGGCGTAAAGCGCGGTGGGCTCTCAGCTGACCCTGACCAGGTGGGAGCCCACCGTTTCCACTTTCTCAGCCTGACCTGGTGGCAGGATGTGCCGCATGAGGTCGAGAAAGCCCATCAAGGCGGCACAAACCCACGAGGACCACTCGGTCACGACGCTCGAGCTGTTCTTCGACCTGGTCTTCGTGTTCGCCCTGACCCAGGTCACCGCGCTGATGGCGGACGAGCTCACCTGGCACGGGATCCTGCGCGGCGTGCTGCTGATCGGCCTGCTGTGGTGGAGCTGGATCGGCTTCTCCTGGCTGTGCAACCTGGTCAGGGCCGACGAAGGATCGGTACGGCACGTCATGCTGGCCGCGATGGGCGCGATGTTCCTGATCGCCCTCGCCATCCCGGAGGCGTTCCACGACCTCCCGGGCGGCCTGCCCGGCCCGGTGGTCATCGCCGGCGCGTACTTCGCCTTCCGCGCACTGCACCTGGTGCTGTTCTGGCTGATCGCCGCGGGTGACCGCCAGCTCCGCCGGACGCTGATCCGCTTCTCCGGGTCGATGCTCGGCGCCACCGCGCTGCTCCTGGTCGCCTCGCAGTACGACGGCCGGACGCAGACGCTGCTGTGGGCCGCCGCACTGGCGGTCGACTACGGCGGCACCTACCTGATCGACGCGCACGGCTGGCGGTTCCACTCCGCGGCGCACTTCGCCGAACGGCACGGACTCATCATCATCGTCGCGCTCGGCGAATCGATCGTTGCCATCGGCGTCGGCGTCACCGAACTGCCGATCTCCTGGCCGATCCTGGTCGCCTCCGTGCTCGGTCTGGGCGTCTCGTCCGCGATGTGGTGGATCTATTTCGACGCGACCGTGCACTACGGCGAACAGGCCCTGGCGTCCGCTCCACGGGAGACGCGGACCACGCTCGCCCGGGACGCGTACACGTTCCTGCACTTCCCGATGGTGGCCGGCATCATCCTGCTCGCCCTCGGTCTGAAGAAGGTGCTCGAGTACGTCGGCGACACCGAGCACCACCAGCTCGACGATCCGCTGAAGGGCATCGGGCTCTACGCGCTGTTCGCCGGCGCGATCCTGTATCTGCTCGGCCATGTCGGGTTCAAGTGGCGGACGATGCACCGGCTGAGCGTCAGCCGCCTGGTCACCGCCGGGCTGGCGGTGATCGCCGTACCGCTCGTGGTCAAGGTGCCGGCGCTCGGGCAGCTCGGCGTACTGGCGGTGCTGCTGGCCGGGCTGGTCGCCTTCGAGGCCGTGCGGTTCGCGCAGGAACGCGACGAACTGAAACACGGCGAACGCCACGCATGAAAAAACCCCCGCCGGGTGTGAACTGGTCCCCAGAAGTCAGTCAGTGTGGCGGGGGTTTCTCGGATCACCGTCAGGCAGAGGCCGCGGTCAGATCGATCTTCGGCTCGGCGAAGTGACAGGCGGCGGCGTGACCGGGCGTGGACTGCGGCTTGGGCTCGAGCGGTGGCTCGTGGGTGGCGCAGATGTCCTCGGCCTTCCAGCACCGGGTCCGGAACCGGCAACCGCTCGGCGGGTCGATCGGCGAGGGGACATCGCCGACCAGCCGGATCCGCTCCTTCGGGGGCACGCCCCGGATGGTGCCCAGGTCCGGCGCGGCGGACAGCAGTGCCTGCGTGTACGGGTGCTGCGGAGCGCCGTAGATCTGCTCCCGCGGGCCCTGCTCGACGATCTTGCCCAGGTACATCACCGCGACCTGGTCACAGAAGTGCCGGACCACGCCGAGGTCGTGGGCGATGAAGACGAACGCGATCCCGAGGTCGCGGCGCAGGTCCTCCAGCAGGTTCATCACCTGGGCCTGGATGGACACGTCCAGCGCGGACACCGGCTCGTCGGCGATGATCACCTCGGGCTCTACCGCGAGCGCCCGGGCGATGCCGATGCGCTGCCGCTGGCCGCCGGAGAACTCGTTCGGGTACCGGTTGTGGTGCTCGGGGTTCAGGCCGACCCGCTCGAGCAGTTCCTGGACCCGGTCGAGCTCCTTGCCCTTCTTCACCAGGTTGTGCACGCGCAGCGGCGTACTGATGATGTTGCTGACCGTCTGCCGCGGGTTCAGCGAGCTGTAGGGGTCCTGGAAGACGATCTGCAGCTCCCGGCGGAACGGGCGCAGGTCCCGCTCCTTCAGCTGCGCGATGTCGGTGCCCTTGAACAGGATCTGCCCCGCGGTCGGCGTCAGCAGCCGGGTGATCATCCGGCCGGTGGTCGACTTGCCGCAGCCGGACTCGCCGACCAGGCCGAGGCTCTCGCCGGCCTTCAGGCCGAAGCTGACCCCGTCGACGGCCTGGACCACCTTCTTGGTCCGGCCCAGCCCGGCCGCCTCCTTGATCGGGAAGTGCATCTTCAGGTCGCGGACCTGCAGCAGCGGCTCGTTCTGCGAGGCCGGCTCGTCGATCGGACGTACTGTCTGGCTCATCTCTCTCCTCAGTCCCGTCAGCCCAGTCTCGGCGCGACCTCGGCCTCGTAGATCGAGGCCTTGTCGTGCAGGTGACAGCGGGACGTGTGCGCACCGGCACCGTCGACCGGCAGCAGCTCCGGCAGGTCGGTGGTGCAGCGCTCGCCCTTGACCCGGTCCTTGTACGGGCAGCGAGGGTTGAAGGAACAGCCGGTGGGCAGGTTCAGCAGGCTCGGCGGCAGGCCCTTGATCGGGCGGAGCCGCTCGTTCGCGGCCGACACCGTCGGGATCGACTCGAGCAGACCCCACGTGTACGGCATCCGCGGCCGGGCCAGCACGTCCTCGGCCGTGCCGTACTCGACACAGCGGCCGGCGTACATCACCAGCACGTCGTCGGCCATCTCGGCGACCACACCCAGGTCGTGGGTGATCAGCACGATCGCGGAGCCGAACTCCTTCTGCAGGTTGTTCAGCAGGTCCAGGATCTGCGCCTGCACGGTGACGTCCAGCGCGGTCGTCGGCTCGTCGGCGATCACCAGCTTCGGGTCGTTCACCAGGCCCATCGCGATCATCGCGCGCTGCCGCATACCGCCGGAGAACTCGTGCGGGTACTGCGAGAACCGGCGCTGCGGGTTCGGGATGCCGACCAGGTCGAGCATCTCGAGGGCGCGCTTCTTGGCGACGTCCTTCGACACCTGGTGGTGCACCCGGTACGCCTCGACGATCTGGTTGCCGACCGTGTAGAGCGGGTGCAGCGAGGACTGCGGGTCCTGGAACACCATCGCCACCGCGTCGCCGCGGACCTTCATCAGTTCGTTCTCCGGCAGGCCGACGATCTCGTCGCCGCCGAGCCGGATCGACCCGGTGATCTTCGTCCGCTTCGGGTCGTGCAGACCCATCACGGCCATGCTGGACACCGACTTGCCGGAGCCGGACTCGCCGACGATCGCCAGCGTGCGGCCGAGCGGGACCGAGTAGCTCAGCCCGTTCACCGCGCTGACCAGCCCGTCGGCGGTCGGGAACTTGACGGTCAGGTCCTCGACCACGAGGTACGGCGTCTCGCCGCTGGGGTTGGCCGCACCCTGCCGGCGCTCGCGGGTGGCGACCGCCGGGCCTCGCTTGGCGTCGGCCGGCGTCTGCGCCTGGCCGGCTGCGCTCTCGACCATGGTGTCCTTCCGGTCTTCGGAGGCGGGATCGGTCACGAAAGCCTCACCCGCGGGTCGACCAGGCTGTATGCGATGTCGACGAGAAAGTTCATGGTGACAACGACGACCGAAGCGACCAGCACGGTGCCCATGATCACCGGCAGGTCGTAGCTGTTCAAGCTGTCCAGCACCAGGACACCGAGACCCGGCAGGTCGAAGATCCGCTCGGTGAAGATCGCGCCGGCGAGGCTGGCGGCCACGTCAAGACCGAAGATGGTGATCACCGGGATCAGACCGGCGCGAAGTGCATGCTTGTAGGTGACCTTCCGGTCCGACAGGCCCTTGGCCCGCGCGGTCCGGATGAAATCCTCGCTCAGAGTCTCGACCATGGAGCCACGGGAGTACCGAGCGTACGACGTGCAGAAGTAGATGCCGAGGACCAGCCACGGCGTTACCAGGCCGGCCGCCCATTTCCCGATGTTCTCCGACGGTGGGGTCCAGCCGCCGCGCGGCAGGATCGGGTAGAGGACGGTCAGGTAGAGCGAGATCATCAGCGCCACGATGTAGTACGGCACCGAGCTGATCACGAGGGTGCTGGACATCAGGACCCGGTCGCCCATGGTGCCGCGTCTCTTCGCCGCCAGCGACCCGACGAGGACGCCGATGGTGAGCACCAGGACCGCGTACCCGGCCACGAGGGAGACGGTCACCGGGATGCGCGACGTGAGCATCTCGGTAACGGGGCGGTCGTTCTTGAACGAGAAACCCAGGCAGGGCGCCCCGCAGTGCCGGGTGACCCCGGACGTCGTGAAGTCGCGGCCGGCGAAGATCCCCGCGGTGTACTCCGCGAACTGCTGCACCTTCGGCTTGTCCAGGTGCAGGTTCTGCTTGATCTCGTTGTAGCGCTGCTGGGTGCAGTTGCGCTCACCGCAGATCGCACCGGCCGGGTCGGTCGGGGCGATGAAGAAGAGCGCGAAGGTCGCGATCAGCGTGACCAGCACGACACTGAGCGCGCTGATCAGCCGGCGCGCCACGAAATAGATCACGGGGGTTGGTCTCCTCACCGATCGGAGTGGTGCCCGAGGGTTCCCCGGGCACCACTCCACCGTTCAGATCAGTACTGCGTCCTCGGTTGCGAGGAGCCGATCAGGGCTGCTTCAGGTACATCGACGTGAACTCGGGCAGGCCCTGGGTCATGTCGTTGATGGCGTGACCGATGTTCTTGCCCACCGGCGAGTTGGTCGCGCTGTAGTACAGCGGCAGAGCCGGGAGGTGCTTCTCCAGGATCTCCTTGTCGATCTTCGACCACTCCTTCAGCTGCGCGTTCGGGTCCATCGCCGCGATCTTGTCGATCTGGGCGTCCAGCTCCTTGTCCTGCAGCTGACCGATGCTGTTGCCCAGGGCAATCGCGTCGGACTTGAACAGCACCGGCATCCAGCTGGTCGCGCTCGGCCAGTCGGAGCACCAGCCGGTCGGGGTCTTGCCGATGTTGACCGGGGCGTCCTGGTCACCGGTGAAGGTACGGATCTTGGCCTTCGGGACACCGATCGCCTTGACCTTGAACCCGGCCTTCTCGTA
Source organism: Kribbella turkmenica (assembly GCF_004348725.1). Taxonomy (GTDB): domain Bacteria; phylum Actinomycetota; class Actinomycetes; order Propionibacteriales; family Kribbellaceae; genus Kribbella; species Kribbella turkmenica. The sequence continues at coordinate 10,128 of NZ_SMKR01000152.1, forward strand.
GACCTGCTTGCGCAGCTGGGTCGTCTGGGTCGAGATCTTGTCGTCGATCGAGTAGTACCAGCTGAGCTCGAAGTTGGCCTTGCCGAGCTTGGCCAGCTCCGCCTTGATCTCGGCGGCGACGGCGTCGTCCTCGGCGCCCTTGCCGGTGCCGGTCAGGCCCGGGATCTCGTACTTCTCGAAGCCCGGGACGGCCGGCGGCAGGATCGTCGACGCCGGCGGGGCGTCGTTCGGGTTCAGGCCGGCGACCTTGCGCCACGAGTCGTACGGGTGCGCCTTGGCGATCAGCTTGCGAACATCGAGCGGGATCTTCCGGGTGTCCATCGGGTAGGTGATGGTGCACGGACCCGGACCCTTGACGAGCTGGCTCTGGTCCTTGACCTCAGGCAACAGCGAGACGTCCAGGTTGCTGTAGTTCAGGGCGTTCGCGTCCGGGCCGGAGCTGGCCAGCACCTGGCGCTGCGCCTTGATGGTGTCCTGGGCGAACTTGAAGTCCCAGCCGTCGACGTACTGGTGCCGCACCGGGTCGGTGTTCGGGTCCCAGTTCGGGTTCTTCGACAGCTTGAGCTGCGTACCCGGGGTGTACGAGTCGACCTTGTACGGGCCGGTCGTCATCGGGCGCTGCTCGTAGTTCTTCTGGGTGTCCTTGGCCTGCGGGATCGGCGTGAACATCGGGAACGCCGCGTAGAAGGGCAGGTCGTCGAACTTCTTCGCCAGGTGGATGACGAGCGTGCTCTCGTCCGGCGTCTCGACACCGGCGTAGTTGGCGCCGTTCGGGCCGTACGGGCCCTTGTACTTGTCGCCGTCCTTGAAGAACTGCAGCTGGTACGTCGGTCCGGCGTCGTACAGGTCGTGCGCGAAGGAGCGCTTGATCGCGTACGCGTAGTCGGCGGCCTTGACCGGCGTGCCGTCGGCGTACTTGATGCCCTGCTTCAGCTTGAACGTCCAGGTCAGGCCGTCGGCCGACTTGGTGCCCAGGTCCTCGGCGAGGTCCGGGACGAGCGTCGGCTTGCCGGTCTCCTCGTCCAGCCGGTACTGCGTCAGCGCCCGGTAGATCAGCTTCCCGATCTGGTTGCCGTCGGTGTAGTAGATGTTCGTCGGGTCGAAGGTGTCCGGGGTGACGTCGGACAGCACGGTGATCGTGCCACCCTTCTTCGCCCCCTCGACCTCCTTGGCCGGCCCCTTGGCAGTCGGGTCAGTGGCCTTCTCCTGGGCGGTCTCGTTGCCGGTGTTGCCACCACCGCCGGAGCCATTGTTCGACGACGGGCTGCCACATGCCACGGCGGCCAGCATGACCGTCGCCGCGACTGCGGTGATCCGTTTCCACTGCATGGTCGTGTTTCTCCTTTTCTGCCGCTGGGGCAATCGCCGCACTACCGGCGAGTCTTGGGGTCGAAGGCGTCGCGGACCGCGTCGCCGAGGAGGGCCAGTGCGAGCACCAGCAGGGTGATCCCGATCACCGGCAGCCACAGGAACAAGGGGTAGGCCTTGAACCAGTTCGTGGCCACGGCGATCGTCTGGCCCCAGGACGGGATCGGCTCAACCAGACCGACACCGAGGAAGGACAGACCGGCCTCCGCCGTCACGTACGCCGGCAGCGACAGCGAGGCCGAGATCACGATCGGGGCCACCAGGTTGGGCAGCAGTTCCTTGAACAGGACCTGCCGGGTGGGTACGCCGATCGCTTTGGCGGCCAGGACGAACTCACGCTCGCGCAGCGAGAGCACCTCGCCGCGGATGATGCGCGCCAGTCCGGCCCAGCCGAAGAACGAGAGCACGAAGATCAGCACGTAGAACCGGGTCGACGCCTGTTCCTCCGGCGAGAGGTTGAACGAACCGCCGCGCCAGGACTCGACGATCGGGACCATCGCGATCGCGAACAGCAGGTACGGCAGGCTGAGGACGAAGTCGATGACCCAGGAGATCACCCGGTCGACCCACCCGCCGAGGAAGCCGGCCAGCAGGCCCATCGTGACACCGACGACGGTGCCGAACAGGGTCGCGGTGAAGGCGACGATCAGCGACGGGCGGGCGCCGTACACCCAGCGGGCGAAGTTGTCCCGGCCGGTCTTCGGCTCGACGCCGAACCAGTGCGCCGCGGTCGGCCCCTGCAGCGGGAAGCCGAACTCGTCGACCAGGTCGGTGTGGAAGGCGCTGTAGTCCTGGCCCTCCAGCTTGGCCAGCAGCGGCGCGAACACGGCGACCAGGATGAACAGCACAACGATGACGGCGCAGGTGACCGCGACCTTGTCCTTGCGGAGCCGGTCCATCGCGATCCGGGTCGGGGACTTCCCATGCGCCACCGAGGCGGCCCGCGCCGGTTCCGCCGACGCCGGGTGTTCCTCGACACCGACGGTGGTGTCCGGGGGACCAATTGTCATGCGCGCTCCGTCAGCTCTGTCAGCCGGATTCGGTTCGAGTCGTCCGGCAGCAATCGGGTAGATCGTGCCGAACCTTCGCTGTGTGGACGGCGTGCGTCAAATCCCCTTGACACCGCGATCCCCGACAGCCGCGCGCTAGCCTGCCCGACGCCGTGACACCAAACCAGCGGTGCCAGGCAGTGGTGCACAAATCGTTACCGGAACGGGTACCGCGCCGGAACAATTGTCCCAAATCGTCACTCTACGCGTTCAATCCTGCGCAAAACGCGTCGGCACAGTACCGACAGTGGCCAATTTGTGCCACCTTATGACGGAGAGTAAACGCGGATAGCTACCCGTGACCATTACACTCCGTAGCGCATTCAGGGAATCCGGGGTGCCGAATTGCACCCTCAGGTCTCGCGGACGTGCACGGTGACGAACGGCGGCTTGACCACGTCGAAGGTCTCCTGGCGGCCGCGGATGTCGACGGTCACCTGGTCGCCCTCCTTGATCGTGGCGTCCAGCAGGGCCAGCGCGATGCCCTTCCTCAGCGTCGGCGAGAAGGTGCCCGAGGTGACCTCGCCGAGCGCCGTGCCGGACGGGTCGAGCACCGTCATGTGCGGACGCGGGATGCCACGGCCGGCCGCCAGCAGACCGCGCAGGATCCGGGCGGGCCCGCGCTCCTTCTCCGCCCGCAGCGCCTCGTCACCCCAGAAGCGCTCCTTCTTCCAGCCGACCGCCCAGCCGGACCGCGCCTGCACCGGCGTGATGTCCGGGGAGATGTCCTGGCCGTGCAGCGGGTAGCCCATCTCCGTCCGCAGGGTGTCCCGGGCACCCAGCCCGGCCGGCACGATCCCGTACTGCGCGCCGGCGTCGAGCAACGCGTCGAACACCGCCACCGCGGCCGCGTTCGGTACGACGAGCTCGTACCCGCGCTCGCCGGTGTAACCGGTCCGGCAGACGACGACCGGCGTACCGGCGAACTCGGCGGTGGCGAAGGACATGTAGTCGTGCCCGGTCGGCAGCCCGATCGCGGTCAGGACCTCGTCGCTGTTGGTGCCCTGGACCGCGAGGATCGCGTAGTCGTCGTGGGTGTTGGTCACCACCACGCCGTCCGGCGCGTCCGCCTGCAGCAGCCGGACCACCAGGGCGGTGTTGGCGGCGTTCGGGATCAGGAACACGTCGTCGTCGGCGTGCAGGTAGGCGATCAGGTCGTCGACCACTCCCCCGCGTTCGTTGCAGCACAACGTGTACTGCGCCTGGCCGGGGGCGATCTTGCCCAGGTCGTTGGTCAGGCAGGAGTTCACGTACGCCGCCGCGCCCGGGCCCTTCACCATCGCCTTGCCCAGGTGACTGACGTCGAAGACGCCGACGGACGTGCGTACCGCGGTGTGCTCGGCGACGACACCGGAGTACTCCAGCGGCATCTCCCACCCACCGAACTCGGCGAACTTCGCGCCGAGGGCGACATGGCGCTCGTGGAGCGGGGACTTCTTCAGAACAGGCGACTCGGTCATGGAGCGGAACTTACCCGAACGCGTAGCATGCGGAGGCAGCATTCACGTACCGTCACGGCCGGCCGTCTGCCCGCCGGTCAAGGAGGACTGAGATTTCCGTGAGCACCATCACCCTGAGCAAGTCCGATGCGGCCGGTGTCCGGACCGACGCCGTGGTCATCGGCGTGGTCAAGGTCGGCGGCGGTGTCGCCCTGCCGGCCGGCACCGAGTCGCTGAACGCCGCGTACGGCGGGAAGCTGGTGGAGGTGCTGTCGGGTCTCGGCGCCACCGGCAAGACCGGTGAGGCCACCTTGGTACCCGGCCCGAAGCCCGGCAAGTCGGCCACCCTGATCGCGGTCGGTCTCGGCGAGGCGCCCGACGGTGCGCTGAAGACCGACGACCTGCGGACCGCGGCCGGCACCGGCGTCCGCGCCGCCAAGACCACCCAGTCGGTCGCGCTCGCGCTGCCGACGCCCGACGCCGACTGCGTCCGGGCGGTCGCCGAGGGCGCGCTGCTCGGCCGGTACTCGTTCACGGCGTACAAGTCCTCCGACGCGTCCGCCGAGGAGCCGGGCAACTTGACCGTGCTCACCGACCTGTCCCGGACCAAGGAGGCCAAGGCCGCCCTCGAGCGCGCCGAGGTGACCGCTGAGGCGGTCCGCCAGGTGCGCGACTGGGTGAACACCCCGCCGTCGGACCTGAACCCGGCCGACTTCGCCGCGCAGGCGCTCAAGCTCGGCAAGGAGTACGGCGTCAAGGTCGAGGTGATGGACGAGAAGGCCCTGGCCAAGGGCGGGTACGGCGGCATCCTCGGCGTCGGCCAGGGATCGGCCAACCCGCCGCGGCTGATCCGGATCAGCTACGCGCCGAAGAAGCCGGTCACCCACCTCGCCTTCGTCGGCAAGGGCATCACCTTCGACTCCGGCGGCCTGTCGCTGAAGACGGCCACCGGGATGGTCAGCATGAAGGCCGACATGGCCGGTGCCGCCGCGGTGATCGGCGCGACCGTCGCGATCGCCCGGCTCGGCCTGCCCGTCCAGGTGACGACGTACGCCGCGATGGCCGAGAACATGCCGTCCGGGTCGGCGGCCCGGCCGTCCGACGTGCTGACGATGTACGGCGGCAAGACCGTCGAGGTGCTGAACACCGACGCCGAGGGCCGGCTCGTCCTCGGTGACGCCCTGGTCCGCGCGTCCGAGGACCAGCCGGACCTGATCGTCGACGTGGCTACCCTGACCGGCGCCTGCGTCGTTGCCCTAGGCACCAAGGTGGCCGGCGCGTTCGCGAACACCGACAGCGCCCGGGACCGGGTGGTGGACGCCGCGGTCGCGGCCGGCGAGGCGATGTGGCCGCTGCCGATCCCGGCCGAGATGCTGGACAAGCTGCGCTCGCACTCGAAGGTCGCCGACCTGGCCAACATCACCGGCGAGCCGTGGGGTGGCGCGCTGGCCGCGGCCGCGTTCCTCGGCGACTTCGTTGCCGAGGGGATCGACTGGGTCCACCTCGACGTGGCCGGCCCGGCCTTCAACGACGGCGGCGCGTCCGGCTACACCCCCACCGGCGGGACCGGGTACGCCGTCCGGACGCTGGTCGAGCTGGCCGCCTCCGCGAGCTGAGCATGACGCTGCTCCGAGTCGCCGCCGCCCAGGTCACGGCCGGCCCGAACCCGGACGCCAACCTGGCCACGGCCACCGCGGCGGTCCGGCGGGCCGCCGCGGACGAGGCCTCGCTGGTCGTCCTGCCCGAGGCCGTGCTGGCCAGTTTCGGCACCGACCTGCGGGCGGTCGCCGAGCCGCTCGACGGCCCGTTCGCGACCGGTCTGCGCAACGTCGCCGCCGAGCTCGGGGTGGTCGTCGTGGCCGGCGTGTTCGAGCCGTCCGGCGACGGGCGGGTGCACAACACCTTGCTGGTCACGGGTCCGGGCGTGGAGACGTCGTACCGGAAGGTCCACCTGTACGACGCCTTCGGCTCGCGCGAGTCGGACACGGTTGCACCGGGCAAGGAGCTGGTGACTTTCTCGTTCCAGGACGTGACCATCGGGCTTGCGACCTGTTACGACCTTCGGTTCGCGGACCAGTTCACCGCGCTCGGCCGGCTCGGCGCGGAGCTGGTCGTCGTACCGGCGTCGTGGGGTGCGGGGCCCGGCAAGGAAGAGCAGTGGGATCTGCTGACGCGAGCGCGCGCCGCGGACGCGCAGGCGTGGCTGCTGGCGTGCGACCAGGCATACGTGCCGCCGGCCGGCACCGATCCGCTGGGTGTCGGCCGGAGCAGCCTGACCACTCCCCTCGGCCAGACGTCCGCGCGGCTGGGCGCCGTGGCCGACGTACTGCACGGCGTCGTGGACACCGACGTGGTCGCGGCGGTCCGGAAACGCGTGCCGATCCTCTAGGAGAGGCCGTTCTTCTTCATCCGGGCGTTGTACTCACGCATGCGGGGCGGGTAGCCGACGACGGCGGCGTCGTACGACGGGATGCCCAGCTTGTTGGCGAAGTTGTGCGCCCACTCGACCGACGGGACCCGGCGCCGGGTCCACTCGCCGTCGATGGCGACCAGCAGCAGCGTGTACTCCGTCACCGCCGTGCGCGGCTCGACGAAGCCCTCGACGCCCTGGCGGGTTTCGGCGAACTCCCGTAGGTGGGCCTGGTCGGGGTTGTCCGACCGGCGCATCGTGCCGGGCTTCTGCCGGCGACCGAACCACTTCATGGGGCAAGTGTCTCCTATTCCACCAACTCCCCGCACGAAATCTCCGGTAACGGTTCCGGGTGGCCCGGAGATGGCGTCCGGAGGGAACGGTGAAAAGATGACGCCGGGCCGGAACCGCGAACCGGGGCCGCCCGCCGACGCTCCAGACCCACGGAGGAACCTGTGACTGACAGTGGTACGACGTACGACCTGGTGATTCTCGGCGGCGGGAGCGGTGGCTACGCGGCCGCGCTGCGGGCCGCAACGCTCGGGATGTCCGTGGCGCTGGTGGAGAAGGACAAGGTCGGTGGGACCTGTCTGCACCGCGGGTGCATCCCGACCAAGGCGCTGCTGCACGCCGCGGAGGTGGCCGACTCGGCCCGCGAGGGCGAGCAGTTCGGCGTCCGGACCACGCTCGAGGGCGTGGACATGGGCGGGGTGAACAAGTACAAGGACGGCGTCGTCGACCGGCTCTTCAAGGGTCTGCAGGGCCAGCTCAAGGCCCGCGGCATCACGGTCGTCGAGGGCGAGGGCCGGCTCACGTCGGCGACCACGGTCGAGGTCGGCGCTACGACGTACACCGGGCGCAACGTGGTGCTTGCCTCCGGCTCGTACTCGCGATCACTGCCCGGGCTCGAGCTCGACGGGCACCGGGTGATCGCGTCCGAGCACGCGCTGACGATAGACCGGGTGCCGGAGTCCGCCGTGGTGCTGGGTGGCGGCGTGATCGGCGTCGAGTTCGCCTCCGCCTGGACGTCGTTCGGCACCAAGGTCACCATCGTCGAAGCCCTCCCCCGGCTGGTGCCGGCCGAGGACGCCGACTGCTCCAAGACCCTCGAACGCGCGTTCCGGAAGCGGAAGATCGCCTTCAGGACCGGCACGCCGTTCGAGTCGGTCGAGGTGGTCGAGAACGGCGTTCGCGTGTCCCTCGCCGGTGGTGAGGTGATCGAGGCCGAGGTACTGCTGGTCGCCGTCGGTCGCGGGCCCAACACGTCCGGTCTGGGGTACGAGGAGGTCGGCGTCGCGCTCGACCGCGGCTTCGTCACCGTCGACCCCGACACCCTGCAGACCAGCGTGCCCGGGGTTTACGCGGTCGGGGACATCGTGCCTGGGCTGCAGCTCGCGCACCGCGGCTTCCAGCAGGGCATCTTCGTCGCCGAGCACATCGCCGGGCTGGCGCCGACCCCCATCGACGAGGCCGGCATCCCGCGCGTCACCTACTCCGAGCCCGAGGTCGCCTCCGTCGGCCTGACCGAGGAGCAGGCCCGGGACAGGTACGGCGACGTCGACATCCTCGACTACAACCTCGGCGGCAACGGCAAGAGCCAGATCCTCAAGACCGCCGGGTTCGTCAAGCTGGTCCGGGCCAAGGACGGCGCCGTCGTCGGCCTGCACATGGTCGGCTCCCGCGTCGGTGAGCTCATCGGCGAGGCCCAGCTGATCTACAACTGGGAGGCCTACCCGGCCGACGTCGCCCCGCTCGTGCACGCCCACCCGACCCAGAACGAGGCCCTCGGCGAAGCTCACCTGGCGCTCGCCGGCAAGCCCCTGCACTTCCACGACTGAGATACTCGGGCGGGCCGCTGGCCGGCCCGAGTAGGTTTGAGGCTGTCGGGGCGTGCGTGTCCGCTGTGACCCGGATCCCGCCCGCGCCGGCGGCACCGTAGGCTGACCTCGACCGAACAGACGAAGGAGCAACGACCGTCATGCCGACCTCTGTATCCCTGCCGGCCCTCGGGGAGAGCGTCACCGAAGGAACCGTCACCCGCTGGCTCAAGCAGGTCGGCGACACGGTGGCCGTTGACGAACCCCTGCTGGAGGTCTCGACCGACAAGGTC
>NZ_SMKR01000153.1 GCF_004348725.1 Kribbella turkmenica
CGCGGGAGCCGTGCAGGGCGATGCCGGGGCGGTCGCGGAGGAAGTAGATCGAGTCGTACATGTAGGCCTCCGGGTAGAGGCTGCTCTCGTGCGCGCCGGCCCACTTGCGCCAGACCTTGCCGGTGCGGTTCGGGGTTTCGTAGCCAGGGGCACCGGTCGAGACCCAGACGATTCGCTTGTAGGCCTTGCCGACGATCTGGTACGCGATCTGGCAGGTCTTGTTCACGTAGATCCCGGGCGAGCGGGTCGGCGTCGGACGCTTGGTTGCGTTGAGCACCGAGTACGCGTCGGCCAGGCTGAGGCCCTTGCGGTTGACCGGCATCCCGTGGGTCTCGCGCCACGCACACAGCGCCTGCTTCGACCGCGCGGTGATGTCCCCGTCGACGTCGCCGACCGGATACCCGAGTTTGTCGAGTTGCTTCTCGACGCGCAGCGCGTAGTACTGCGGCTTCTGCTTCACCTTCGGCTTGGTCGGCGTGGGAATGGGCGTCGGGCTCGTACTGGCGCTCGGCGTGCTGGAGGAGATGGTGGCGGTCGGCGTACTCGAGGACGACGGGGTGCCGGATGGACCGGACTCACTCGCGGCCACGTCGGAACAGCCGACCAGAACGAACGACAGCACGACCGCACCGGCAACGAGACCACGTCGACGAGACACGATTACCCCTCTCCCTCAGCATTGTCAGCGTCGCAGAACCGCGCTGCTCGAGCCCGCAACGAAACGCCGAGACTAATGCTCAGAGGGTTCCCCAGACGTGCCGTGCCCGCACCCGTCACCGAACCGTTGCCGACCACGGGTCCGGGCCGTCTCGCAACCTTGCAGTACCGGTGCCCGGTCCGGCACTTCCCGGCACGACTGACGATGTCCTTCCTCGACCGATGCGCGACATCTCTCCGCCAGGTGTCTGCGACAGCCGAAGCACGGATCGCCGCAGATCAGGGCGCCTCTCTTCAGAAGGGTGGGGGTCCGACAATCGCGATGCCCCCGTTCTGCTGAGCGCTCAGCGCGATCCTGTCGAAGTCCACGACGCACGCCGATCCTTCGAAGGGCTCGCTGGCGCCGTGGTAGAAGGGTTCGCACTCGCAGGTTGGCTGGATCCCGAGCACCTTCGCCGTTGCGCTCTTGACGAGGAAGGCGTGCGGCACGCCCGCGGGCACCATGACGAAGTCGCCGGCACCGAGCTCGTGCTCATCGTCGTTGATGCGGTACAGGATCTGGCCGTCGAGCACCCACATCGACTCCGAGACCGGGTGCGTGTGCATCGGGGTCCACTTGCCCTCGACCATGTCGACCTCCCACAGGCCGATGTCCTCGTTGGCACTGCTGAGCTTCCAGGTGAAGACGCCACCGCCGAAGAACCATCGCTTCTCGCCCTCGCCTGCCCGTCGGATCACCGGCGCGAGCGTCGTCCTCTCAGTCATCTGACACTCCGATCATTTATGAGACTCCAGTCTTATGATGAGATTGGCATATCATGAAGACCATGTCAATGGACTACCTCGAGTCGGGTCGAACCCGGCAGAAGCAACGCACTCGCGACCAGCTGATCGCTGCAGCGCGCGAACTGATCACCGCGGGCGACACGCCCCGTGTCGAGGAGGTCGCCGAGGCCGCCGGAATCTCTCGCCCCACCGCCTACCGCTACTTCGCGTCACAAGCTGAACTCCTTGCCGCGGCCTACCCGGAGACCGGAGCCACATCGGTGCTTCCCGACCCGCCTCCGGCAGCCCTGGACGAACGCGTGGCCGCTGTCGCCCGGTTCGTCATCAGCCGGGTCCAGGAGACCGAGCCGCAGCAGCGCGCGATGCTGCGGTTCTCGCTGGGCGACGTCCCGCACGAGTTGCCACTGCGCAAGGGCCGCGCCATTGCGTGGTTCGTCGAGGCGCTCGCGCCCATGGCCGACTCGATCGGCGACGAGAGCGTGCACCGGCTCGCCTTGGCACTCCGTGCCGCATGTGGCATCGAGACTCGCGTCTGGCTGAGTGATGTCGCCGGACTCGCGCCCGTAGAAGTCAGTGCCCTCCAGGAATGGATGGTCGACGCCCTCGTCCAGCGAGCCCTCGAAACACCGCCGACGTGACGGGCCCGTGCACTGATGTCGGCTGCCGGCGTGTGTTGCTCCGACACAAGGACAGACGTCTGACCTGTGGCTCGCAGCCCCACCCGCCGATCTCGTGCCTGCCCTGCTCTCGAAGCGCGAGATCCCGCGCAGGACGATGACCTATGCGTCGTGGCGGCGAACCCCTCGAGCACGGCCACCCGTGGTCGCCGAGGCTGAAGGCGTGTCACACGCCGCCAACCTACTGACTGCAGTACTACGGAGCACGACTCCCACTCGGCGATTACGCGCGAGTCCTGCCGGGCTCATCGTGTCGGCGGCAGCTGAATACTGACCAGTGCACGGCGCCGCCAACTGGTCAATTTTCGACTGCCGTTGACACATCGCGCCAAGCGCTAGGGAGGCTGTCCACGAACGCACTCGCGCCCAGTTGACAGCTCTGCAACTCCGCTTCGGGCGGCAGACCGACGCATCGCCGCCGTACGACGGACCGTGACGTGCTGCGGACGACCACGGGGTCGCCGGCGGCGCGAACTGCCCGAATCGCGCCGGTCGATCGTGGTCTGTCAGGCCAGAAACCTTCGGCACAGCACCTGCACTCACGGACGACGGCGAGGGGTGGCGAGCCGACCTACAGCCCGAGGTCGCGGAGGAACTCCGGTTTGTAGGCCTGAATGACGACGTACCGCGGGTCCGGTACCTCCATGTCGGCGTTCTTGGCCGCGTCGCCGGCCGCGTCGTGTTCACCGACCGGCACGCTCGGGTCCGTCCACTCCTGCTCGGCCGGGTTCCACCGGGTCACCGTGTACTCGGCCTCGAGGTTGTCGTCGGCGACGAGTTCCTTCACGGTCCGCTCGGCCTCCCGGGCGTCGTCGAGCGTGTCCGTGTACAGCAACATCCGGTTTCCGTCCCGGGTCACGGTCACCTGGCTCCCGAGCCGCTTGCGCGCGTCGTCATCCAGATCCAGCGCCCGCAACCGCTCCCAGAATGTCAGCCCGTGCTCGTCACTCCCGAGCTCAACCTCAACCCGAAACTCATCCGCCATGCGCGACACCCTACCTATGCCAGGAACATATCCGGATCGCCTGGTCCGCCCACGGCGTCTTCAGCCCTGTGGATAGACCGTCAACATACAAGACAGGAGAATCCGATTTCTTCGATCGACTAGAGTTCTGAGTCATGGAGCTGAGGCATTTGGAACACTTCGTGGCGGTGGCCGAGCAGAAGCACTTCACCCGGGCGGCCGAGGCGATGTCGATCTCGCAGTCGGGTCTGTCCGCCTCGATCCGCGCGCTCGAGCGTGAGCTCCGGGCCTCCCTGTTCGTCCGCAACACCCGCAGCGTCGAGCTCACCGAGGCCGGTCGCGCCCTCCTGTGCGAGGGCCGCCGTACCCTCGCCGCCGCCGAGGCCGCCAAGGACGCGGTCGCCGCCGTGCAGGGACTGCTCCGCGGGCACCTGACGGTCGGACTGGAGCAGTGTCTCGGCGTGGTCGACGTACCAGCGCTGCTCGCCAAGTTCCGCTCCGCGTACCCAGGCGTGGAGATCGAGGTACGCCAGGGCGGATCCACGCCGATGCTCGACGAACTCGCCTCGGGCCGCCTCGACGTCGCGTTCGTGGCGACCGCGGGCGACCCGGTCGACGGCCTCGACCTCCGACCGCTCTCCACGGAGTCGATGGTCCTCGTGTGCGCCCCGGACCACCGACTCGCGTCCGCCGCCGCGGTGTCACTCGGCGACCTGGCCGGGCAGTCCTTCGTCGACTTCGACCCCACCTGGGGCGCTCGCGCCATCTCCGACCGCGCCTTCGCGGACGCCGGCGTCGCCCACCCGGTGACGATCGAGGTGAACGACGTCCACACGCTCCTGGCTCTGGTCGCGCACAACCTCGGCGTCGCCCTCGTCCCCGAACGCATCGCCGCCAAGCGAGGCGACCACGCCACCGTCCCTCTCGTCCCCGGCTCCGCCTCGTCCTGGCAGGTTTCGGTGGCCGTGCCCATGACCCCGGCCGCGTCGCTGGCCGCCGATGCCCTCATCGGCATGCTCCCCACGACGGAGGTCCACAGCTAGTGCCTCGCCCGGAACCGTTGGGGTCGTAACTGTTGACGAGCGTGGTCGCGTGCTGGGTGCCTGCGCCGATCCTCCGACACCTGATGGGGACTGGGGCATCTGGTCAGCTGTCCCCAGTCCTGATTTGCGGTCCGCGGTTGGGGGATCCGGGCTGATGTGTGCAGTTCGACAGGAGGTGTCCGGCGATCGAGCCGGATTGCTGGTCTGCTCAGGCGTTTGTCGTGGGGCAGTGGGCGCATACGTCCTGTCGAACTGCAGCCAACGCGGGTTACGACCTCAACGTTTCTGGACGCGGCACTAGTGCTTTCAGGAGACTCCGAGCCGTGACCGGGAGGAAACCATTGGTAGACAAGGATTCCGTCATCGGCAGGTAAGGCATCGACCCGTTGACCGGCTCGTGGGATGAGCGCACGATCAACGGTGTCAGCTGGGGAGCGGGAGCGGGCGGCACGGCCGTCAAACTCGAGGGGGAGTTCCGACATGTCCGAGACGATCGAGCGGCCGGCGGGGGCGCGACCGGAGGGCTTCGGGGGAGTGGTCCTGCAGGAGGGGGACAAGGCGTACGACGAGGCGCGGACGGTCTTCAACGCGATGATCGACAAAAGGCCGGCGATGATCGCGCAGTGCGAGTCGGCGGCCGACGTCGTGGCAGCCGTGCAGTACGGCGTCGCGCGGGAGCTCGAGATCGCGGTTCGCGGCGGCGGTCACGGTGTGGCCGGGACCGGGGTGACCGAGGGCGGCGTGGTGGTCGACCTGCGCCGGATGAACGGCGTCCAGGTCGATCCGGCGGCGCGGATGGCCCGCGTCGGCGGTGGTGCGACGTGGGGCGACTTCGACCGGGCCTGCCAGCCGTACGGGCTGGCGACGACAGGCGGCCGGGTCTCGACCACCGGGGTCGCGGGACTGACCCTCGGCGGCGGATCGGGGTGGCTGGAGCGGAAGTTCGGGCTGGCCTGCGACAACCTGATCTCGGTGGAGCTCGTGACCGCCGACGGACGGCTGCTGATCGCGGACGAGACGAAGAACACCGACCTGTTCTGGGCGCTGCACGGCGGCGGGGGCAACTTCGGGGTCGCGACCTCGCTGACGTTCCGGCTCCAGCCGTTGCCCGCGAGCACCTTGGCGCTGCTGTTGTGGCCGGCCGCGGCCGGCCCGGCGGTGTTCCGTGCGTACCGGGATCTTTTCGAGCACGGTGCTCCTGAGGAGCTCGGCGGTGCGGCGCTCTACCTGACCGGGCCACCCGAGGAGTTCGTGCCGGAGCATCTGCAGGGCAGGTTGTGCGTTGGAGCTGCCGCGATCTACGCCGGGACCGAGGCGGAGGCGCGGGAGGCGTTCGCGCCGATGTTCGACCTGGCACCGGAAGCCGAGCTGGTAGCGGAGCTGCCCTACGCGGACCTGAACTCGGCGCTCGACGATCCGCCGGGCTTCCGCAACTACTGGTCGGCCGAGCATTTGTCGTCTCTGCCCGACCTGGCAGTGGAGGCGTTCTGCGACCGGGCGCAGGACATGCCGTGCCCTTCGCCGTCGCAGCAGGCACTCGCACCGTGGGGCGGCGCGGTGCTCCGCGACGCCGACAAGTGGCCGCTGCCGCACCGGAAGGCCGCCTGGGTGGTGCACCCGTTCGGACTGTGGTCCGATCCTGCCGACGACGCGCGCGGTCGACAGTGGGCCCGGGACCTGTGCTCCGATCTCCAAGAGTGGGCGACCGGCTACGTGTACCTGAACTTCATCGGCAACGAGGGGCAGAACCGGATCGTTGCCGGCTACGGGCAGGAGAACTACGACCGGCTGTCCCGGATCAAGTGCGAGTACGACCCCGAGAACGTGTTCCACCTCAACCAGAACATCCTCCCCGGTTGGCCGGAGCGTTCAGCCGACTGACTGATGCGACGTTCGGTGGTCCCGTCCGTAGTGGGGTAGGCGGGACCACTGAACGGCGGCGACGACGGCGTACGTGACCGCGGCCAGCGGCGCCGACCACAGCCGGAAGAACGGCATCTGCCCGGTGACGGCCGTCGCCGCGAAGATCACCGCGAACACGATCAGGCCGGCCGCGGTGCCGCGGCGCCGGCTGTCGAGCGCCGAGCTCGGGAGTGGGCCGACGTGGCGATCCAGGACGACGGCCAGCGCCGACAACCCGGTGATGGTGGCGACGGCGAACAGGATTCCCCCGGGCGGACCGCCGAGCACGATCGCGAGCACGTTGCCGGCGCTGACGACCGCGACCACGACCGCCATGTCGAGGGCGCCGAACGCCAGGTGCTTGCGCCGCCGCCTGGTCAGGTCGGCCCCGTCGGCGGTCCGCTGCGGACCGGGGTCGCCGGACAGCCGCCGTACGGTCAGGGCCAGGCCGGCGACCAGCAGGACGAGAATCAGTACGCCGGTGACGGACAGCACCGCGGACCTGGTCGGCGAGATGAAGTCCCGGACGCTGCCGTCGGTGAATTCACACGTCGCCGACGGCGGGAACCAGCCGGTGCGCACCTCGATGTTCGAGCTGTCGGCCCCGCCGAACCGCAGCGCGCAGGCCTCGTCCGGGTCGAACCAGCTCGGCATCGACGTACTGACCGCGATCGTCCACCCCAGGCCCAGCACGAGCCCCAGCCCGAGCAGACTCCCCGCCCGCCGCCTGATCCGGTCCATGCTTCACCCTCTCACCCATGGCAGATTCATTTCTCCGGCAGCTCCGCCGGCAGGTCGGCTCCCGCCTCCTCCTGATGCCCGGAGCGCAGGTGCTGGCGATCGACGGCGACCACCGGATCCTGTTCCAGCGAAGCCGTGACACCGGCCTGTGGGGGCTTCCCGCCGGCGCTGCCGAGCCCGGCGACAGCTTCCGCACCACGGCCGCTCGGGAGTTCTGCGAGGAGACCGGCCTCACGGTTGCGCCGGAGGACCTGGTTCCCTTCGCGTCGCTGTCCGAGGCCGACCTCCACACCCTCACCTACCCGAACGGCGACGTCCTCCAGTGCTTCGCGCTGTGCTTCGAGGCGCGCCGGTGGACCGGCGAGCTGTCGCCGGACCCAGACGAAGTGCTGGAGCTCGGGTTCTTCGAGGATCCGCCGGGCGACATGCATCCGCCGACCCGCGTGGTGCTCGACCTGCACGCCGCCTACCGCGCCACCGGAGCATTCCAGGCACGCTAGTTGATCCCCCGACCGCGGGTCCGGTAACGTGCCCCACCCCTAGCGACGAATTTCTGCAGGCGGGTGGGGTTCCCATCCGGTTCTGTGGAGGTTGTCGTGACGAGGGATTTCCGTTGGTTGCTGGTCGGTCAGACGACCAGTCAGTTCGGGGCGCAGATCAGTGGTGTGGCGATACCGCTGCTGGCTGTGCTCACCTTGGGGGCCACACCGTTCGAGCTCGGGCTGGTGACCGCCTCGGGCACCGTCGCGTTCGCGCTGATCGGTCTGCCCGCCGGCGCGTGGGTGGACCGATGGCGCCGGCGCCGCATCCTGGTGGCGAGCGACCTGGTCCGGGCCGGTCTGCTGGCGACGATCCCGGTCGCGGCGCTGGCCGGCGTACTGACGATCTCGCAACTGGTCGTGGTGTCGCTGCTCACCGGGTTCGCGCGGGTGTTCTTCGACGTCGGGTACCAGAGCTACCTGCCGTCGGTGATCGGGAAGGACCGGCTGCTCACCGGCAACTCCGCGATGGAGACGATCCGGGCGAGCGGCCAGATCGCCGGGCCGGGAGTGGGCGGCTGGCTGGTCACGGCGATCGGCGCGGCGAACGTCGTACTGATCCAGGCGGGCACGTACCTGGCGTCCGCGCTGTCGCTGCTGGCGATCAGGTCCCGCGAGGAGGTCCGCCCGCCGGCCGGTGAGTCGAGGTTGTGGGAGCAGATCCGGGAAGGGCTGGCGTACGTCGCCCGGCACCGACTGATCCGGGCGGTCGCGATCACCAGCGCGGTGAACAACTTCGCGTTCGCGCTCGCCTCCGCGGTGAGCTTCATCTTCCTGGTCCGGACCCTCGGCCTGACGCCGACCCTGGTCGGGATCGTGCTCGCGGTCGGATCCGTGACCGCGATGCTCGGGGCCGCGGTCACGCCCCGGCTGGCCCGCCGGTTCGGCCCCGGACGGATCATCTGGCTCTCACTCGCGATCACCGGCCCGCTCGGGGTTCTCGGCCCGCTGGCCCAGCCGGGATGGCTCGTCCTGCTGCTGGTCCTGGGCGCCGCGGTGGGCGAGCTCGGGCAGATCGTCTACGCGATCACCTCGGTGACGCTGCGGCAGCGGATTGTGCCGGAGCGGCTGCTGGGCCGGGTGAACGCGACGATGCGGTTCCTCCTGATGGGGCTGTTCCCGCTGGGTGCGTTGCTCGGCGGAGCCCTGGGCACGCTCGTCGGCCCACGCCTGACCTTGCTGGTGGCAACGGGTCTGATCGCGGTCTCCTGGCTGCCGGCGTACTTCGCGATCTCCCGGGAGGCCGGGAACCTGATCCCTGATGCAGCCGACCGGTCCACCGTTCAACCGAACCAGGAAAGGGGGGACCATGACCGATCGAGAGGACTTCCTGGAGTGGGTGACGACGAGGCTGCGGGACGCCGAGGTGGCGATCCACAACGGTGATGCCCTGCCCCGCCGGGCGATCTGGTCGGGCCGCGGACGTACACGCTGCGGGTCACGCAGCTGTACCGCCGCGAGAACGGGGAGTGGAAGGTCTTCCACCGCCACGCCGACCCGTTGACGACCGACGACTCGCGCCGGGGCAGACCGCTCGCCTGGTCGCGGAGGTAGTCGGTGGTCGAGCGGGGCGTGATTTCCCGGTGGCGTAAGGGTTCGTCGTTCCATGCCGCATGCGTCCCCAGGAGCCGGCCGCCACGGAGCACGAGGCCAGTCCGTCGTTGCCCGGTTGAGCAGGCGGATCGCCAGGCGCGCGACACCCGGCCGCTCTCCTCCGCAATACCCCGACCTGCAGATGCACCGCCGCCCGCCAACAACGCGCCTGGCTGACCTCCAGGTGAAATCAGGACTCCAAGGCGTCGAGGTCGCGTTCGGCGTAGAGGCGGTGTTGCCATTCCTCGTTGAGGACGATGAGGAGGCAGTCGCGGACGGCGTAGCTGATGGAGTCGGGCCAGGCGGGTTCGGGGACCGGGGTGGTGCGGGCGTCCAGCCGGTCGACGGTCAGATTGTCGACAAGGCGCCGCACCATCGCCATCCGGTCGTTGCGCAAGGCAAGTACTTCGTCGAGCGACGGACGGACGGTGCGATCCCGTGGGACACCTGGTACGTCGGCCATCCCGTCGAACGGAAGGTCGAGCGCGTCCCATGGCCGCGGATCGCCGAGGATCACCCGTCCGACCCAGGCGTCGGTCGCGAAAACCAGATGGCGCAGCGTCTCGATGAACGACCACTCGCCGTCGACCCGCTCGTGCAGCTGTTCCGGCCGCAGCACCCGGGCCCGCCTGACCGTCCCGTCCCACAGGCGTTCGAGGATGTCCCACGCCGACCGGAAGCCCGCCGGATCGGTCGGGCGCATCTTCGCGCGATCCGGGTAGCGGCGGTCCAGCTCGGCGTACACGAAGGGGGCGACGTCGACGCCGTTGATGACCAGGTCCTCGATGTCGCCGTCGATCGTCACGTGTCCGAGCTCCACACCACGCATCCTGGTCCCGGTCAGCACCACTCGCTCGAATCGTGCGTCCCGCAGGTCGACGTCGCGCATCAGCGCGGCCCGCAGGTCCAGCTGCTCGAGTCGTTTCCCCGACAACCTGTCCATGAACCCCATGGGGCCCACGGTAGAGCCGGTTCCGGACGTTCCCCTTCCGGAATGCTGACCTCTGGCCGCTCGCTGCCGGCTCGGATACATTGCGAGGAGCGCGCGGCCTGGGGGAACTGCTCAATCCGCTTGTGGGGGGAACGAATGCGTGAGTTTCGTCGTGGCGCCATCGGCGCCGTCAGCATCGCCGCGGCCATCGCTCTGGTCGCCGTCCAACAGGTCCCGGCCAGCGCCGTCCCGAAGGAGGAGACGTACGCCAACTTGCTGGTCAAGAAGGTCACCGGACAGAACGCGAACCAGCACATGGTCGCCCTGCAGGCGATCGCCGACGACAACGGCGGCAACCGCGCCGCCGGGACCAACGGCTACGAACAGTCGGCCGAGTACGTCGCGCAGCGGCTGGAACGCGCCGGCTATCAGGTCACGCTCGACCCGATCAACTTCGTCGAGAACTGGGTGGAGAACAGCCCACCGGTCCTGAACCAGGTGTCGCCGGTGGCCAAGACCTACACCGCAAACTCCGAGTTCTTCACCTTCCGGCCGTCACCGGCGGGTGACGTGACCGCGCAGGTCCAAGCGGTCGACCTGACCCTGCCGCCGGCGCCCTCTCCGTCGTCGACGAGCGGCTGCGAGATGTCCGACTTCGCCGACTTCGTCGCCGGCCGGATCGCGCTCATCCAGCGCGGCACGTGCCCGTTCGTCACCAAGGTGCGCAACGCCGGGTTCGCCGGCGCCGTCGGCGTCATCGTCTTCAACGAAGGCCAGCCGGGCCGGACCGACGCGTTCGCACTCGACATCGGTGAGTGGCGGGCCGGGATCCCGATGGTCTTCGCCAGCTTCGCCGTCGGCAACGAACTGGCCGCGAATCCGGGCACCACCGTCCGGCTCAAGGTCGACTCCACGCTGACGCTAGGCACCGATTACAACGTGATCGGCGAGACCCGCAAGGGTGACCCGAACAACGTCGTGATGGTCGGCGCGCACCTCGACAGCGTCGAGGCAGGCCCGGGCATCAACGACAACGGCTCGGGCACGGCGGCCATCCTCGAGACCGCGCTGCAGATCGGGAACTTCCCGGTGAAGAACAAGGTCCGGTTCGCGTTCTGGGCCGCCGAGGAGATCGGGCTGCTCGGTTCCGACCAGTACGTCGAGGGCCTGACCGCCGCCGAGCGGGACCGGATCAGGCTGTACCTCAACTTCGACATGGTCGCCTCGCCGAACTACGCCTACAAGCTGTACGACGGTGACGACTCCGACGCGACCGGCGCACCGGCCGGACCGCCCGGATCGGCGCAGATCGAGAACCAGCTGGAGGACTTCTTCACCAGCCGCGGCCTCGCCACCGTCGGCACCGACTTCGACGGCCGCTCCGACTACGGCCCGTTCATCGCAGCCGGCATCCCCGCCGGCGGTATCTTCACCGGCGCCGAAGGCATCAAGACACCGGCGGAGGCGGCCCTGTTCGGCGGTACGGCGGGAGTCGCGTACGACGCCTGCTACCACCAGGCCTGCGACACCATCGCCAACCCGAACCTCACCGCCCTTGACGTCAACGCCGACGCGATCGCCGACTCCACCGCCCGCTACGCCTTCAACCTCACCGCCATCCCGTAGCCCACGACAGCCGTGCCTCGGGCCCCCGAACCCGAGGCACGGCGCTGGCCTGCCGGACGGCGCCCAGCTCACTTCGAGCCGGCCTCACCCAGGGTCTTGGTGAACATGAGGTTGGCGGCGTCGTCGTTGCGGATGGTTTCACCGGGTGGGACCGGCCGGTTGTCGTACATGAGGCCGCGGCCGTCGGGGATGTACCCGCGGCGGACGTACATCCGCTGGGCGGTGCCGTAGGCGGCGTACAGACCGACGCCGATGCCGACGACCGCGGACCGTTCGGCGACCCGGTCCTCGGCGGCGTCCATCAGGCCGCTGCCGATCCCGCGGCGCCGGTACGGCGGGAGGACGTTGAAGTCCTGGATCTCCGGGACCGCCCCGAAGTACGCCGACTCCCACCGCACCGTCAAGTACCCGGCGAACTCGTCGTCGACCGTGGCCACCAGGACGTCGCGTAGGCCGGCGCGCTGCTCAGCCAGATAGCTCTCGTACTGGCTCACCGGCTTGTCCCACCCCAGCGCCGTGAACGCAGCCGACATCACCTCCGGATCCCCGTCCTGCAACGCCCGGATCGCATATCCGGCAGCCATCGGCAGCCCCTTCCATTTCCGCTTCCGCCGAAGGGTAGTCGCTGTCCGGTGCCCCGGTTTCGGTGATCAGGACTGCAGGAACTCCAGCAGGTCGGCGTTGATCACGTCGGCGTGGGTAGTGGGCATGCCGTGCGGGAAGTCCTTGTAGGTCTTGAGGACCCCGTTCTCGAGCAACTCCGCCGACCTGGGGCCCGAGGCGACATACGGCACGATCTGGTCGTCCTCGCTGTGCATCACCAGCACCGGGATGGTGATCCTTTTGAGGTCCTCGGTGAAGTCGGTCTGGGAGAACGCGACGATGCCGTCGTAGTGGGCCTTCGCGCCGCCCATCATGCCCTGGCGCCACCAGTTCGCGATGACCGCCTCGGACGACTCCGCGCCCGGCCGGTTGAACCCGTAGAACGGGCCCGACGGCAGCGCGCGGTAGAACTCGGACCGGTTCGCCGCCAGTTGCGCCTGCAGGTCGTCGAAGACGTCCTTGGGCAGCCCCTCGGGGTTGGCGTCGGTCTTCACCATCAGCGGAGGGACCGCGCACAGCAGCGCGGCCTTCGCGGCCCGGCTCTCGCCGTGGCGGGCCAGGTAGTGGGCGACCTCGCCGCCCCCGGTCGAGTGGCCGACGTGGATGGCGTCGTGCAGATCGAGGTGCTCGACCACGGCGGCCAGGTCGTCGGCGTAGTGATCCATGTCGTGACCGTCACCGGTCTGGGTGGACCGGCCGTGACCCCGGCGGTCATGAGCGATGACGCGGTACCCCTGCTGCAGGAAGAACAGCATCTGGGCGTCCCAGTCGTCGGCCGACAACGGCCATCCGTGACTGAAGACGATCGGCTGGCCGCTGCCCCAGTCCTTGTAGAAGATCTCGACGCCGTCGCTGGTCGTGACTGTACCCACGGTGATGCCCCCTCTTGACGAGAACCCTTTGTCAGCAACAGATCGGCGGCCCCACGGCACCCTAACCCGGGACAACCGATCTCAGCAGCCTGTCAGCCAATTTTGAACGCGCATCGTCTCGAGTAGAGGACACGGGCTGGCCGTCATCACTCTTAGGTTCGCAGGATGACGACGAACGAGCAGATCGTGACCGGTGAACGGGCTGACATCCTCGACCTCCTGAGCAAGCATCGCTACTTCCTCGGGTACACCGCGCAAGGTCTGTCCGACGAACAGGCGAACACTCGCAGTACGGTGAGCGCCCTGACAGTCGGCGGGCTGATCAAGCACGTCACCGCGCTCGAACGGAAGTGGGCCGAGTTCGCCCAGGCCGGCGGCGGCGACGACGTGCCGGCGGAGGTCGAGTTCACCCCGGAGATGATCGCCGAGTGGGAGAGCCAGTTCCGGCTCACCGAGACCGAGACGCTGGTTGGCGTACTCGCGGAGTACGAGAAGGTCGCGGCCGCCACCGACGACCTCGTCCGCACCCTCGACCTCGACCAGACCTACGAGCTCCCGGCCGCCCCCTGGCAGCCGCCGGGTGTCTTCTGGTCCGTCCGCCGCGTGCTGCTGCACATCGCCGCCGAAACCGCCCAGCACGCCGGCCACGCCGACATCATCCGGGAATCCATCGACGGCCAGAAGTCCATGGGCTGACCGTTCACGGGCGAGCCTGAAAGCGCCAGGACTCGTGGGAGTTCTGGCGCTTTCGACTGTCAGGCGTCAGTTGTAGGCGCCCGCCGGGTCTGCCAGGAAGACCAGGTCCTCGGGCTGGTCGATCCGGTAGCTGCCGCTGGCGTTGCAGTTGTAGTTCAGGCCGAACGACGTGACCGCGACGATGATGTTCTGCTCGGCGATCGCCGGGCTGGTGATGTCGAACGTCGGACCGCCCGAGTCGCCGAAGCAGGTGCCTCCGGTGGTCGAACCGCCCTGCGCGTGCGAGAACATGACCGCGATGTCGCGCAGACCGTACGCGCCCCGGAAGCTGATCAGCCGGCGGTCGGCCTTCCGGCGGGTGTCGCCGCCGAGGGAGAACTTCGGGCCGCTGTCCTCGAGGCCGTACCCGACGGACTCGAACAACGCGCGCTGTTTCGCCTTGCCGGCGTACTGGTCGAGGTAGTCGGGTGTCGGCAGCGATCCGTACTCGTCGAGCTCGATCGGTTCACTCAGCTCGACGACACCGAGGTCGTGCAGCAAGAACGCCGCGTCGACGTACTCGGGATGGGTGAACGTCGACTCCGCCTCGGACCACTCGTCACTGGCATCGAGCAGTGCGGACCAGGTCTCGTAGCGTTGCTCGTTCCGATCCGGCACGAACGTCGAGCTCGCCGGCAGAACCGAGTAGTCGGGAGCCTCGGAGACCGAGAACCAGACGTCCGTACCACCGAACAACGGGTTGTCCGGCACCTCGCCCTCGACACCGACGGCGAACGTGCAGTGGCCGGCCGTCACGACGGTGTCCGCATCGATGAGCGTGCCGGTGCAGTTGAACCAGGCTCCGGGATCGTCGAACCGGGGGTCGATCGCGTCGGGCACGTAGAACAGCAGCTGCCCGACGTACGGGTGCTCGCCGTTGTCCGGCGCGCCGCCGACGATGGCCCCGGCGGGCGTGGCGGTGGTGACCAGCAGGACACTGGCCGCAAGGACGGCGCAACTGCGCAAGAACTTCTTCATGAAATCGCACGCTCCCTCGGAGAGGACTGCCAGCACAGTACGTCCGGCACAGCGCCGCGAGAAGGCGACGACATCGGTGCGGACAGGCGACGAAGCTCGTCCTGGGTCCACCATCCACCGCGCCGGTGGATCTCATGCTGGAGGAATGTTCTTGTTGTGGTGGAACGCGTTGTCCGGGTCGTACTTGGCCTTGACTTCGGCGATCCGCCAGAGGTGATCGCCGTAGGCTTCTCGAATGCGGCTGGGGTCGTCGTCGGCGTCAAGGAAGTTGACGTAGACGCCACCGGCTCGGACTGGTTCGAGGGCTTCGAGGAACCGCCGCGCCCACGCGCTCTCGGCCGCAGCGTGCTCGCCCGCTTCGTCAGGTAACCACACTCCTTCGATGACGATGTTGTGGGCGACGTCGCGACCGGCATAGGCAGTGGCGTCGTGGGGCACTCGGGCGACGGCACCTCTCATGTGAAACATCACCACCATCGACCGGGGCGAGCCGGCGGCGTAGGCATGGTCGGCGATGACAGCGATGGCATCGTCGGAGAGCCCGGCGAGGTTCGTGGATTTCCAGTAGTAGTGCCACCCATGGGGCACGGTGTCGTCGATGGCACGCTGGTGCGCGACGTACGGCGTGGGTGCGAGCAGGTCCACGAGCGGTGTCCCCAGCCGGCGAAGGCTCCGTACCGCACGCTCGCCGTCTTCCACGGCGCCGGCGTAGCAGCAGCTGACGGCGATGGCCGGCCGCCAGTGCAGATCAGCGGGGATGCCCGGCAGAGCAGGGACGGTGCCGAGCCTGACCAGGCTGCCGAGTTCGTCAGGGGCTTCGGCAATGAAGTCCCGGTAGAAGCGCATCACTTCGGCGGTGTCTTCGGCCGCCCAGAAGACCGGGCCGGCGAGGACGTCGGGGCCGAGGGGGTGCAGCGCGAAGTGGAACGAGGTGACGACGCCGAAGTTGCCGCCACCGCCTCGCAACGCCCAGAACAGGTCGGGGTGTTCGTCGGTGGACGCCCGAACGATGCTGCCCTCGGCGGTGACCACCTCTGCGGCGAGCAGGTTGTCGACGGCGAGCCCGTGTTTTCGCATGAGCCAGCCGAGGCCGCCTCCCAGGGTGAGCCCGGCGACGCCGGTATGACTCACGATGCCGCCGGTGGTGGCCAGACCGTGGGCCTGGGTCTCGTGGTCGACGTCGCTCCACAGTGCGCCGCCCTGCACCCGGGCGGTGCGGCCGATCGGATCGACCCACACGGCGCGCAGGGCCGAAAGATCGATGACGATACCGTCGTCGCACACCGCTGTACCGCCCACGTTGTGGCTGCCGCCCCGTACGGCGATCTCCAGGTCGTGCTCGCGGGCGAAGCGCACGGCCGCGGCCACGTCGGCGGTCTCGCTGCACCGCGCGATCAGCCGGGGGCGCCGGTCGATGGCGCCGTTCCAGACGGCTCGGGCGGTGTCGTACTCGGCATCGTCGGCGGTGATCAGCAGGCCCCGGAATCCGTCGATCTCCATGGCAATTACCTCCTCACGCAGGTGGCCGACTTGATCGGTGGCCGACGTCATCGGCGGGCCGTCGACGGCACCATTGCATCGCCGGAGGCCCCGGTCGTGAAGTCAAGAATCTGCACTTCACGTCCGAGCGCAGCGGACAGACACTGGCGTCATGCGGACCTATGGCCAGTACTGCCCCATCGCTCGGGGCGCGGAGATCTTCGCCGAGCGCTGGACGCCGCTGATCATCCGCAACCTCCGGCTGGGCTGCGGAAGCTTCGGCGAGATCCTGGAGGGCGCGCCCGGGCTCTCCCGCACGCTGCTCTCGCAGCGCCTCAAGCAGCTCGAACGGCTCGGTATCGTCACCTCGGCGCCCAAGCCCGATGGACGCGGGTGCCACTACGAGCTCACGCCCGCGGGGCACGACCTCTTCAAGGTCTGCGTGTCGCTCGGCGAGTGGGGCGCTGCCTGGCTGGAGATCGCGCCCGAGCATCTTGATCCCTTTGTCGCCCTGTGGTCGATGTGCAACATGCTCCGCCGGGATCGGTTACCGCACCGGCGCGTCGTCATCCGGTTCGACTTCACGGCCCACCGACGCATCGAACGGTACTGGCTCCTGATCGAGCACGGAGACACCGAAATCTGCAAGACATACCCCGGCGTCGACGAGGACCTCTACATCACGGCGGAGGCCGAGGCTTTCGTCAAATGGCACGCGGGCCGGCTCAGCTGGGCCGAAGCCGTCCGCGACCGCCGCATTCAACTCCACGGCCCGTCCTGGCTCGTACGAGCCTTCCCCACCTGGAACGCCCGCAGCGCCTTCGCCCACGTCAAGCCGGTCTCCCGGACCGCTCCGAGCTCGGCAGCCTGACATCTTCGCCCGCGGCGGCAGGCGGCCTCTGCGCAGGGTGCCGCCGGGTTGATGCTCCTGCGGTCGTCGAGGACGTTTCCCAGGTTGTGTTGATCGAGGTGCACCGCACTGTGCCGGCCCCACAGGAGCCCGACTCGTGGCCGGCTGGGTGTACTTGACGTGCGCAAGCACGCCGACCGGTCGAGTGTTCGGTAGTACCGAGGTCTTGTTGGCCGACCAGCAACGGCTTGCCAACGGAGAGGGCGCCACACGAGGTGACGCCCTCGTTCTAATGCTGGAACTTTCAGACGTCGGCGGGGAACGGTACGCCGGTGTTGGAGTGGCAGCGGTAGCCGTTGGGGTTCTTGTGGAGGTACTGCTGGTGGTAGCGATACCGCCGAGGCGATAGAAGCGGACCGTGCCCGGGAGCCCGCTTACAATCCGCGCGGCTGCGCGGCGGCCGTCTTGTTCACCAGACCCATAGGTGGGACTCTCTCCGCAGTCCTACCATCGAAGCGTGGCCAGGGAGCCGGAAACGCATGCCAGCGCGGCGAGGTCCACCGCCATGGCCGCCTTCGACGGGGGTGACATCCAGGCGGGGATGGACCAGCTGTCGGCCGACGTGCGCCGGTTCACCGCGGCCGGCGACGCGCGCCAGGCGGCGATGGCCTGTGCGCGTCTGGGCTGGGCGTTCGAGACCTTCAGTGGCAACCGGGCGGCGGCCCGCGTGTGGTTCCACCGGGCCGCCCGGCTGCTGGAGGACGAGCCGGCGTGCGTGGAACAGGGCTGGGTGGCGCTCGCGGGGGTCGGCTGCGACGTAGACGACCCACACGAGCTGTTGAGGCGGGCGGAGCTCGCCCTCGACCGGGCGCGCAGGTTCGGAGACGTCGACCTGGAGGCGAAGGCGCTCGCCGACGGCGGGCTCGCCCAGGTGCAGGCGGGCAATCTCGTCGGGGGGATGAGCATGCTGGACGAGGCGGTCGCGCTCTGGTGCGGGCCCGCCGATGACCAGGAGGCCGCCTGCA
>NZ_SMKR01000154.1 GCF_004348725.1 Kribbella turkmenica
AGTTGGTGGTGCGGGATACGGCGGCTGATGCGGAGAAGGCCGTGGTGGCGGTGGAGGAGTTGGCTGGGTCAGGGGTGGCTGCGTTGGTGGGGGAGTATCACAGCGTTGTCGCTCGGGCGGTTGCGGCCAGGGCCGACGTTCTCGGCTTGCCGTACCTGTGTTCGTCGGCGGTGCTCGACGCGCTGACCGAGCAGCCGACGGAGTGGGTCGCGCGCTTGTGCCCGCCGCAGTCTCGTGGGTGGCGGGTGTACGCCGACTTCCTTGTCGAGGCGGGTCACCAGCGGATCGCCGTGGCGACTGTGCCGAGTGTGTACTGGGCAGCCGGGACCCGGATTCTCCAGGAGTACTTCGCTTCACGCGGCGGGACTGTCGTCGAACTCGACGTGAGCTCGCTCGACCCCGCGGCGATGTGCGACGAACTCGTCGGCCATCGTGCGACGGCGCTGCTTCTGCTGGTCGGTGTGCCGAAGCCGGCGGTGTCGATCGTGACGGCTGTCCGCCGCGACAGGCGCCTTGCCGACGTTCTGATCGGTGCGCCGGCCGGGCAGCCGGAGTTCGCCGAGTGGGCCGCGTTGCTGGGTGAGGACGGTGCCGGGATTCCGTTCCTGCGCTACCTGCCGGAGCGGCTCACCCCGCTCGGCACGCGAGTCGAGACGGCGCTCCGTGAACGGCTCGGTGGATCGCCGTCCTTCGTTGCCTTCGAGGGGTACGACGCGATGACCGTGCTGGCCGACGTACTGCGTTCGCACGGCACGGACCGCAAGCGCATCGCCGACGCCTGGCCGCACGTCGCGGTCGACGGCACTCGTGGGCGGATCCAGTTCTCCCGCACACCAGGTATCGACGTTTGGCAGTGGACCTGGCCACCGACCCAGGTCATCGACCGGGACCCAGCCGACCTCAGGAGCTTCCGTATTCTTCACACCGGCTGAAACCGCCCGAGGCGCAACAGAAAGCCGCCGCCGAAGGCTGTCCTTCGGCGGCGGCCGGGGAGCGGGGTCAGCCGCCGTTGGGTTCCTGGGCGTCGGCGGCGGGGTACTTCTCGATGAACTGCTGGAGGGCTTCGCCGCTGACGGAGCCGCAGAACTGGCGGTGGCCGAGGGACTTGTTCTGGGCGTCGGGGGCGCTCCAGTGGGCGAAGGCGAGGTTCTTGCCGTCCGGCCAGCCCTTGCCCTCGTCCTGCTTGAACGGGGCGGCGATGAACTTGCCCACCGAACTGTCCGGCAGCTTGGCCTTCGAGATCTTCTCGATCTCGTCGATCTGCTCCTTGGGCAGCGTGTCGCGGTACCAGAGGATGGTGTAGCCGTGCTCCAGGTTGTGGACCAGGTTCTCGACGGCCGGGCGGTCGTCCACGGTGTAGAACTTCTTGCTGAACGGCGCCCAGACCGCGTAGTGCGGACCCGAGGAGGGCGGCGACACCGGGTAGGTGATCCGCTCGCCGTCGGGCCGGTGGTCCTGGGTGCCGCCGCCGTCGTCGTTGGTGACCTGGTCGCACGACGCCGCCGAGGCGGCCACGCCGAACTCGGCGATGGCCTGGTCCTTGGTCCGGGAGTCCTGGATCAGCCTGATCGCCGGGTAGGCGATGATGGCGAGCCCGACCACGATCGACGCGACCACGATCAGCAGGGTGCGGTTGCGGTCGGCCCGCGCCTGGTCCCGCTGCATCTTCTCGATCATCTCGCGGCGCGACTGCTTCTGCGACGACGCTTTACCCACAGTGTTGGTCTTCCCGGATCGGGGCGGCCGAGGCGCCGCCGTGCGGATGCAGTGTACGCACCGACCCTGAGAGGTTGCCTAGAAAACTACTTCGACCGTGAGCCGAACGTGATCGTCGCCTCATTGCCCGGTCCGGTCCGGAGCTCGACGCCGTACCCCTCGGCGTGCAGCAGCACGGCGATCCGCTCGGCCAGCACGCCGACCGCGACCGGTTCGTCCCCGAACAGCGTGACAGCGTTGTCAAGCAGCTCGACGTGGACGTCCTCGTCCAGCAGCCCGTCCCACAGCGACGGATCCACCTCGCGCGGCCCGGCCGGCGCCCTCCGCTCCAGTACGGCGGCCCGCGCGGCCTCCCGTGTGCCAAGGCTGAACAGGTCGAGCTCGGCGTCCCGTACCAGCGCCCGCGCGCCCGGTCCGTGCTCGCCGATCGGGAGTACGGCGTCCCCGAGCCCCCGCAGTACGGCGACCGGGACCCCGTCCGCCTTGCCCTTGACCAGCTCGGTCGCACTCGCGATCTCGTCGGCCAGCGCCGGCTCGGTCACCGCGAGCACGTTGCCGTGGCTGTCCGTCGTACCGCGAAGGTCCTCCATCACCCGGATCCCAGCGGCGCCGATGGCGAGGTCGGTCTGACCGTTGCGCCACGGGCGGCCGAGGGTGTCGGTGACGACGACTCCGACGTTCACGTCGTATCGCTCCTTCAGCGCCGTGCGCAACTGCCGGGCGGACTCGTCCGGATCGACCGGCAGCAGCAGGACCGTGCCGGGCGCGGTGTTGGACGTGTCGGTGCCGGCGGCGGCCATGACGAGGCCGTGCCGCGTCTGCACGATGCGGGTCTCACCGCGCTGGGCGACGACCCGGACGAGCTCGGCGTCCACCGCCTCCTGGCGGGTCCCGGTGGTCACCCGCCCTTCGGCCTTGCTGACGATCTTCGACGTCACCGAGACCACGTCGCCGTCGCGCAGGTCGGCCTCGTCACCGATCAGTGCGGCCAGGTCGGCCCCGGCCACCACCTCGGGCAGGCCGGTGACCGGACAGATCTCCAGGTGCTTCCTCATTGCCGGACTGCCTCCGCGAGGATCAGCGCCGCTTCGGCCATGGCGGCGGTCTTGGTCTCGTCCGTCATCCACAACGGCACCGCCTGGACGTGAATTCCGGCGCCCGCGATCGAATCGGCCTGGATGGCGTCGGAGATGTCGATCAGCCACCCGTCCAGTACGCCGCCGGTCGCGCGCGAACCGTAGTACCGGGCGACGGCCGAGGCGGTCGACGCCACTCCGACCGCGGCCAGCACCTTGTCGGCCATGCCGCGGACCGGGCCGGTGCCGATGATCGGCGACAGGCCGATGACCGGGGCCGAAGTCTCCCGCACGGCGTCGCGGATCCCGGGGACGCCGAGGATGGTGCCGATCGAGACGACCGGGTTCGACGGCGGCAGGATGACCGCGTCGCAGTCGGCGATCGCGTCCAGCACGCCGGGCGCGGGCTTGGCCTTGTCCTGGCCGACCGCGATGATCTGGTGCGCCGGGACCTCGGCGTGCAGCCGGACCCAGTACTCCTGGAAGTGGATCGCCTTGCGCCGGCCGGGCTGGTCCGGGTCGTCGACCACCACGTGGGTCTCGATCCGGTCGTCGCTCATCGGCAGCAGCCGTACGGGGAGGTCCCAACGCCGGCACAGCGCCTCGGTGACCGCGGTCAGCCCGTACCCGGCGTCGAGCATCTGGGTACGGACCAGATGGGTGGCCACGTCCCGGTCGCCGAGCCCGAACCAGGTCGGCTCGACGCCGTACGCCGCGAGCTCCTCCTTGATCACCCAGGTCTCGTCCTCACGGCCCCAGCCGCGCTCGGCCGAGATGCCGCCGCCGAGGGTGTACATCACGGTGTCGAGGTCGGGGCAGACCCGCAGCCCGAACAGGGTGATGTCGTCCGCGGTGTTCCCCACCACGGTGATCTCGGCGTCCGGCCGGGCCTTGAGCAGCCCGCGCAGGAAGGTGGATCCGCCGATACCACCGGCGAGCACTGTCAATCGCATGGGAAGAGTCTGCACGAGTCGTCAATGCGTCGGACCACCGCACGACTATGCTGCGGTGGGTCATAACCAACCGCACAGCTGTTTGTACGGCCCCCAACATCCCGAGGAGCCCTCGTGGTCACCGACGCAACCAAGAAGCTCAGAGAGCCGGTCGCGTACATCCTGCTCGCTTTCGCCGGCCTGATCGCGCTGGCTTCGCTGATTCGCCTGTTCGTCGGCGGTGCCGGCTTCACCGCTGCCGCCGGCGGGGTGCAGGGCACGCTCACTCCGCCCGGACTCACCGCGCTGGTGATCCTTCTCTCGCTGGCCGGCTCGGTCTGGCTGGTGAACGACCTCGGCGAGCGCACCCCGAACGCGCGGACCGTCGCCCTGGTCTCACTGGTGATCACCGCAGTGGTCGTGCTGCTCGGCCTGATCACCGCGTTCGCCGGGTTCGCCGAGACGAGCGCCGCCGGCCTGAAGATCGTCGGCTTCATCTACGCACTCGGCGGCCTCGCGCTGTACGCCGCCGCCGGGCTCTACATCCTCAAGACCTACCAGGCGCTGCCGGCGCCGGTCCGCGCGCCGAAGCCGGGTCAGTTCGCGCCGCAGGGCCAGTACGGCCAGCAGGGACAGTACGGCCCCCAGGCGCCGTACGGGCAGCAGCAGGGCGGTTACGGCCAGCCGCAGGGTCAGTACGGCCAGTACGACCAGGGCCAGGGCCAGTACGGCGGTTACGGCGCGGCTGCCGCCGGTGGGGCCGCTGCCGGCGCTGCCGGTGGCTACGCGGCGGCGCAGGGCGGCGAGCAGCAGTGGCCGCAGGAGCAGGCCTGGCAGCAGGCAGAGCAGCAGAACTGGTCCGCCGGCGAGGCGGAGGCTCAGCAGCGCCACGGCGGGCCTGAGCAGGGCTGGTCCAGCGAGGCCCAGCACGCCGAGCCGACGCAAGCGTGGAGCGCCGAAGGCCAGCAGCAGTGGCCCGGCCAGGAGCAAGGCCAGCAGTGGCCGCAGGAACAGCAGCAGCAGTGGAGCGGCGACGCCGGTCAGCAGCAGTGGTCGTCCGGACAGGACTACCCGCAGCAGGAGTGGCCGAGCCAGCAGGCCGAGCAGGGCCAGCCGGAGCAGGCCGAGGCTCAGCAGGCCTGGTCGGGCCAGGCCGAGCAGGGTCAGCCGGAAGCTCAGCAGACCTGGCAGCAGGGCGAGCAGGCTTGGCCGGGTGAGGAGGCTCCGGCTGCCGAGCAGCCGGCCGCCCAGCCCGAGGCGCAGTCGCCGGCACCCGAGGCGGCCGACGAAACCCGCGTGGATCCGCGGGGTTCGGACTCCGACAAGGACGAGCCGGGACAGCAGCAGGGCCAGGGGCAGCAGGGCTGGTGGTCACAGCCGTCCTGATCCGGCACCTGCCTGGTCACGCCGTCCGGGGGCGATTTGCCTTGCGGACAAGGCAGCAAGCCCTTGCCGAAACACGCGGGATCACGGCTTTCCGCAGTGCGCGAGGTACCACCTGGAAGCGAGAGGCCTGTGTACGCAGGCCTCTCCTTCTTTTGCAGCCGTGTTGCGGATGATGCCAATAGCAGACCACGGCTTGACTTTCGTGGATTGCAGGAATGTAATTTCAACCGTGTCGTTCGTTGGACACTCGGTATCGGGGACCGTTGCAGAGCGCAGGACGGACGAGGTCAGGCATGTGGACCGCAAACCCACATGTACAGGGGAACGAACAGGGTCGAGGAGGTCGTACCGTGACAGAAGGCCTGATGGCGATTGTCGACGGTGAGGCGATCGAGGAGGAGCCGAACTGGCAGGAACGGGCGCTGTGTGCCCAGACCGACCCGGAGGCTTTCTTCCCGGAGAAGGGCGGATCCACCCGCGAGGCGAAGAAGGTCTGCCTCGGCTGTGACGTCCGGGGCGAGTGCCTCGAGTACGCACTGCAGAACGACGAGCGCTTCGGGATCTGGGGCGGGCTGTCGGAGCGGGAGCGGCGTAAGCTGAAGAAGAAGGCCGTCTGACGGTCTGCACCCGGCACACAACTTGATCAGAGCTTTCCGCGAGGCCCCGGGACGAACCGTCTGCCCGGGGCCTGCGGCTTTCCCGGCGCTCGTGCGGCGGCTGTATGGTGAGTCCTCGCCGTGACCTTCGGTTGATCCCGGTCGCGGCGTACGCCGTCCTTCCCCGCAAAGGTGTCACTGCTCCGCATGGAACAAGAAGCTCCGGCCGGTTGGGAGTTCTTCGACTCCGTCGACTTCCCGACCGACCACACCGACGACCCGATGGGCCGCCCGCGGATCCGGCATGTCGTCACCGCCGTGGTGGTCGGGCACGAGGGCGCCGCCTGGCTGCCGCGGCTGTCCGAGGCGCTGTGGGCGCTGAACCCGCGCCCGGACCGGCTGATCGCGGTCGACACCGGCTCCACCGACGAGACGGCCGAGTTGCTGGCTGCGATGCCCGGCGTGGAGCCCGTGGTCAGCGTGTCCGCCCGGACCGGTTTCGGTACGGCGGTCGCCCGCGGGATCGAGGCGGCCGGGTTCGCGCCGATCCCGTCGGCCGTCGGTCCGTACGGCGACGACGGCCACATGCCCGTGGTCGAGTGGCTGTGGCTGCTGCACGACGACTGCGCGCCGGCGCCCAAGGCGCTGGAGAAATTGTTGCTTGAGGCTACGATGTCGCCGGGCACCGGCGTCTGGGGCCCGAAGCTGCGGCTGTGGCCGCGGGACCGTGAGCTGCTCGAGGTCGGCGTGACCACCTCGCTCGGCGGGCGCCGCGACACCGGGATCGAGAACGGCGAGCTCGACCAGGGCCAGCACGACCAGTTGCGGAACGTGCTCGCTGTCAGTTCGGCCGGCATGCTGGTCCGCCGCGACGTCTGGGAGGCGCTGCACGGGTTCGACCCGCGGCTGCCGATGTTCCGCGACGACATCGACTTCGGCTGGCGGGCGAGCCGGGCCGGCTACAAGGTCGGGGTCGCTCCCGACGCGGTCGTCTACCACGCGCAGGCCGCCGCGACCGGTGAGCGCGCGCTGGCCGGCACCCGGCGGCACGCCTACCAGCTCGACCGCTCGCACGCGTACTACACCGTGCTGGCGAACGCGCCCGGCAAGCTGTTGCCGCTGCTGATCCTGCGCTTCCTGCTCGGCACGATCCTGCGCTCGGTCTGGTTCCTGCTCGGCAAGACGCCGTCCGGTGCGGTGGACGAGTGGACCGCGCTCCTCGGCACGTTGCCCGCGGGCGGCTGGACGCAGGCCCGCCGCAACCGCCGCAGCCTCGACCGCGTCCCGTACGACGACATCAAGCCACTGTTCTCCCGGTCGGTGCACGCGTTGCGGCACAACCTGGAGGAGACCACCAGCACGATCTCCGAGCGGATCCGCGAAGCCTGGGCGGACGAGCCGGAGGAGCAGGTCGTCACCACCGCCCGCCGGGCCAAGTCCACGACCCGGGTGGCGGTCGACCAACCTCGTTGGCGACGGCAACTGATTCGCCGGCCGTTCCTGATCGCGTGGGTCTTCCTCGCCATCGGTGCGGTCGTCGCGGCCCGCAGCCTGATCGGTGGCGGTGTTCTGCGGTCCTCCTTGTTGCTGCCTCCGCACGAGACACTCGGCGCGCTCTGGCACGCGGCCGCCGCCGCTCCGCCAGGTGTGACGCCTCCAGCCTGGCTCGGACAGTTCTGGGCCTTCTCCACGGTGATGTTCGGCCCGTCCGGTGCGATGAACCTGTTGCTGCTCGGTGCTGTGCCGTTGGCCGGGCTGGCGGCATGGGCCCTGCTGCGCGCGTTCGTCGTCGACCGTGCCGCCCGCGCCTGGGGTGCGTCGGCGTACGGGCTTGCCGTCTTCACCAATGGTGCGATCACGCAGGGACGGATCGGGACGTGCGTGGCGGCGATCGTGCTGCCGTTGCTCGGTGCGGCCGTGCACACCGTCGCCCGTCGCCGGCGCGTGATCATTCAGGGCAGCTGGCGGGCCGCGTGGTTCGCCGGGATCTGTCAGGCCGTGCTGTTCGCGTTCACGCCGGCGTTGGGCCTGCTGGTCAGCGTGATACTGGTCATCGGTGGCGCACTCGGTCTGGGGTGGCGTCGACAAGGCCGCCAGCTCGTCTTCTCCGTCGTACTCGGTCTGCTGCTGGTGCTGCCGTGGACGATCGAGCTGGTGCTGAACCCGTGGCGCCTCGGCCAGGAAGCAGGTGGACCGCCGACGGCCGCCGTCGGCCCGGGTGACAGCATTCCGCACCTGCTGACCGGTACGCCGATCGGTGCGCCGACGCCCTGGTGGCTCGTCGTACCACTGATCCTGGTCGCTCTGCTCAGCCTCCTGCGTGAGTCGCGGCAGCGCTACGAGTTGCTGGGCTGGTTCGCCGCACTGGCCGGGCTGGCCGGGACGCTGGTCGCCAGCCGGCTGGGTGGTGGCAGTGGACCGCTGATGTTCCTGATGACCGCGGGCTGGATCGTCGCGGTGACGGTCGCCTGGGACTCGGTCGGCAGGTCCACCGAGATCATCGTGCAGGGAGTGCTCGGCATCGTGCTGGTGACGTCGATCGTGACCGCCGGGTTCTGGCTGGTCCGCGGTGCCGACGGTCCGCTGTGGCGGGGGCCGGCGCAGGATCTCCCGGCGTACCTGATCTCCGCGCAGGATCCGCCGCAGGACGCGTCGATCCTGGTCGTGCGCAAGGACTCGGGCAGCC
The DNA here is from genome assembly GCF_004348725.1 of Kribbella turkmenica. Taxonomy (GTDB): domain Bacteria; phylum Actinomycetota; class Actinomycetes; order Propionibacteriales; family Kribbellaceae; genus Kribbella; species Kribbella turkmenica. The sequence continues at coordinate 8,393 of NZ_SMKR01000154.1, forward strand.
CGATGCGGTACTCCCTGGTCAAGGACGGCGGACCGCGGATGGGTTCGCTGGAGACGGCGCCCACGGCGGAGCAGAGCAAGCCGGTCACCGAGGTGTTGTCGACCCTCGGCGGTGGCGGCACGGGTGAGGAGGGCCGGCAGTTGGCCGGCCTGGCGATCGACTACGTCTACCTGCCCGCGCCGGTCGACCCGACGCTGCAGGCGACACTCGACTCGCTGCCGGGGCTGACCCGGGCCAGCGCGGCCGAGGGCGACGCGGCCTGGCTGGTGAACCGGTCGGAGATCGACGGCAGTTCGCCGCTGACCGACGTGACCCACAGCGTGTGGCGGGTGCTCGGCCTGATCGCGTGGCTCATCGCGCTGGTCTTCTGCCTGCCGACCGTCCGCCGGACCGTCGCCGTCCCGCACGGCACCCACGCGAGGAGGGACCGATGAGGCGACTGTTCTCGGACGCGCGAGTCCGGCTCGGCGCCTGTGTGCTGGCGATGGGTGCCGCTGCCGGGCTGGGCGTCGTGACGCACGCCAAGGAGCCGGTGGTCCGGGCGGAGGGGGTGGACGAGCCGACCCGCACGGTGGTGAACCGTACGTCGCTGTCCTGCCCGGCGCTCGCCGGAGGCGGGAAGCTGTCGAGCCACACGAACGCCGTGTCGCCGACGCTGCCCGAGGGCACGCCGACCGCCGCCGGCAAGGAGACACCGCTGACGATCGCGCCCCTGCCGGAGACGGCCGCCCCGGCCGGGTCGCTGCTCGCCCGCGGCAAGATCGCGTCGACGGCTCCGGTCGCCAAGCCCGCACCGCTGATGATCCACGGCGTCGGTCCGCTCTCGGCCGGCACGGTCGGCACCAGTACGACGACCTCGACCGAGGGCGTGAACCGGGGCATGGCGAGTACGCCGTGCCAGTTGCCGGGCTCGGACTTCTGGTTCGTCGGCGCCTCCGGGGCGAGCGACCGCCGGGACGTGCTCGTGCTCACCAACCTGGACAGCATCAACGCCGAGGTCAGCGTGACCGTGTACGCGCGCAGCGGTCCGCAGGACCTGCCGAACGCCCGCGGCATCGTCGTACCGGCGCGCGGGACGTCCGAGCTGTACCTCGGCCTGGTCGCGCGAAACCTGCGGGACATCGCGCTGCACGTCCAGTCGAACGGTGGCCGGGTCGCGGCGGCGCTGCGGGACAACGCGACCAAGGGCAGCGAGCCCGCCGGCGTGGACTGGCTGAACCCGTCGGCACCGCCGGCGAAGAAGGTGTTCGTGCCCGCCGCGGCGCCGGGCGCCGGACTGCGGATCCTCTCGGTGGCCAACCCGTCGGATCTGCAGGTCACCGCGAGCCTGACCGTGCACGGGCCGAACGGCCCGTTCAGGCCCGCCGGTCTGGAGACCGTGGCGATCCCGGCCGGATCGGTGAAGAGCCTCCGGCTCGACCCGGTACTGCACGGCGATCCGAGTGCGATCACGGTGTCGGCCGACCAGCCGGTGACCGCGTCCATGCGAATGGTGGACGCGAGCGGGAGCGACTTCGCGTCGGTCGGCTCGGCCGAGCCGCTCACCGGACCGGCGTACCTGGTGTTGCCGGCGCACAAGCAGCCGGCGATCCTGCAGGTGACCGCGCCGGGCAAGACCGGCAGCGTGAAGTTCGAGCTGCGGGACGCGCTCGGGCGGGTGCTGGACACCCGCGCGCTCGACGTGATCGCCGGGGCGACCAGTCAGATCTCGTTCAAGGCCCAGCCGCGGGCGACGTACCTGATGGTCGAGCAGACGCGCGGCATGGTCGTCGCCGGGGTGACTCTGATGCCCGCGGCCGAGCCGGACGAGGACGACGTGGCCCAGGTCGCCGCGTGGCCGCTCACCACCTCACTGGTGTTCCGCGCGCAGCTCGGCGCTCAGCCGGACGTGCGTTCGGCGCTGAGGTAGCGGGTCGTTCAGCCTTCGGAGGTGTTCGCGCCGGGGTCCTGCAGCATCCGCAGGTGTCCCCGGCGGGCCACCTCGACGGGCGCGCCCGGAGTGCCCGCGCCCGGCTCCGGCCGCGGCAGCGGTCGGGCGGCCTCGCGGACCGCGTTGGCCAGAGCTTCCAGGTCGTCCGAAGACGGTCCGGCCGCGGCCGGGTCCGGAGCGAGCCGGATCACTTCCCAGCCGTTCGGCGCCGTCAGCCGGTCGGCGTGGTCGGCACACAGGTCGTAGCAGTGCGGTTCGGCGTACGTCGCCAACGGGCCGAGCACGCAGGTGGAGTCGGCGTAGACATACGTGAGCGTCGACACAGCCGGCTTGTGACAGGCGGCGCGCGAACAGATCCTGGCGATGCTCACGACCAGACGTTACCCCCACTAGGCTGAGCGCGTGACCGAGGCTCGCCGTCATCGCAGGCACATCGACCGCCACGGCCGCGGCATGCTCGGCCCTATCAGCCGGCCGAGCAGGTTCGCGCCCCGCGGGCTGCCGCTGCAACGGTCGGCCGCGGCCCAGTTCGACGAGGTGGTCGCGATCGAGGTGACCCGGCTGGAGAAGCGCCTGCCGCAGGTCGTCACCCGGGTCGAGTTCGCCATCGAGGACGTGCCGAACCTGGACCTCGACGCGGTTGACATCCCACTCACCCACTCCACCGGCGGGACGTCGCACGAGCCGTACCGGATCGTCGTCTTCCGGCGTCCGATCGAGCTGCGGGCCGAGCGGTCCGGCACGAGCCTGGCCTGGCTGGTGCGGTCCGCGCTGGTGCTCGAGTTGGCCGATGTACTGGCACTGTCGCCGGAGCAGATCGACCCCGAGTTCGAGTCCGACGACGACTGACCGACCCCGGGACACCGCAGAGCCACCCGCTCCGCCGGCGTTCGAACGTGTTCCGTACTGTGGGAGCCGGTTTGTGACCTTCGTTGTCATTGCGAGAGGATCGTGGGTGTGAACGATCAAAAACTGCGCGTCGGAGTCGTCGGACTGGGCTTCGCCGGACGGACGGCGCTCGAGGCCTTCTCCGAGCTGCCGGACGTCGAGGTGGTAGCGCTGGCCGGCCTGGAGAAGGACACGCTGACCGGTCTGGGCGACAAGCACGGTGTCCCGCACCTGTACGAGAAGTGGGAGGACCTGCTCGAGACCGAGGGCCTGGAAGCGGTCAGCATCGGTACGCCGACGCAGCTGCACGCCCCGATCGCGCTCAGGGCGCTGGACAAGGGCCTGCACGTCCTCTGCGAGAAGCCGCTGGCCCGGACGGTCGCCGAGGGCACCGCGATGGTCGAGGCCTCGAAGAAGTCCGGCAAGGTTCTCAAGGTCATCTTCAACCACCGCGAGCGCGGCGACGTGGCCGCGCTGAAGCATCAGATCGACGAGGGCCAGCTGGGCCGGGTCTACTACGCGAAGGCGCACTGGATGCGCCGCAACGGCATCCCGGGCATGGGCGGCTGGTTCACCAACCGCGAGCTGTCCGGCGGCGGCCCGCTGATCGACCTCGGCGTCCACATCCTCGACCTGGCCCTGCACCTGCTGGGCGAGCCGCAGGTCACCACGGTGAGCGCGAACACGTTCGCCGAGCTGGGTCCGCGCGGCAAGGGCAGCCGCGACCCGAACGCGAACACGCTCGGCTCGGCGTTCGAGGTGGAGGACCTGGCCACGGCGTACCTGCGGCTCCAGGGCGGCGGCGCGCTGCAGCTGGAGACCAGCTGGGCCACCTACCGGGCGCCGGGCGACAACTTCGGCATCGAGCTGTTCGGCACCGACGGCGGCGCCAAGATCGAGGTGCAGAACTACACCAACGAGGACACGCTGCGAATCTTCACCGACGTCGGCGGCGTACCGGCCGAGGTCAAGCCGGCCACCGGCGCCGGGCTCGGCCACCGCGCGGTGGTGCAGGAGTTCGTCCGGATCGTCCGGAGCGGCGACTGGGCCGCACACAACGGGTCCGAGGCGCTGCTCCGGACCGAGGTCATCGACGCCTGCTACGCCTCGGCGAAGGCGGGACGAGAGGTTGTTCTCCATGACTGAACCGATTCGCGTCACCGTCTGGGGCGAGAACGTCCACGAAGGCCGGGACGAGTCCGTCCGCAAGGTCTACCCCGACACCATGCACGAGACGATCGCGGCCGCGGTCAGGGCCAAGCTCGGCGACGACGTGGTCGTCCGGACCGCGTGGCTGCAGCAGCCCGAGCACGGCCTCACCGAGGAGGTGCTGGCCGAGACCGACGTCCTGACCTGGTGGGGGCACGCGGCCCACGGCGACGTCGACGACGCGGTCGTCGAGCGGGTGCAGCGGCACGTGCTGTCCGGGATGGGCCTGATCGTGCTGCACTCGGCGCACTTCAGCAAGATCTTCATCCGGCTGATGGGCACCACCTGCTCGCTCGACTGGCGGTCGGAGAACGACCGCGAGCTGCTCTGGACGGTGGCCGCCGGCCACCCGATCGCGCAGGGGATCCCGCACCCGCTGGTGATCGAGCGCGAGGAGATGTACGGCGAGCTGTTCGACATCCCGCAGCCGGACGAGCTGGTGTTCGTCAGCTCGTTCTCCGGCGGCGAGGTGTTCCGCTCCGGCTGCTGCTACCGCCGCGGCCAGGGCCGGGTCTTCTACTTCCGCCCGGGCGACCAGGAGTACCCGACGTACCACCAGCCCGAGGTCCAGCAGATCATCGCGAACGCGGTCGGCTGGGCGGCTCCGACGAGCCCGCGGCAGCTCCCTGAGGTCCACCACCGCAAGACACCGGGCTGGTTCGATCAGGCCTGAGATACGGGATCGTGCGTGGGCCGGATAGGGTCCACGCATGGTTGACGTTGCTGCGATCTTCAAGGCGTACGACGTACGTGGGGTCGTCCCGGACCAGTTGGACGAGTCGGTGGCCCGGGCGACCGGGGCTGCCTTCGTCGAGGTCCTGGACGTCCTCGCGTCTCCGGGGGCGGTCGTGGTCGGCTACGACATGCGGCCGTCCAGCCCGGCTCTGGCGGCCGCGTTCGCCGAGGGGGTGACCAGCACCGGCGCGGACGTGGTCGACATCGGCCTCGCCTCCACCGACCAGCTGTACTTCGCCTCCGGCCGGCTCCAGTTGCCCGGCGCAATGTTCACCGCCAGCCACAACCCGGCGCAGTACAACGGCATCAAACTCTGCCGTGCGGGCGCCGCTCCGGTCGGCTCGGACTCCGGCCTGCGCGACATCGCCGACCTGGTCGCCAAGGCGCTCACCGAGGGACCGGCGGCCGGCGCCGTACCGGGCAAGGTGACGAAGAAGGACCTGCTGACCGCGTACGCCGACCACCTGCACGACCTGGTGGACCTGAGCGGCATCCGTCCGCTGAAGGTCGTCGTGGACGCCGGCAACGGCATGGGCGGCCACACCGTCCCGGCCGTGTTCGCCACCGGTCCGGTCGAGATCATCCCGCTCTACTTCGAGCTGGACGGCAACTTCCCGAACCACGAGGCGAACCCGCTGGACCCGAAGAACCTGGTCGACCTGCAGGCGAAGGTGCGGGAGCTCGGCGCCGACCTCGGGCTGGCCTTCGACGGTGACGCCGACCGCTGCTTCGTGGTGGACGAGAAGGGCGACCCGATCTCGCCGAGCGCGATCACCGGCGCGGTGGCGGTTCGCGAGCTGGCCAAGCACCCCGGTTCCGCCGTCATCCACAACCTGATCACCTCCAAGGCCGTGCCCGAACTGATCACCGAGCACGGCGGCACGCCGGTGCGGTCCCGGGTCGGGCACTCGTACATCAAGCAGAAGATGGCCGAGACCGACGCGGTGTTCGGCGGCGAGCACTCCGCCCACTACTACTTCCGCGACTTCTGGCGGGCCGACACCGGCATGCTGGCCGCACTGCACGTGCTGGCGGCGCTCGGTGAGGAGGACAAGCCGGCCAGTGAGCGGTTCGCCGACTACGAGCGGTACGCCGCGTCCGGCGAGCTGAACAACAAGGTCGGCGACGCGGCCGCCACGGTGGCCGCGATCGAAGACACCTACAGCGGCCGGGACGGCATTACCGTTGACCATCTGGACGGTCTGACCGTGTCAGCGGGACAGTGGTGGTTCAACGTCCGTGCGTCGAACACGGAACCGTTGCTGCGGCTGAACGTCGAGGCGGACGACCGGGCCACGATGGAACGCGTCCGCGACGAAGTACTGGCCCTGATCACCGGCGCATCGGTGGAGGAGAACTGAATGGCAGTCAATCTGGACCCGGACCTGCTGAGCATCCTGGTCTGCCCCAAGTGCCGGTCGGAGTTCCGGGTGGACGACGAGGCGAACGAGCTGATCTGCACGAACGGCGCGTGCGCGCTGGCGTACCCGGTCCGTGACGACATCCCGGTCCTGCTGATCGACGAGGCGCGGGACACGAAAGCGGCGCCGGTCGACTGATGAGCGAGCGAAGCGAGTTCCTGATCAGGCACAGTCCGCTTCGTGGCTCGTCCGTGCCCGGAGCGAAGCGAGGACGCGGATGAGCTTCTTCGACGACTCGCGGCTGGACGACCCGGCCGCGCTGCAGGCGGCGGACCACCTGCTCCGGCGGCTGGCGATGGCCGGTGCCCGGGTCCGGGCCGAGCTGGAGGCGGCCGAGGAATCGCTGGGCAGGGTCGGCGCCGGCGGCTTCCGGCCACGCGCGGTGCTGGCCGCCGGCCGGGACGCCCGGCTGGTCCGGGCCGTACTGGAGCCGGTCTGCCCGGTTCCGTTCGTCGCCTGGCCCGGCCCCGGGCTGCCGGGCTGGGCCGGACCGCTCGACCTGGTGATCGTGCTCAGCGGGTCGACCGAGGACTCAGACTCGGTGTCGGCCGCCTCGGAGGCGGAGCGTCGCGGCTGCGGCCTGATGGTCGCCTGCCCGCCCGACTCCCCGGTCGCCCGGGCCTCGGCCGGTTCGCGGCACGCCATCCGGCTGCCGTCGCAGTCCGACGACCAGTTGGCGTCGGCTGTCGCCGTACTGCAGGCGCTGCACCAGATGGAGCTCGGCCCGGAGGTCGACCACAAGGCCGTCGCGGCGCTGCTGGACGACGTGGCGATTGAGTGCTCGCCCAACAACGACGTGGCGTCGAACCCGGCGAAGGACCTCGCCCTGATGCTGGCGGACGCGCTGCCGCTGGTCTGGGGTGGCTCGGTCCTGGCCGCACGGGCCGCGCGGCGCGTGGTGGAGGCTCTGCGGCTGGCCACCGGCCGGCCGGCGCTCGCGGCCGACGCGGGGCACCTGCTGCCGGTCCTCAACCAGCCTCCGCGTGACCTGTTCGCCGACCCCTTCGACAAGCCGGAGGAGCTGCGGCCGGGGCTCGTCATCCTGGACGACGGTGTGGACGACGTCGGCGTCGCCGAGCACCGCCGCAAGCTGGAGGCCAAGGCGGAGCGGCACGACGTCCGCGTGCACGTGGTCACGCAGGCCGACGGCACCGACATCGCCCGGTACGCCGCCCTGACCCAGCACGGTCGCTACGCCGCGGCGTACCTGGGCATCGGCCTGGGGCGCTATGGCTCGGCGACCGACGAGGATCCCGGTGACTCGAAGAACCCTTCGGAGGACCCAGCGTGGTAGTCCGCCTGCAGAACACCGTCCGGGACTACGCCTGGGGCTCGCGGACCGCGATCCCCGAGCTGACCGGCGTGGAACCGGACGGCCGGCCGCAGGCCGAGCTGTGGATGGGCGCGCACGAGTCCGCGCCGTCCGTGCTGCCGTCCGGCGACACCCTGTACGACGCGGTGTCGGCCGCGCCGGCCGACATTCTCGGCGCGGAGACGGCCGAGCGGTTCGAGGGCCGGCTCCCGTTCCTGGCCAAGCTGCTCGCGGCCGCGCAGCCGCTGTCGATCCAGGCGCACCCGTCCCGCGAGCAGGCGATCGACGGGTACGCGCGGGACGAGGCCGCCGGGATCCCGCTGGACGCCGGTGACCGCAACTACAAGGACGCCTGGCCGAAGCCGGAGATCCTGATCGCGCTCGGCCCGTTCGACGCGCTGGTCGGCTTCCGGCCGCTCGCGGCGACGGTCGCGATGCTGGACGCGCTGGCGCCGGCCGGGTTCGAGGAATGCACCGACCTGCTCCGCAACGGCAAGCTCCAGGACGTCTTCACCCAGATCATGAGCAACGACCGGGACACCACCCGGCCGCTGGTCGCCGCCCTGGGAGAGGCCTGTGCGCGGTACGCCGGTGACGCCTTCGCACTGGAGCGGGAGACGCTCGCGCGGTTGTGCGCGGACTTCCCCGACGATCCCGGCGTACTCGCCGCGCTGCTGCTGAACCGGGTGCGGCTGCAACGGTTCCAGGCCGTCTACCTGCCGGCCGGGAACGTGCACGCGTACCTGCACGGCCTCGGGTTCGAGGTGATGGCGAACTCCGACAACGTGCTCCGCGGCGGCCTGACCAGCAAGCACGTCGACGTCGCCGAGCTGGTCTCGGTGGTCGACTTCGAGCCGCTCGCCGACCCGGTCATGGAGGCGACCCCGCCGGCCGACGGCGTCTCGTCGTACGAGACCGGCTGTGAGTACTACGCGATCCGCCGGGTGGACCTGGACGGTGACGGGCGGACCGTCACCGGTGAGGGACCCCGGATCGTCTGCTGTGTGGACGGACGTGTCGAGGTCGTCGCCGAGGGCACTGTGACGTTGTCCGCCGGCCAGTCCGCGTTCGCTTCCGGACCCGAAGGACCCTGTAGCCTGCGTGGTTCCGGCACGGCGTTCGTCGTGTCCGCACGCTGATCACCCAACTGTTGACGGAGGACCTGGAGAAATGGCTGGTGGCGGAACCAAGGCGGTCGTCGCGGCACTGCTGGCGAACACCGGGATCGCGATCACCAAGTTCGCCGCCTGGGGCCTGACCCAGTCGGCGTCGATGCTCGCCGAGGCGATTCACTCGGTCGCCGACGCCGGCAACCAGGTGTTGCTGCTGGTCGGCGGCAAGCGCGCCCGGCGGGAGGCGAACGAGCTGCACCAGTTCGGCTTCGGCCGGGAGCGGTACGTCTACTCGTTCATCGTCGCGATCGTGCTGTTCAGCGTCGGTGGCCTGTTCGCGCTGTACGAGGGCTACCACAAGATCCACGACCCGCACCCGATCGAGAACTGGAAGTGGGTCCCGGTCGTCGTGCTGGTGGCCGCGATCATCATGGAGACGTTCTCGTTCCGGACCGCGATCGTCGAGGCCAACAAGGTCCGCGGCCACGTCGGCTGGTCCAAGTTCATCCGGCAGGCCCGCTCGCCGGAGCTGCCGGTCATCCTGCTGGAGGACTTCGCCGCGCTCACCGGTCTGGTGCTGGCACTCATCGGCGTCGTGCTGACCCTTGTCACCGGCAACGGTGTCTGGGACGGCGCGGGTTCGATGGCGATCGGTGTGCTGCTGGTCTGCGTTGCCGTGTTCCTGGCGATCGAGATGAAGTCGCTGCTTCTCGGCGAGTCGGCGACCCGGGAGTCGCAGGAGAAGATCGTCGCCGCGATCGAGAACACCGCCGGCGTGCAGCGGCTGATCCACATCAAGACCCTGCACCTCGGCCCGGAGGAGGTCCTGGTCGCCGCCAAGGTCGGGGTCGAGCCGACCACCGACGCGTCCGTCGTCGCGGAGACCATCAACGCCGCCGAACGCGCCATCCGCGAGGCCGAGCCGATGTCCGTGCACGTCTACCTCGAGGCGGACATCTACCTGGAGAACTACT
>NZ_SMKR01000155.1 GCF_004348725.1 Kribbella turkmenica
GGGGGAGGGCGATCTGCTCGTAGGCGGCCTGGAAGCGGGGGCCCCAGCGACGGGTGCCGAGGCGGGCGGTGCGGGAGCAGTTGTCGACCATGTAGGCGACGTCGCGGGCGTGCATGTACGGCAGCAGCGAGTCGACGGCCTCGATGATCGACTCGTTGACGATCTCCGACCACGGGTGGCCGCGGTCGGCGAACTCGTCGACCTGGGAGACCATGGTGGCCACGAACAGGCCCGCGGTGAGTGGGTCGATGACGGCCGCCGTCGTACCGCGGCGGGCGTGGACCTCGTCGCCGTACGACCACATCGGGCTGCCGCCGATCCGGGACATCGGCCGAGACGCGAGGCGGCTCTCGGCCAGGATGACGCTGCGCAGTTCGGTGCCGTCGGCAACTTCGTCGTAGATCTCGGCGACGATCTCGCGGGCCGGCCCGTAGCCGGCGGTGTAGGCGCGATCGAACAGTTCCCGGCCGTCGTCGGTCAGCGCGGCGCGAACGGCGGGCAGACCGGCCTCGGAGATCGTCCGCGCGATCGGCCCGGTGATCGATTCGGTGGAGCGCTCGTACGCAGTCACCGGATCGGCTCCCTCGAGCCGGAAGTGGCGATAAAGCGCCTCGACCAGGCCGTGGACCGCGCCGAGCAGGATGGCGCGTTCGCCGACGATGTCGGACTTGTACTCGTTCTCCAGCGTGGTGGCGAAGGTGTACGGCGAACCCAGCCCGACCGACCAAGCCAGCGCGCGGTCCGTCGCATGACCGTCCGGATCGGCGTGTACGGCGATACTCGCGTTGATCCCGGCTCCGTTCACGGTCGCACCCTGCTCGTACAGCCGCCGTACTGAATCGCCCATGCCCTTGGGGCAGACCGCGATCACCGGGTGACCGGCCGGGAAGTCGCCGCCGATTGCCCTCAAATGACCCAGCAGGAACCCGTGGGAGAGACCGATCGTGGCGCCGGGCCGCAACACCTCGAAGATCTGCGTGTGATTGGCGGCCAGCGCGGCGTCGGCGATCAGCAGGATCACCAGATCGGAGGCCGCGGCCACCGTCAGCAGGTCGCCGAGCGTGCCATCCTCCTCGGTGAATCCGTGCTTGCGCGCGTCGTCCGCCGAGGCCGAGCCCGGACGCAGCCCGACGGACACGGTCACGTCGGTCCCGGCCAGCGAGTCGCGCAGGTTCTGGGCCTGGGCACGGCCCTGTGGTCCCCAGCCGATGACGCCGATCCGCCGTACGCCGTGCAGGGCCTCGGGCAGCAGCGGGAACAGGTCCCGCCCGCCGCGCAGGATGGTCTCCGTTCCGCCCGGAACGGTCATGGTCTCGGTACGGAAGACCGACGAGGTGAAGGTGCTCATGCCCTTCAGTGAAGGCCGTCTGGGAGCATTGCGGCAAGCGCAACATCTGCATCGCATCGTTGCAGGGAGCTGAAGATGGAGCATCGCGAGCTGAAGCTGTTCCTGCATCTCGCGCGCACGCTGAACTACGGGCGCACCAGCCTGGAGTGCCACGTCAGTGCGGCGACGCTGACCAGGACGATCCAGCGGCTGGAGGTACGGGCGGGGGCGCGCCTGCTCGACCGCGGTCCGCGCGGGGTCGTACTCACCCCGGAGGGCCGGCGTTTCACGTCGTACGCCGAACAGGCCCTGGCGTTGTGGGCGGACTACCACGCCGGTGACCGGGAGTCGGCCGACCTGACCGGCGAGCTGCGGATCTTCGCGACCGTGACGGCCTGCCAGGCGTTGCTGCCCGATCTGCTCGCGCCGCTGCGCGCGGCCCATCCGCAGATCCGCCTCGACGTCCGTACGGGCGACGCGGCGGCGGCACTGGCGAGACTCGACGAGGGCGAGGTCGACGCGGCAGTGGCCGGGATCCCTAAGCGGCTGCCGCAGACGCTGGTGACGCGCACCGTGGCTGAGACCGACCTCGTGCTCGTCACGGCCGGCGAGTCCACCGGCCCGTTCGTCGTGCCGGCCCGGGGCCTGGTGCGGGAAGCAGCCTTCCGGTGGTTCCGCCGCGGCGGCATCAAGCCCGTCATCGCAGCCGAGCCGGACGGGCACGAGGCGCTGCTCGCCTTGGTGGCGCTCGGGTGTGGCATCGGGATCGTGCCCCGCCTGGTGCTGGAGTCCTCGCCGGCCGCCGGCCGGCTGACCGAGCTGCCCGCCGACCTCGAGCCGTTGACGATCGGCCTCTGTGCCCGCCGGGCCGACCTCCGCCGGCCGCTGATCGCGGCGCTGTGGGGACTGACGTGAGTGCGCGCGGAGAGCCGCAACCCAGTGACATCTCCGCGCGCACTCGTTTCCGGGTTCCGGATCACCCGGAGCTTCAGGCCTCCAGGCCGACCACCTTGAGGACGTTGGGCCAAGCCTTGAGAGCAGCCTGCAGGGCGGGGTCCCGGACAGTCTCGAGCGTCTCCTCGTAGGCGGCCTCGAGAACGTCCGCGATGGTCACCGGCGAGCCGGTCGAGGCGGACCGTACGGCGGCCTCGACCATGGCGACGCTGACGACGTTGGCATGCACCTCGGACTGCGGGATCGTCGACGATCGGACCGCGTCGACGAACTCGACCAGCGAACCGGCGATCTCCTCCGGCTCGTCCAGGACCACGGCCGGCAACGCTTCGCCGGACGCGAGCTCGGCGACCGGTGCGCCGGCGCCGTCCCAGGTCGCCGTACCGCCGGACGCGCTCGCGCGCCAGCGGCCGTTCCAGGACGTCTCCAGACCGGGGGCGCACCAGCTGCCGGTGAAGGTGAACCGGGTGCCGTCGGCGAATCGGAAGATCGCGGACGCGGCCGCGTTGCCGTCGAACCAGCTCCAGTCCGGGTTGTACGACTCGCAGTACACCGACACCGGTTCGGAGCCGATCAGCTTGCGGGCCAGGTCGAACTGGTGGATCGCCATGTCGACGAGCAACGGTTCGGCCATCCGCTCGCGGAACCCGCTGAAGTGCGGAGCCTTGGAGAACTCGCACGACAGTGACCCGATCCGGCCGAGCCCGGCGAGCTGCCGGGCGAAGGCGTTGCCGGCCCGGAAGTAGCGCCTGGACTGCGACACCATCAGCAGCTTGCCGCTGACCTCGGCGGCGGCGACCATCACCAGGCACTCGCGCACGGTCTCGGCCAGCGGCTTCTCACAGAGCACGGGAAGCCCGCGCTGCAAGGCGTCCACGCTCACCGTGGGATGCGCGACCGGCACGGTCACGTCGATGACCGCGTCGGCCTCGACGCCCAGTTCCGCCAGCGACGCCGCCACCGGGACGTCGCCGTACCCGTGCTCGTCGGCAGCCGTCCGGGCCAGCGGTACGTCGAGATCGATCAGGCCGGCCAGGTCGACATCAGCATTGTCGGCAATCGTCCGGAGCCAGGCGCGACCCATCCCGCCGGCGCCGACCTGTAGGAGCCGGAGAGGTTCAGGCATCGGCACGCTCTTCGCCGGACGCGGCCTCGATCGGGCCGGTGTAGCCGTGACCGTTGAAGAAGTCCTCGGTCTCGTACCGCAGCAACGTCGGCGCCTTCCGCTCGGGCAGGTCGCTGTCGACCCAGGCGACGCCGTTCGCGATCACCTTACGGACGTCCTTGTGGTGGTACACCGGGTAGTCCTGGTCGCCCGGGGAGAAGTAGAAGATCTTCCCGTGGCCGCGGCGGAACGTGCAGCCGGAGCGGAACACCTCACCGCCGCTGAACGAGGAGACGAAGACCAGTTCGTCCGGCACCGGGATGTCGAAGAACTCGCCGTACATCTCCTGCTGCTCGATGATGATCGGGTGTGGGACACCCTGGGCGATCGGGTGCGTCGGGTTGACCGTCCAGACGAGCTCGCGGTCCCGCTCGCTGCGCCAGCGCAGCGTGCAGGAGGTGCCCATCAGCTTGCCGAAGATCTTCGACCAGTGCCCGGAGTGCAGGACGACGAGGCCCATCCCGGACAGCACGTGCCGGTAGACCCGCTCCACCACCGCGTCGTCGACCTCGCCGTGGGCCGCGTGCCCCCACCACACGAGTACGTCGGTCTGCGTCAGCACGTCCTCGGTCAGGCCGTGCTCCGGCTCGTCGAGGGTCGTCGTACTGACCGATGCCTCGGCGCCGAGGTTGTCGCTGATGCCGGCGGCGATGGTCGAGTGCATGCCGTCCGGGTAGATCTCGGCGACGTGCGGCTCGACCTGCTCGTGCCGGTTCTCGCCCCAGACGAGTACACGAATCGTCATATTCCAAAGCCTTTCGAGAGTTACTTGACGGCTCCGCCGATGGCGCCGGCGGCGATGTACTTCTGCGCGGCGACCAGCAGCACGATGGCCGGGATCGCCGAGAGGACCGCGGTCGCCATCACCGCGTTCCAGTTCTGCACCTGGGTGCCGAGGTACTGGTAGATCCCGAGCGTCACCGGTCGCACGCCGCCCTTGGTGGTCAGCGTGAGTGCGAACAGGAAGTCGCTCCAGGAAAACAGGAAACTGAACAGTCCCGCGGTGATCAGCGAGTTCTTGCTGATCGGCAGCACGATCGCCACGAACGCCCGGAACAGCCCGGCGCCGTCGACCCGCGCGGCCTCCACCAGCGACGGCGGCAGCGAGAGCATGAACGAGCGCAGGATCAGGATCGCGAACGGGATGCCGCTGCTGCAGTTGGCGACGATCAGGCCGGGGATCGAGTTCAGCAGCCCGAGCCGCTCGTAGGCCGTGTACAGCGCGTTGGCGATCACGATGCCCGGGATCATCTGCGAGATCAGGATCGCCAGCAGCCCGGCCGACACCCAACGGGACCGGAACTGCGAGAGCGCGTACGCGCACGGGGTGGCGATCGCCAGGCTGAGCACCACGGTCCCGGCCGCGATGATCATGCTGGTGACCAGGTTGTCGCCCTGCTCGCTGAGCGCCCGCCGGTAGCCGGCGAACGTCGGGTCGAGCGGCAGGAACCCGGCCGTCAGGGTGTTGCCGGACGGTTGCAGCGACGCGTTCACCATCCAGTAGACCGGGAACAACATCACGCACAGGACCAGTACGCCGATCACGGTGTGGACGCCGCGGCGGACAGTCGAGTCGGTCATCGTCGTACCTCCTACTCGTCGACGGCGCGGCGGGTGCTGCGCAGGTAGAAGATCGCGAACACGAACGAGATCGCGATCAGGATGTTGCTCAGCGCCGCGCCCTCGCCGAACTTGAAGTCGATGAACGACCGCTCGTACGACTGGGTCGCCAGCGTCTGGGTGGCGTTGGCCGGGCCGCCGCCGGTGAGGCCGAGGATGATGTCGAGCACCTTGATCGTGTAGACCACGCCGAGCATCAGCAGCACGCTCGCCACCGCCCGCAGGTTCGGCCAGGTGATGTACCAGAACGCCCGCCACCCGGTGGCGCCGTCCAGCTGCCCGGCCTCGTACAACTCGGCCGGGATCTCGGCCAGACCGGAGTACAGCAGGGTCACGTTGAACGGGATGCCGATCCAGATGTTCACGCCGATCACCGCGATCAGCGCGACCGACGGCGAGTTCAGCCAGGGCACCGGGTCGTCGATGACGCCGATCCCGGTCAGCGTCCGGTTCAGGATGCCGCTGTCCTGCTCGAGGATCGACCGCCAGGTCGCGCTGGACACGATCAGCGGCAGCAGCCACGGCAGCAGGAGCAGCGACCGCAGTACGCCGCCGAGCGGGAAGCGCCGGTGGAAGAACAGCGCGAGCCCGAGCCCGATGACGAACTGGAACGCGATCGACCCGACGGTGAACAGCGCCGTGTTCACCATCGCCTGGGAGAACAGGTTGTCGGTGACGACGGTGGTGTAGTTCCGCAGCCCGACCCAGGGCGCGTCCCCGGTGAAGAAGGTCCGCAGGCCGTAGTCCTGCAGGCTCATCAGCAGGTTCTTCACCACCGGGTAGCCGAACAGCGCGACCATCGCCAGCACGGCCGGCAGCACGAACAGGAGCTTGGTCAGGTCCTCACCCCGGTGGCGCCGGCCACGGGACCTGCGGGCAGGTTCCGGGCCGGACGCCTCCGTCGTACGCGTGAGCGTCGCATGGGCCATCGCGATCAGCCGCCGGAAGCCTGCTTGAAGGCGTCCTGGGCCGATGCCTTACCGGTCAGCGCCAGCTGGATCGCCTGGTAGATCACCTTGGCGGCCTCCGGCCACTTGTCACCCAGCTTGCCGGTCCGGGACCGGGCGGTCCTGACCTGCTCGGTGAAGACCTTCATCGACGGCACTTCCTGGACGTACTGGTCGAGCAGCGCGGTCTTGGTCGGTACGGTGAACCGGGCCTTCGCCCAGGCCAGCTCGTTCTCGTCCGAGTTCAGGCACTTCACGAAGTCGGCGGCCTTCTGCTGCTTGGCCTGGTCCTTGTTCAGCGGGACCGTCCAGGCCTCGCCACCGAGCGGCGCGACCGGTGTCTGGCCCTCCTTGTTCACCGGGAACTGGACGACCTCCCACTTGACGTTCGGGGTCTTCTGCAGTGAGGGGATCTGCCACGGGCCGTTGACCATCATCGCGGCCTTGCCGGCCACGAACTGGTCCTTCGCGTCGCCCTGGGTCCAGTTGATGACGCTCTTCGACGCCGAACCCGACTGCACCAGGTCGACCCACAGCTGCAGCGCCTCGGCCACCTGCGGGCTGGTCAGGTCGGTCTCGTCACCACCGTTGGTCCACATCGCCGGCAGGAACTGCCAGGCGCCCTCGTACGTCGCGTTGGCGTTGAAGGCGATGCCGTAGCGACCGGGCTTGGTCAGGGTCTTGGCCGCGGCCTTCAGCTCGTCCCACGTCTTCGGGGGCCGGACGCCGGCCTCCTGCAGCATCTGCGTGTTGTAGAACAGCGCGATCGTGTTCGTCACCGGCGCCAGTCCGTAGAGCTTGCCGTCGTACGACGTCGCGTCGACCATGCCCTGGATGACGCCGTCCCCACTCAAACCCAGATCGTTCAAGGGCGCCAGCGCACCGGTGGCGGCGATCTGCTGCACGTCCGGGTTGTCCAGCATCAGGACGTCGGGCAGCGTCTTCGAGGAAGCCTGCTGCAGCACCTTCTGGATCAAGGTGTCACCAGGCACCGTCTCCCGCTGGATGGTGACGCCGAGCTGGCTCGCACAGGAGTCGAGGCCCTTCTGGACCAGCGACTTGTCGGGGTCGTTGTTGTAGTAGTCCAGGATCGTGAGGCTCTTGACGGTGTCGCCGGACGAGGACGACGTGTCGTCACCGTCGCCGCCGTTGTCACCACAGGCGGCCAGCACGAGCGACAGGGTCGTCGCGCTCGCCAGCGCAGCGGTGATCCGCTTGCTGATCATGAGTTGCGCTCCTTCGGAGGGGATGGTCGGGGACCGCTGGGCACGCGCTGATCAAAGCGCTTAACCGCGGCCGCCGAAGAGTGCCGTTCACTTGTGGGCTGGTCGGTAAACCGCTTAACTGAGGTGTCCAAGGACTATGTTCCTTGGGTCACACCGGTGTCAAGAGTTCGGACCGGGGTTGGTGGCACGGGGACGGCAGCTGTTGAGAGGGGGTCGGGTTCGATGGTGAACATGCGGGACGTCGCGCACCGCGCGGGCGTGTCGATCGCGACCGTTTCCTTCGTGCTGAACGGCACCAAGCCGGTGACCGCGGCCACCCGGGCCCGGGTCGAGCAGTCGATGGCGGACCTCGGCTACCGGCGCAACGTGGTCGCCCGGGCGCTGGCCAGCCGGCGGACGCACATCATCGCGATGGCCTACCCGGCGCTGGAGCACAGGTTCGGGATGTCGACCGCGGAGTTCTTCACCAGCGCGGCCGAGGCGGCCCGCAAGGAGGACTACCACCTGGTGCTCTGGCCGGTCGGCAACGACGGGGTCGAGCTGCGGGAGCTGCTCGGGCAGGGGCTGGTCGACGGCGTCGTCCTGATGGAGGTCCAGCTCGACGACCCACGCGTCGGCATCCTGCGGCAGACCGGTACGCCGTTCGCGATGATCGGCCGGACGTCGGAGCTCGAGGGGCTGTCGCACGTGGACATCGACTTCGACGCGACGGTCGAGGAAGCCGTCAAGCATCTTCACGGGCTCGGCCACCGGCGGCTGGTGCTCGTCTCCGGCGACCTCGACGACCCGCGTTTCCACGCCTACGGCCCCTGGGTCCGCACCGAGGACGCGTATCGCCGGGTGACCGCGGAGTACGGGTTGGAGACCGTCGTACTGCCGTGTTCGGACACCACCCGGGCCGGCCAGGACGTGACGGAACGGCTGATCCGCGAGTACCCGGAGGCGACGGCGATCCTGGTGCTGAACGAGTACGCCGCGCTCGGTGTCGTCTCCGCGCTGAACCGGATGGGCCGCGCGGTGCCGGACGAGTTCTCCGTCCTGCCGTTGCTGATGGTGCCCGAGACCGCGGCGCTCACCGACCCCGAGCTCACGATGATGCGGACCCCCGGTCCCGAGCTCGGCCAGCTGGGCACCGAGGCGCTGATCCGCCAGCTGGAAGGCGCCGACCCGCTCCCGCCGCAGATGGTTCCGGCCAAGCTGCACCCCGGCGGCACCACGGCCGCGCCCCGCGCCTGAGCCTGACTACACAACGTCAGTTAGTGGTTTGCCCTTGACCCGCTGTGGCCGTGTGGGTAACTTTCGCGTCGCGGGGGCGCGCCTGTAATTCAATAACTTGTAGGGGGTCTGTCATGTCCGCCTTGCGCCGAGTGAGTCTCGCCGGCCTTGCCCTCGCCACCGCCGTCTCCGGAGTGGGAGTCGGCACCGCTGCCGGCACTCCCCCGCCCGAACCGCCCGCCGCCGCCGCGGCCGCGCTCGGCCGGACGATCCAGCAGATGTCGCTGGAGGAGAAGGTCGGGCAGCTGCTCGTGCTGTTCGCCTACGGGCCGGACGCGCACAGGCCCGACGCCCGCAACACCACCCTGTACGGCGTCGCCACGCCGGCCGAGGTGGTGGCGAAGTACAAGCCGGGCGGCTGGATCTACTTCAACGCCCGCGGCAACGTGCAGAACCCGACCCAGGTGGCGACGTTCTCGAATCAGTTGCAGGCCGCCGCCACCAGCGTGGGCCAGCGAGTTCCGCTGGCGATCGCGACCGACCAGGAGCAGGGCGTCGTGGTGCGGATCGGACCGCCGGCCACTCAGTTCGGCGGGAACATGGCGCACGGCGCGACCCGGGACGCCGCGGACGCCCGGACCGCCGCCGGAATCACCGGCCGCGAGCTGAAGGCGATGGGTATCCAGCAGGACTTCGCCCCGGTCGCCGACGTGAACGTCAACGCGCTCAACCCGGTGATCGGCGTTCGCTCGTTCTCCAGTGACCCGCAGCTGGTCGCGGACATGACGGTCGCGCAGGTGCAGGGCTTCCAGCGCGACGCAGGCATCATCGCGACCGCCAAACACTTCCCCGGCCACGGTGACACCCGCGACGACAGCCACACCTCGCTGCCGACGATCAACCACACCCTCGAGGAGTGGAACACGATCGACGCGCCGCCGTTCAAGGCCGCGATCAAGGCCGGGATCGACTCGATCATGACCGCGCACATCGTGGTCCCGTCGCTCGACCCGTCCGGTGACCCGGCGACGCTGAGCAAGCCGATCCTGACCGGCGTGCTGCGCAAGCAGCTCGGCTTCAAGGGCGTGATCATCACCGACGGGCTGGAGATGGCCGCGGTCCGCCAGCAGTACGGCGACGCTGAGGCGGCGGTCCGGGCGATCGAGGCCGGTGTGGACCAGTTGCTGCTGCCTCCGGCGCCGGATGTGCAGTTCAACGCCGTCCTGGACGCCGTCCGGTCCGGCCGGATCAGCGAGAAGCGGATCGACGAGAGCGTGCGCCGCATCCTGTTGCTGAAGCTGAAGAACGGCATCCTGTCCGACCCGTACGTCGACCCCGCGAAGGTCTCCGCCACGGTCGGTACGCCGGAAAGCCTGGCGGCCGCGCAGGCGATCGTCGACAAGAGCGTCACGCTGGTCAAGAACACCACGAACACCGTGCCGCTGAGCGCGGACCCGCGGAAGATCCTGGTCACCGGCTGGGGCGTCAGCACGACGCAGTCGCTCGCCGGCAGCCTGGCCAGGCGCGGCGCCACCACCACGGTCGCGCAGACCGGAGCGGCGCCGTCCGACGCAGCTATCGCGGATGCTGTCGCGAAGGCCAAGCAGAACGACGTCACCGTCGTCCTCACGCAGAAGGCCTGGGACACCACCGTCACCGACAAGCAGGCCAAGCAGCAGAAGCTGGTGAAGGACCTGCTCGCCACCGGCGAACCCGTGATCGTGGTGGCCGTGCGCGACCCGTACGACATCGCCTACTTCGACGCCGCACCGACGTACCTGGCCACCTACGGCTACGCCGCGGTGTCGATGGAGTCACTGGCCAAGACGATCTACGGTGAGATCAAGCCGACCGGAAAGCTGCCCGTCGACATCCCGGTCGCCGGCCGGCCGGACACCGCCCTCTATCCCTTCGGCCACGGAATGACCTGGTGACCATGGAACTCACCCGACGACAGACACTCGGCCTCGCTGCGGCGGCAGTCGCCGGTACGACGATCGCCGGTACGACGACCGCACAGGCGGGCACCGACCGCTGGGTCCGCGAAACGCTCCGGCGGATGACGTTGGAGCAGAAGGTCGGCCAGCTGTTCGTCTGCTACGCCTACGGGGCGACGGCGGACACGGCCGATCCGCGCAACACCAGCCTGTACGGCGTGCCGACGCCGGCCGAGGTGGTCCGCAGGTTCCACCTCGGCGGCATCATCTACTTCGCCTGGACCGACTCGACCAAGGACCCGCAGCAGATCGCCCGGCTCTCCAACGGACTGCAGAGCGCGTCCATCGCGCGCACCGGGATCCCGCTGCAGATCAGCACCGACCAGGAGTACGGCGTGGTGTTCCGCGTCGGACCGCCGGCGACGCAGTTCCCGGGCGCGATGGCGCTGGGTGCCACCCGGTCCCCGCAGTACGCACGGCTCGCGGCCGGCATCGGTGGGAAGGAGTTGCGGGCGGTCGGCGTCACCACCGACTTCGCCCCGGTCGCCGACGTCAACGTGAACCCGCTGAACCCGGTGATCGGGGTCCGCTCGTTCTCGTCCGACCCGGGCCTGGTCGCCGACCTGACCGCCGAACAGGTGAAGGGGTACCAGCGCGACGGCCGGATCGTGTCGACCGCGAAGCACTTCCCCGGCCACGGTGACACCCGGGACGACAGCCACACCTCGCTGCCGACGATCAACCACACCGTCGAGGAGTGGAACACGATCGACGCGCCGCCGTTCCGGGCGGCGATCCGGGCCGGGATCGACTCGATCATGACCGCGCACATCGTGGTCCCGTCGCTCGACCCGTCCGGCGACCCGGCCACGTTGAGCCGGCCGATCCTGACCGGCATCCTGCGCGAGCGCCTGCGCTTCGACGGCGTGGTGGTCACCGACTCGCTCGGCATGCAGGGCGTCCGGGAGAAGTACGGCGACGCCGAGATCCCGCTGCGGGCGATCGAGGCGGGAGTCGACCAGCTGCTGATGCCGGCCAAGCCGGAACTGGCCTACAACTCGGTGCTCGACGCCGTCCGCGGCGGCCGGATCAGTGAGGCGCGGATCGACGAGAGCGTCGAGCGGATCCTGAAGCTCAAGGTGCGCACCGGTGTCGTCGACCATCCGTACGTCGACCTGAGCCGGGTCGCGCAGGTGGTCGGCACGCCGGCCAACTACGCCGCCGCGCAGCGGATCGCCGACCGCAGTACGACGCTGCTGAGGAACGACGACGGCCTGCTGCCGCTGTCGCCGGCACCGCGGAAGATCCTCGTCGCCGGATACACCCCGGCCGTCCTCGGGACCGCGTTGCGGGGCCGGGGTGCGACGACGATCGTCAAGGACACCGGCGCCGCGCCGACCGACGCCAAGATCGACGACGCGGTCGCGGCGTCTGCCGACGCCGACCTGACCGTGGTCCTCACGATGAAGGCCTGGGACACGATCGTCACCGACAAGCAGGCCAAGCAGCAGAAACTCGTCAACGCACTGCTGGCCACCGGCCGCCCGGTCGTCGTGGTCGCCGTCCGCGACCCGTACGACGTCGCGTACTTCCCGTCGGCGCAGACCACGCTGGCCACCTACGGGTACGCGGCGGTGTCGATGGAGGCGCTGTCGAAGGTCCTGTACGGCGAGCTCGCGCCGGCCGGGAAGCTGCCGGTCGCCATCCCGGCGCAGCCGGACCCGGCCCGGACGCTGTACCCGTTCGGGCACGGTCTCACCTTCGACCCGCGCGACACCCGGCTGACCGTTGCCGCGTACAACATTCATGCGGGTGCCGGGTCGGACAACGTGTTCGACCTCGAGCGGACCGCGCAGGCGCTGAAGGCGCTCGACGCCGACGTCATCGGACTCCAGGAGGTCGACGTCCACTGGTCGGCCCGCAGCGAGTGGCGGAACACGATCGCCGAGCTCGCGGAGAAGCTCGGCATGTACGCCGGTTTCGCGCCGATCTACGACCTGGATCCGCTCACGGCCGGACAACCACGCCGGCAGTACGGCGTCGGCGTACTGTCGCGGTTCCCGCTGGTGCGGACCGAGAACCACCCGATCACCCGGCTGTCCACCCAGGACCCGAACCCGGTGCCTGCGCCGGCCCCTGGGTTCCTGGAGGCCGAGATCGACGTCCGCGGCCGCCGGGTGCACGTGTACTCCACGCACCTGGACTACCGGGCGGATCCGTCGGTCCGGCAGGCGCAGGTCGCCGACACGATGGAGATCCTCGCGCGGGACCGCCGGAAGGACCTCCAGATCCTCGCCGGCGACTTCAATGCCGAGGCGGACGCCCCCGAACTGGCCGGGCTGTGGACCCGGCTGACCGACACCTGGACGGCGGCCGCCACCACGGCCGGCGGCCCGAACACCTATCCGGCGGTCGACCCGGTCAAACGGATCGACTTCGTCACCGTCGGCGCGGGTTTCCGCGTCCGGCACGCCTCCGTTCCCCCTGAGCAAGCGGCCAGTGACCACCGCCCCGTGGTGGCCGACCTGATGTTCCGCCCGTAACGCCCTGCCGAAGGAGATCTCTGATGAAGCGCCGCAGTTTGCTCGCGGGCGCCGGTGCCCTGGCCGCCGCCCCCATGATCGACGTCCAGGCGGCCCAGGCGGGTAGGCCGGGCCACCGAAGGACGATGACCGGGGCCGAGGTGCTGGCCGCCGACGACTGGCGCGCGCTGGCCGGCCAGAAGGTCGGCGTGATCAGCAACCCGACCGGGATCCTGCCCGATCTCCGGCACATCGTCGACGCGATGGCGGAGAAGGTCGACGGACAGCCCAAGGTCAACGTGGTCGCGGTCTTCGGCCCCGAGCACGGCTTCCGCGGCACTGCCCAAGCGGGCGGCTCCGAGCCGGATCAGATCGACCCACGCACGGGAATCATGGTGTACGACGCCCATGGCGCCAACGCGACCAAGTTCGCCTCGCTCTACGCCAGGTCCGGTGTCGAGACCGTGGTCTTCGACATCCAGGACGTCGGCGCCCGGTTCTACACCTACATCTGGACGATGTACGAGGCGATGATCGCGGCCACCCGCACCGGCGCGAAGTTCGTCGTCCTGGACCGGCCGAACCCGGTCGGCGGGTACGCCCGCGGCCCGATGCTCAAGCCCGGCTACACCTCCGGTGTCGGCAAGGAGGAGATCATCCAGCAGCACGGGATGACCGTGGGTGAGCTGGCCCAGCTGTTCAACGCCGAGTACCTGCCGCTCGACGCCGACGGCAAGCGGCTGAAGGAGCTCCAGGTCATCCAGTTGAAGAACTGGCGGCGTGAGCAGCTGTACGACGACACCGGCCTGACCTGGGTGATGCCCAGCCCGAACATGCCGACCCCGGACACCGCGCTGCTCTACCCCGGCACCTGCCTGTTCGAGGCGACCAACTTCTCCGAGGGACGCGGTACGACCCGGCCGTTCGAGCTGATCGGGGCGCCGTACATCGACTACAAGTGGGCCGAGGCGCTGCAGGCGAAGAACATCCCGGGCGTCGACTTCCGGGAGGCCTACTTCACGCCGTTCATCAGCAAGAACGCCAACGTGCTGTGTGGCGGCGTCCAGGTGCAGATCACCGACCCGCACAAGGTGGAGGCGATCACCGCCGCGACGCACATGATCGTGGAGGCCCGCCGGCTGTACCCGGAGTTCGCCTGGCGGACCGAGAACCCGCCCGGCCGGTGGATCGACCTGCTGACCGGGTCCGACCGGTTCCGCACCATGCTGACCGCGGGCGCTTCGGCCGAGGAGATCGTCGCGGCCTGGAAGCCCGAGACCGACGCGTGGACCGCGCGCCGGGCGAAGTACCTGCTGTACAAGGGAGCTCACCGGTGAGACGTTTCCTCGGAATCGCGGTAGTCTCCACCCTGATGCTCGCCATGACCACGCCCGCAGTTGCCAATGGCAACCGATCCGGCCGGTTCGACCACCCGTACGACGGCTACGCACCGAAGACGACGCTCTTGCGCGAATCCACCCCGGCCAAGGCCGGCCTCGACCCCTCCCCGATCACCGCCGCGCTGGCCCAGGTCGACGCCTGGACCAGGCCCAGCGGGCCGGCGAAACCCCTGTACGCCGGCGCGGTCACGCTGCTCGGCCACGACGGGAAGATCGTCACCAGGGCGGCGACCGGGATGGCGCTGAAGTACACAGTGAATTCAGCCGGCAACGGCGCTGAAGAACTGCCCGCCGACGAGCAGATCCCGATGCGCACCGACACCATCTTCGACCTGGCGTCGGTGTCCAAGCTGTTCACCTCGATCGTGGTGATGCAGCTGGTCGAGAAGGGCAAGGTCGGGCTGGACTCGCCGATCGCGCAGTACGTGCCGGAGTTCGCCCAGAACGGCAAGGAGGCGATCACGGTCCGGCAGGCGCTCACGCACACAACCGGGTTCCCGGCCTGGCTGCCGTTGTGGAGCACCGGCAAGGACCCGGCGGAGCGGTTGCAGCTGGCGCTGACCGCGAAGCTGCAGAACCCGCCGGGGACGAAGTACCTCTACAGCGACCTGAACCTGATCGCCCTGGGCGAGCTGGCGCACCGGGTGACCGGCAAGACACTGGACAAACTGGTTGCCGACGGCATCACCAAGCCGCTGCAGATGCGTGACACCGGGTACAACCCGGACCCGCGGAGGAAGTCGCGGATCGCTGCCACCGAGTTCCAGTCGACGCCGCCGCGCGGGATGGTCTGGGGTTCGGTGCACGACGAGAACGCCTGGTCGCTGGACGGGGTGGCCGGACACGCCGGGGTGTTCAGCACCGCCGACGACCTGGCGATCCTCGCCCAGACCTTCCTGAACGGCGGGAGCTACCGCGGCGCCCGGATCCTCAAGGAATCCTCGGTGACCGCGATGATCACCAACTTCACCGCCGCCTTCCCCGGCAACGACCACGGCCTCGGCTTCGAGCTGAACCAGCGCTGGTACATGAACGGCCTGTCCGGGCCGCGCACGGCCGGCCACACCGGGTACACCGGCACGTCGCTGGTGATCGACTTCGACTCCCGGTCGTTCGCGATCCTGCTGACCAACCGGGTGCACCCGAGCCGCAGCTGGGGCAGCAACAACCCGGCCCGGCGTGCGGTCGCCCAAGGTCTCGCGCTCGCGCTCGGCGTCGGCCCGCGGCACGGCAAGGACGCCTGGTTCTCCGGTACGACGGACGGCGCGACCACGACCCTGGACGCGAAGGTCGCCGTACCGGCCACCGGGGCGAAGCTGAAGTTCGACATGTTCGTGGACACCGAGGAGACCGACCGGCTGTACCTGGAGACCTCGGCCGACGGGACCACCTGGACCCAGGTGCCGTTCACCGTGCTGGACCGGGGATCCGTGATCGACACCGAGGGGACGATCAGCGGCTCCGGCGACCGGCACTGGCACCAGGGGTTCGCCGATCTCGCTCCCGGTGACCAGACGCTGCGGTGGCGTTACACGTCCGACGCGCTCTACCAGGGCCGCGGCGTGTACGTCGACGGTGTGAAGATCACGAGCAGGGATGGTGTACTTCTCGACGGTGAACGATCGCCAGAATCATTTGACGCCACGGGTTGGAGACTTTCGCGTCGGTGACACCACTGGGTGGTAAGTCGCCGTACCGTGCTGTCATGAACTCTGTTTCCTCTCCAGAACCCACGGGGCCGCTGCTGGTCCGGGTCCGCGCGGTGATGCCCGCGCTGGCACCGGCCGAGCAGCGGGTGGCGAACGCGGTCCTCGCGGACCCGGGCGGAGTGGCGGCGATGACGATCTCCGAACTGGCCGAGGTGGCGTCCACCTCGGAGACCACGGTCATCCGGTTCTGCAAGCAGATCGGCGTCCCCGGCTACCCGCAGCTCCGCCTGCAACTGGCGGCCCAGTCGGCGCAGGAGAGCGTCCGGCCCGAGGTCGGCGGGGACATCGAGCCCGGTGACTCGCTGGCGGACGTGGTCGGCAAGGTCGCGTTCGCCGACGAGCGGGCGGTCCGCGAGACCGCCCAGCAGGTCGACGTCGACAGTCTCGCCAAGGTGGTCGAGGCGGTCGTCAACGCTCCGCGGGTAGACCTTTACGGCTTCGGCGCGAGCGCCTTCGTGGCGCTCGACCTGCAGCAGAAGCTGCACCGGATCCGCCGGGTCGCGTTCGCCTGGTCCGACGTGCACGTGGCGCTGCCGAGCGCGGCCCTGCTCGGTGACGGCGACGTCGCGATCGGCATCTCCCACACCGGGACGACGGTCGAGGTCGTCGAGGCGCTCGAGGAGGCGGCCAAGCACGGCGCCACCACGGTTGCCGTGACCAACTTCCCGCGGTCCCCGCTGGCCCGGACGGCCGATCTGGTGCTGACCACGGCCGCGCGGGAGACGACGTACCGCTCCGGGGCGATGTCGTCCCGGATCGCGCAGCTGACGGTGATCGACTGCCTGTTCATCGGGGTCGCGCAGAAGGTGCTCCCGGACGCCCGGAAGGCGCTGGAGGAGACCGCTACGGCCGTCCGGGGCCACCGGCTCAAGGGTTCCGAGTAGGACTTGTGGCCGCGCCGCGGCGCTCCGTCAACGATCAACAGAATTGAAATTCCTTCAGTAGGAAACTAACATCGAGGCTGTGACCACGCCGACTGAGCAGCGCAACCCCAGGACGCTCGCCATCGATGCGGTGGGCACGACCGAGATCCTCCGGATGGTGAACGCCGAGGACGCCCGGGTCGCCGGCGCCGTCAGCGTCGTCATCCCCGACCTGGCCCGCGCCGTGGACGCCGCCGTCGAGGCGGTTCGCGGCGGCGGCCGGGTCCACTACTTCGGCGCGGGTACGTCCGGCCGTCTGGCCGTGCTGGACGCCGCCGAGCTGCTGCCGACGTTCCGCGCGCCGGAAGGCCTGGTGGTCGCCCACCACGCCGGTGGCATGGAGGCGCTGCTCCGCGCGGTCGAGAACGTCGAGGACTCCGAGGAGGGTGGCGCCCTCGACGCGGACGCGGTCACCGCCCAGGACCTCGTCATCGGCCTCGCGGCCTCCGGGAGCACGCCGTACGTCGCCGGCGCGCTGAAGGCGGCCCGCGCGGCCGGGGCGACCACCGTGCTGGTGACGTCCAACCCCAACGCCCCACTCGCACCGCTGGCCGACATCGTCATCGCCGCCGACACCGGGCCCGAGGTCATCGCCGGCTCCACCCGGCTCAAGGCCGGCACCGCGCAGAAGATGATCCTGAACGCGTTTTCCACCACGCTGATGATCAAGCTCGGCCGCACCTGGTCCAACCTGATGGTCGACCTCGTTGCCACCAACAAGAAACTCCGCGGGCGCATGCTCCGCATCCTGGCCGAAGCCACCGGCGCCGACCCGGAATCCTGCGAAGCCGCCCTCGCCGACGCCGACGGCGAGCTCAAGCCCGCGCTGGTGCACCTCCTCACAGGCTCGCCCGTCCCCGAAGCCCGAGCCGCGCTCGACGCCGCCCAGGGGCGGGTAGCCACCGCCCTCACCACCCTCGGCGCCCCGGCCTGATCCACCGCCCGAGGACACCCTCGGCGCCCCGGCCTGATCCACCGCCCTCACCACCCTCCGCGCCCCGGCCTGACCC
>NZ_SMKR01000156.1 GCF_004348725.1 Kribbella turkmenica
CCCTAGTGGTGTTGCGGGCGGCGGCGGGGGCGGACCGGCCGGGTGTGCGGATCGGTCTGCTGGTGCTGGCGCCGGCCGAGGGTGAAGGGGCGCGACGGCCGGGGGACCGGGGTGCTCGCCGGGGCGGACAGCCGGATCGAGCTCTGCTCGAGGTTGAGCCGGACCGGCGGCTGGTGCCAGGGGGAGCGGGTGCGGACCACGACCAGCCGGAAGCGGCCGTCGCGGCGGAGCCGGAGGGCGATCGCCACCGTCGCCACCGCCGGGATCAGGCCGGAGAGCAGCAGGCTCGTCCGCGCACCCCAGGTCTGGGCCATGAAACCGACGAGCGGGCCGCCGATCGCACCGCCGCCGATGAACACCAGGTTGTAGATGCCGGAGACCCGTCCACGCAGTCCGTCGGGCGTGGTCAACTGGACCATCGACTGCGCGGCCGTGAGGAACATCAGCGTCGCCAGGCCGAGAGCGGACAGCAGCGGGATGAAGGTCCACAGCGACGGCTGGACCGCGGCCAGGATCTGGCTGATCGCCAGCAGCGACGCGAGCCCGACCAGGTTGCGCAGCCTTGGCGTGCGCACCCGCCGGGCGGACAGCAGTGCGCCGGTCAGCGCGCCGGCGGCCACCACGGAGTTCAGTACGCCGTACCCGGTCGCGCCGGTGTGGAAGACCCGGTCGGCGAACGCGGTCAGCGTCACCGCCAGGCTGATGGTGAACATGCCGTAGATGCCGACCAGCGCGATCGCCCACCGGACGGCCGGCTCGTGGAACGCGTACCGCACGCCGTCCTTCAGGCCGTCCCGGATCCGCATCCCGGCGCTCGCCCGGCGGGCCGCCTGCAGCCCGGGCATCTCGCTGTCCCGCATCATCAGCAGCGCGGAGATCGAGGCGAAGAAGGTGACCGCGTTCAGCGCGAAGGCCCAGCCGGTGCCGAGCGCGCCGAGCAGGATGCCGCCGAGTGCCGGGCCGATCAGGCTGCCGAGCTGGAACGTCGACGAGACCATGCTGATCGCGTTCCGGACCCGGTCCTTGCCGACCAGTTCGGTGACGAAGGACTGCCGGGTCGGGTTGTCGACGGCGGTCGCCAGGCCGAGGAACAGCGCCATCAGGTAGACCTGCCAGACCTGCACCTGACCGATGAAGGCCAGCACGGCGAGGACGGCGGCCCCCGTGCCCATCATCGTCTGGGTGACCAGCAGGACCTTCCGCTTCGGGAAGCGGTCCGCGATCACCCCGCCGTACAGGCCCAGCAGGAGGGTGGGGAGGAACTGCAGCGCGGTGGTGATGCCGACCGCGGTGGCGCTGCCGGTGATCGTGAGCACCAGCCAGTCCTGGGCGATGCGCTGGATCCAGCCGCCGGTGGAACTCACCAGCAGTCCGCTGACCAGAAGGCGGAAGTTGCGGACCTGCAGCGCGCTGAACGTGTCCCGGAAACCGGGGCGCCGCTGCGGTTCGGCTGGACTCGTACTGCGGTGCGTGTGGAAGTCGGGGACGGATGGGGCAGTACCGGTGGCCCGGGTGGTCAAGAGCGTTCCCTACGCGAGTGGGCTGGTCAGGGGAGGACAGGTCCATCCTCACAGTTCGATGCTGGATTCCGACACCGAATCACTCCTATTAGTCTTATTGCGTCACGCTATGAGAGGGGAATCGATGTACGACCCGGACCAGCTACGGACCTTCCTGGCGGTGGCGCAGTCGCTCAGCTTCACCCAGGCGGCCGAGCGGCTGGGGATCCGGCAGCCGACGGTCAGCCAGCACGTCCGCAAGCTCGAGGCGGCCGTCGGGCGGCCGCTGTTCCTGCGCGACACCCGCACCGTGACGCTGACCGCGGACGGCGAGGCGATGGCCGGGTTCGCCCGGACCATCCTGGCCGCGCACGAGGAGGCGGCCGGCTACTTCACCGGCTCCGAGCTCCGCGGCCGGCTGCGGTTCGGCGTCACCGACGACCTGGCGCTCACCCCGCTGCCGCGGATCCTGCGGGACTTCCGGCAGCTGTACCCGCGGATCGACCTCGAGCTCACAGTTGCCCAGAGCCCCAACCTGCTCCGACGGGTGGAGTCCGGTCACCTCGACCTGGCCTACGTGAAGCACAGCGTCGGCACCAGCTACGAGCCCAGTGGCCGGCTGGTACGCCGGGATCCGCTCGTCTGGGCCGGGATCGCCGGGACCCGGATCGCGCCCGACGGTCCGGTGCCGCTGGTCGCGTACCAGGCGCCCAGCCTGAGCCGCTCACTCGGTGTGCAGACCCTGGAGCAGGCGGGCCGGTCGTGCCGGATCACCTGCATCGTGCGCGGCGTGAACGGCGTCCTCGCCGCCGTCCGGGCGGGTCTCGGGATCGCGATCTTCGCCCGCTCGCTGATGCCGGCCGACCTGGTCGAGCCGCCGCCGAGCGCCGGCCTGCCCGACCTGCCGGCGATCGACCTGGTGCTGATCACCAACCCGCGGGCCGCCAAGGAGCCCGCCGAGGCGCTCACCGCCGCCATCCTCGGGAGCAACGCGCCCCTCAAGCCCGACGCCGCATGAAGCAGAGGTCGTGGGGCACCCGGGGATTGACTGTTGGGAGGTCACACATGGCAATCACGGTTGGCGACTATCTGCTCGAGCGGCTCCGGGACTGGCAGGTGGACACCGTCTTCGGTTATCCGGGTGACGGCATCAACGGCATCCTGTCGGCCTGGACCGAGGCGAAGAACGGCCCGCGCTTCGTCCAGTCGCGGCACGAGGAGATGAGCGCCTTCGAAGCGGTAGGCTACGCCAAGTTCACCGGCCGGGTCGGCGTCTGCATGGCAACCTCCGGTCCCGGCGCGATCCACCTGCTGAACGGCCTGTACGACGCCAAGCTCGACCACGTGCCCGTGGTCGCGATCGTCGGCCAGACCAGCCGGACCGCGATGGGCGGCTCGTACCAGCAGGAGGTCGACCTGCACTCGCTCTTCAAGGACGTCGCGAGTGAGTTCGCCGAGACCGTCACCGTGCCCGAGCAACTGCCGAACGTCCTCGACCGGGCGATCCGGACCGCACTGGCGCGCTCGGCGCCGACTGCGGTCATCGTGCCGTCCGACGTCCAGGAGCTGGAGTACTCGGCGCCGGAGCACGCGTTCAAGATGGTTCCGTCGAGTCTGGGGTTCGCTCCGGCCACTCCGGTACCCGACGAGGAGGCTCTGCTGCGGGCGGCCGACGTACTGAACAGTGGGGCGAAGGTCGCGATCCTGGTCGGTCAGGGTGCGCGTGGTGCCCGGCGTGAGCTCGAGATGATCGCGGAGCTGCTGGGCGCGGGCGTCGCGAAGGCGCTGCTCGGCAAGGACGTGCTGAGCGACCACCTGCCGTACGTGACCGGCTCGATCGGCCTGCTCGGCACCCGGCCCAGCTGGGAGCTGATGCGAGGCTGCGACACGCTGCTGACCGTCGGGTCGAGCTTCCCGTACTCACAGTTCCTGCCGGAGTTCGGTTCGGCGCGAGCGGTCCAGATCGACGCGGATCCGACCATGATCGGGATGCGCTACCCGTACGAGGTGAATCTGGTCGGCGACGCGGGGGCCACGTTGCGCGAGCTCACCCCGTATCTGCTGCGCAAGGAGGACCGGTCCTGGCGGGCCGGCATCGAGGACGGCGTACGGCGCTGGTGGGAGGTGATGGCCGCGGCCGCGAAGGTCGACGCGGATCCGGTGAACCCGCAGCGGCTGTTCCTCGAGTTCTCCGAGCGGTTGCCGGACGACTGTGTCGTGGTCGCGGACTCCGGCTCGGCGGCCGACTGGTACGCGCGGCAGCTGCGGTTCAACGACACCACGCGCGGCTCGCTGTCCGGCACGCTGGCGACGATGGGGTCCGCGGTGCCGTACGCGTCGGGGCGAAGATCGCGTATCCGGCCAAACCGGTGGTCGCGTTCTCCGGCGACGGCGCGATGCAGATGAACGGGCTGGCCGAGCTGATCACGATCAAGCGGTACTGGCAGGAGTGGAGCGATCCGCGGCTGGTGATCGCCGTGCTGCACAACAACGACCTCAACCAGGTGACCTGGGAGATGCGGTCGATGCAGGGCTCGCCGAAGTTCACCGACTCGCAGACGCTGCCCGAGGTCGACTACGCGGCGTTCGCACGGTCGGTCGGACTGTCGGCGGTCACCATCCGGGACGGCGACGACCTCGGGATGGCCTGGGACAGCGCCCTCGCGGCCGACCGGCCGATGCTGCTCGACGTGTACTGCGATCCCGACGTACCGCCGATCCCGCCGCATGCCAGCTGGGACGAGATCCAGAAGCTGGCCAAGTCGTTGTGGCGCGGTGACGAGGACCGGTGGGGTGTGCTCAAGGAAGGCGTCAAGACGAAGCTCCAGGAGCTACGGCACTAGCGCGTCGCCCCGGATGACGAGCGCTGCCACGCTGACCGCGGCGACCGCGATGGTGACCAGGAAGGGTGCGTTCTTCCAGGTCAGGATCACGGCGAGCAGTACCGCGACCAGGCCGAGCGTGATCCACCCGGTCACGCCGGCCGGCCCGGGCGGTCCGGCCACGAGCAGGATCGTGGCCGCGGCCAACGGGACCGGAGCGAGCAGCCGCGCGGCCCGTCCGAGCCGTTGCGGCCAGCCCCGGACGCCGGTGGCCAGGTCGTCGGCCAGATCGGGTACGACGTTTGCCAGGTGGGCACCGACCCCGAGCAGAGCGGTGGCGGCCGTGGCCCACCAGGGCGCCCAGGTAGCGGTCGTGCCGAGGGTGACGAACGAGGGAAGCGCCCCGAACGCGACGGCGTACGGGAGCCAGGAGATCGCGGTCGACTTGAGGCCGAGGTTGTACGCCCACGCGCACGCGACGAACAGCAGATGCATCAGGCCGGCGGCCGTTCCGTTGGCCAGCGAGACCGGGACGGTGAGGACCAGCATGACGGCTGCGGCCACGATCAGCGTGCGGCGACTCACCAGTCCACGCACCACCGGCTTGTCCTGTCGGTTCACAATGGTGTCGCGGGCGGCGTCTATCGCGTCATTGCTCCAGCCGATCGAGAGGTGGCCGGTGAGGATCGTTGCTGCGACCAGGAGACACCCGGCCGGACTGCGCCCGGCCGACCAGGCCACGGCCGTGGTGAGCGCGGTGACGGCGACCGTCGGCCCGGGGTGGCAGGCGAGTGCCAGACCGCGGACGGTCGCGGCGACGGTGCCGGGACCACGGCGCGCGTCACGGGCCGGGTCTTGGCGCGCGTCACTGCCCGGGTCTTGGCTCGCGTCACGGTTCACCTCAGGGCTCACCGAAGTAACGATGCCACGATGACGCGGATCGCAGCGGTCCGGCCCGCGCTGCCGCCGTACCGCTATCCGCAGTCCGAGTTGACCGAGGCGTTCGCGTCGATCTGCCTGCCCGACGGCAGCGGTTCGGCGCTGCTCCGGCGGCTGCACGCCAACGCGGGCGTGTCGTACCGGCACCTCGCGCTGCCGTTGGAGCGGTACGCCGCACTGAAGGACTTCGGCGAGGCGAACGACGCCTGGATCGCGACGGCCGTGGACCTTGGCGCGGAGGCGGTCGCGGGAGCGGTGAAGGACGCGGGGCTGACGCTGGACGACGTCGATCTGCTGATGTTCACCACGGTGACCGGCGTGGCGGCGCCGTCCATCGACGCGCGGGTCGCGTTGCGGCTGGGGTTGCGTGAGGACGTGAAGCGGCTGCCGCTGTTCGGGTTGGGCTGCGTGGGCGGGGCGGCCGGGATCGCGCGGGTGCACGACTATCTGACGGCCTGGCCGACGCACGTCGCCGTACTGCTGTCGGTCGAACTGTGCTCGTTGACGCTGCAGCGGGACGACTCGTCGTTGCCCAACCTGGTCGGTGGGGCGCTGTTCGGTGACGGCGCCGCCGCTGTGGTGATGACGGGGTCGGAGCATCCGGCCGCGTCGGGACCGTCGGTGGTGGCGACCCGCAGCCGGCTGTATCCGGACTCCGAGCGGGTGATGGGCTGGGACGTCGGGTCGGGCGGGTTGCGGATCGTGCTGGGCGCGGACGTTCCGGACGTCGTACGGACCTATCTCGGTGGTGACGTGCGCGAGTTCCTGGCGACGCGCGGGCTGAGCGTTCCGGACATCGGGACCTGGGTGAGTCATCCCGGCGGTCCGAAGGTCCTGGAGGCGGTCGCGGAGACGCTGTCGCTGCGACCGGGAGCACTGGGTCTGACGTGGGAGTCGCTCGATGCGGTCGGCAACCTGTCGTCGTCGTCCGTGTTGCACGTGCTCGGTGAAACCCTGCGACGAGATCCTGTCGGCATGGGACTACTACTGGCCATGGGCCCAGGCTTCTGCTCCGAGCTGGTTCTGCTGGAGTGGCCATGAGGTGGTACGTAGTACTCGTGGTGCTCGTCGGCTTGGAACGGGTCGCCGAGCTGGTGGTGTCGCTGCGGAACGCGCGCTGGAGTTTCGCGCAGGGCGGGGTGGAGTCGGGGCGCGGGCATTACCCGTTCATGGTGGTGCTGCACACCGGGCTGCTGGCCGGTTGTCTGGTGGAGGCCGCCCATCGGCCGTTCATCCCGGCACTCGGGTGGACGATGTTCGCCGTCGTGCTGCTGTCGCAGGGCTTGCGATGGTGGTGCATCACGGTGCTCGGGCGGCAGTGGAACACCCGGGTGATCGTCGTACCAGGGCTGCACCTGGTTGCGCGTGGCCCGTACCGGTGGCTGCGGCATCCGAACTACGTCGCGGTGGTTGCCGAGGGCATCGCACTGCCGCTCGTCCACACCGCGTGGATCACGGCTTTGGTCTTCACCCTGCTGAACATCCCCTTGCTGGCGGTCCGGATCCGCGCCGAGGAAGCGGCGCTCACCTCCGCGCTGGTCAAGTGATCGACCTCCTCGTCGCCGGCTGCGGTCCCGCTGGTGCCGCGACCGCGATCCGCGCCGCGCTCGCCGGCTTGTCCGTCGTGGTCGTCGAGCCGCGGACGACGCCGATCGACAAAGCGTGCGGCGAAGGCATCGCGCACAGTGCGGTGGACTATCTGGGCCGGTTGGGCGTGCAGTTGTCCGGCCGCCCGTTCCACGGCATCCGCTACCTCGACACCGATCACCAGGTCGACGCCCGCTTCCGCGCCGGCCCAGGACTCGGCGTCCGGCGTACGACGCTGCAGCGAGCGCTCGTCGACCGCCTCCACTCGCTGGGCGTGCCGATTGTCGACAATCGGATTGGCGCCATCGCCCAGAACACCACGTCGGTCACCGCCGCCGGCTACACCGCCCGCTACCTGGCCGCCGCCGACGGGCTGCACTCGGGCATCCGCCGCCAACTCGGCCTCGCCGGCCCGCCCCGGGCTGGACACAACCGCACGTGGCCCATTGCCTCGTGGCGGTCCGGCGGCCGCCTCGCGGCACCGGCCTCCGGCTCGGTCCGCCGCGGACTGCGCCGCCACTTCGCGGTCGCGCCGTGGACCGACCTGGTCGAGGTCTACTGGTCCGGGCTGGGGGAGGCCTACGTGACCCCGGTCGCCGACGACCTCGTCGGCGTCGCCGTCCTCACCTCCGAGCGCGGAACCTTCGACTCCCACCTGGACGCCTTCCCGGCGCTGAAGAGACGCTTGAGCGGCGCCCGCCCGGCGAACGCGGTCATGGGCGCCGGCCCGCTGCGGCAGCGAGTCCGTGCACGGGTCGCGGGTCGCGTGCTGCTGGTGGGCGACGCCGCCGGCTACGTGGACGCGCTGACCGGCGAGGGGATCGCGGTCGCGCTCCGGACCTCGGCAGAGCTGGTGCGCTGTGTTGTCGACAATCGACCGGACGACTACGAGGCCGCCTGGCGGCGGGTGTCCTGGGAGTGCCGGCTGCTCACCGGATCGTTGCTCTGGGCCCGCAACAGGTCGTTGCTCGCTCCCCGTATCGTGCCGGCCGCGGCACTGCTGCCCGGGGTGTACGGCCACATCGTCAACCGCCTGGCGTGATGCTCCGGGCCGGATTCTCCGGCACCTGATCCTCCGGGACCGACGCTCGGGCCCCTGGACCTCTTGGGCCGACTGTCGGACGCCTGGCTGTCCGGGGGCCGACTCTCCGGGCCAGACTCTCCGGGCCTGACTTTCTGGGCCTGATTCTCTTGGGGCCCGGCGATCGCTCAGACAACCGCCGGGCCCACGAGAGGCCCGAGCTTCCTGGTGAAAAGCTCGGACCGGCCGGTCCAGCCTCCTGGTGAAAGGCTGGAACGGTGCCCCAGCTTCCTGGTGAAAAGCTGGGACAGTCCTTGGTGGTGCTGAGAAAGACTCAATCAGGCGGATGTTGCTCAACAGTTGCCGGAATATGAAGCCTTGTTACGTTCGGCTGTGGTGAAGATCTCAGTGCTCCGTCCGCACCGCGGCGATCTGCAGTTGCAAGGCGAGCCGTTCGCGCGGACTCGACAGATCCAGCGCCGCGATCTCGCCGATGCGCTTCATCCGGTGCCGCAACGTGTTCGTGTGCAGATGCAGTTCCCGGGCCGCGCGCTGCGGCTGACCGGGATACTCCAGCCACGCCTGCAGCGTTTCCACGAATCCGGTGTCGTGCTCGATGTCGTGCCGCAGCAGCGTGGCGAGCGGCCCGTCCAGCTTGGTGGTGTCCAACGAGGTGACGGCTCGGTGAACGGTCAGCACGTGCCAGGCCTCTTCCACCGGGAGTGCGGGCCCAGGCGCGGTTCCACGACGTACCAGGCCCAACAGCTCGACCGCCTGGGCACGTGAGCTCGGCAGGTCGGCAGGGCCACGTGCAGGACCGCCTGCCGCGGCGATGGTGCCAGGAGCCGTCTTGGCCTGCTCGGTGACGAGTTTGCTCAGCCAGGTCCACGAGCCAGGGCCGTCGGCGTCTGTGACGACCGCCAGCACGGTCCCGTCGAGGTCCGCGAGTTGCGGCTCGCTCCACCCGTGCCGGCGACCGGTCGACTCCCACAGGTCGAGTTGCTGCGGTACGTCGTACCCGTCGGGCGAGCCGAGTGCGACCACACGCCAGGGCTGCCGTGGCAGGCGGACATCAAGCGGGTTGTCCGGGGAGAACTGCCGCAGGATCGTCCGCAGCCTGTCGATCGCACTCCGCCGCGCCACGTCGGCTTGTGCCCGCAGCCGCAGCAGATGCAGTGCCAGCACCGACGCAGCGTTGCTCAGCTCGGCTGTCACCTCATCACTGACCGGTCCGTCCACCACAGCCCAGATGGACCCCAGCCACTCACCACCAGCCCGCACGGGTACGACGAGACGCGGGCGGATGCCGTTAGGGCCGTCAGGCACAAGGAAGGGCTCACTGGACCGTGCCAGGCGCCGGAAGATCCCACGAGCGCGGAAGTGCGCGATCACCTCGGGTGGAACGCGTCGGCCGACGATCGTGGACACGCGAGTGGGGTCGGTGAAGTCCTGGCCGGAGGAGTACGCCAGGACGCGGGACTGGTTGTCCTCGATGGTGACCGGCGCGTCCACGATCGCGGCGGCTGCGTCGGCGAGCGCGAACAGCTCCTGGTGAACTCCAGCGTCTCCAGCGGCGGGGGAGTCGGGCGCTGCGGCCCGGTCGATCACACCACGCAACAGCCAGACCACGTGCGCCCAGGTCACGCTCGGCTGGAGTGCGACGAGGGTGAGCAGCCACCGGTCTGCTGCGGCGACCACAGTGGGCTCGTGGGCCAGCGTCGTACGCAGGACGACCCCTGACGCGTTGCCGGCCGCGCACCGCTCCACCAGCTCGACTGCGTCCTCGGCGTCGCGCAGACCGAGCCCGAGCACCAGGTCGCCCGGCTGCCCGGTCGCCGGCTCCTGCGGGTCGGCCAGGAAGACGTCACGGACCTCTCCGTCGCCCTTGCCGGTGACCACCACTTCGAAGAGGGCGGGTCCGACGGCGACGACCAGGTCAGGCGCGGTGATCACGAGGTTATTGTGCTTCAAGCACAGTCATTTGTCTCTTCTGTGGTGTGATCGCACCATGACAGCGGTGCGCGGCGGCCGCACCATCGATACATGGTCGCTGCTGGTTCTGTCACCCACGTCGTTCCCGATCACGTCGCCGTCGTCGGCGCGGGCATGGTCGGACTCGCCACCGCCTGGTTCCTCCAGGAAGCCGGCGTCGAGGTCACCGTGCTCGATCGCGAGGGGGTCGCCGCGGGTGCGTCCTGGGGGAACGCGGGCTGGCTCACGCCAGGCCTGGCCACCCCCCTGCCGGAGCCGGCCGTCCTCAAGTACGGCGTCCGCGCGGTGCTGAGCCCCTCCTCACCGGTGTACGTTCCACCGACCGCGAGCCCGCGGCTCCTCACTTTCCTCACCCGCTTCGCTCGCAACAGCACCGCCGGACGCTGGAAGACCGCGATGGAGTCGCTGGTCCCGATCAACCGCCAGGCCCTGACCGCGTTCGACTTCCTGGCCAAGGCCGGCGTCGAGGCGCAGACGTACGAGGCCAAGTCGTTCCTGGCCGCGTACCGGACCGAGGCCGAGCGCAGCGTGCTGCTCGAGGAGATCGAGCACATCCACGGCGCCGGCCAGGGCATCGAGTTCGAGCCGATCACCGGGGACGACGCCCGCGAGATCGAGCCCTCGCTGTCCGACGAGATCGGGGCCGCGATCCGGCTGCACGGGCAGCGGTTCATCAACCCGGGCGAGTACGTGCGGATGCTGGCCGACTCGGTGGTGGCCCGCGGCGGGCAGATCATCAGCGGGGTCGTCGTGAAGCACGTCGTCGACGAGATCCGCGGCGTCCGGCTGGTCACCGCCGACGGCGAGACCGACCCGTTCGACGCCGTCGTGATGGCGACCGGGGCGTGGCTCGGCGACCTGGCCCGGCAGTTCGGCGTCCGCACGGTTGTGCAGGCGGGCCGTGGCTACAGCTTCAGCGTTCCGATCGCGCACGTGCCGGCCGGCCCGGTGTACTTCCCGGCGCAGCGGGTAGCGTGCACGCCGCTCGGCGACCGGCTGCGGGTCGCCGGGATGATGGAGTTCCGCAAGCCGGACGCGAAACTCGACCCGCGCCGGATCGAGGCGATCGTCGAGGCCGCCCGGCCGCTGCTGCGGGACGCCGACCTGGACGCCCGTACCTTCGAGTGGGTCGGTCCGCGCCCCTGCACCCCGGACGGCCTCCCGCTGATCGGCGCCACCCAGTCCCCGCGCGTTTTCGCCGCCGGCGGTCACGGCATGTGGGGGATCACCCTCGGCCCGATCACCGGGCAGCTGCTGGCCGAGACCATCACCACCGGCCGCACCCCGAGCGAGTTGGCGCCGTTCGACCCACTCCGCTGACGACAACGGAAGGAACCCCGACGACGTGGTCCTCCCCACTCCGGCCGACCGCGCCTCGAGCGGCGCATCCAGGTGACCTACTGGGCGGTTCTGCCTCACCCGCCCTGCGCCTCTCCGGCTCACCTCGCCGCCGCGGTCTGCCCGGAGCGGGCCCTGGCCGGATCCCCTGCCCAGGGCCCGCTCCCACGACGCAGCGGACATGCCGAAGCCCCGGACCGTGCGGTCCGGGGCCTCCGGCGTTGCTCAGTGGGTGTGGGGCTCGGTGCCGTGCTCGGCCTCGTGGGCGGCGATCTGGGCGCGGACCTCTTCCATGTCGACCGCGCGCAGCTGGCCGATCAGGTCCTCCAGGGCCGCGGCCGGCAGGGCGCCGGGCTGGGAGTACAGGACGACGCCGTCGCGGACCGCCATCAGCGTCGGGATCGAGCGGATCTGGAACGCCTGGGCGAGCTCGACCTGCGCCTCGGTGTCGACCTTGCCGAAGGTGATGTCCGTGTGCTGCTCGGATGACTTCTCGAACACCGGTCCGAACATCTTGCACGGGCCGCACCACTCAGCCCAGAAGTCCACCAGCACGAGACCGTCACCACTGACGACCTCGTTGAAGTTGTCCTGGGACAGCTCGACCGTTGCCACTACGACCTCCGAAGTTAGACGAGTACAGCCTCTACAACACCGCACCGGCCGCAGGTGTTCCCACCCGGCCAGTTCGTCTGACCACGAACGACGTACAAGCGCTTGACCGTCTGATGGGGCGACCGAAATCCGGCGAGCCGAGTGTGACCTGGCACACGCCCGGTCAGATCGGCATGTCCACGAAGGGTGACGCGTAGTCCTGGACCTCCTCGAGGATGGACGCGGCGTCCTCCGGCGTCAGGTCGGCCCGCTCGCGCTCGGCGATCACCATCCGGCGCAGCAACCGGGTCTCGCCGGCGGTCGCCAGGCCGGTGATCTCCGGGTGCCCGTTGAGCAGCCAGGCGGTCGCCGCGGTGACGTAGCGCTGCTCGTCGAACGGCCGGTACCAGGTGTCGTACGTCTTCTCCTCGCCGTCCTTCCAGTTGCGCCGGGCAATCATCTTGATCGTCATCAGCGCGGCGTCCGACGCCCTGATCGCCTCGACCAGGGCGGCGTAGTCGGCGGCGTACTGCGGATCCGTCGACAGCCGGTAGTTCAGCGGGGTGAGCACACTGTCGAAGTCGAACCGGCGCAGTCCCTCGGTGTGCACCGCCGGCGCCTGCGCGGTGTGGCCGGTGATCCCGATCGCCCGGACCATGCCTTCTTCCTTCGCCCGGACGGCGGCTTCGAGCGAACCGCCCGTGCCGGTGACGAGATCCAGGTTCTCCAGATCACACACGGCGTGCATCTGGATCAGGTCGACGTGGTCGGTCCGGAGCCGCTCCAGCGACCGGTTGATTTCGGACCACGCCTCCTCGTAAGTACGGCGCCCGGTCTTGGTGGCGAGGAAGATCCGGTCGCGGATCTCCGGCATCCGCGGACCGAGGCGGAGCTCGGCGTCGCCGTAGTCGGCGGCGACGTCGAAGTGGTTGATCCCGGCATCGAGGGCTTCCTGGATCGAGGCGTCGGCCCGGTCCTGGTCGACCGCACCGAGCGAGGCGGCACCGTAGATCAGGACCGAACTGTCGTGCCCGAGTCTGCCCAGTCGGCGAGTTTCCATCCTGGTCCTCCAGGGGTAGCAGGGTTACTGCGACCCTATGCCCGGTCATTGGTTTTGACCCCTCGCCACGGGAGAGTTTTCCACAGGCTGGACACTCGGATCGGTTACTATGCGTGATCAGTTGATGCGTTCTTTACCATGTTGTTCGCACGGATCTTCGAAGCCTGTCCGCGGTGTGTGGCATGGTGTGCGCTGCCCGATCGACCCGGATCGGGATGAGAGAGGAGCTATGACGACGGTTCTGAAGGTGTCACTCTTGCCCGAGGAGGGTGACACTGCCCGCAAGCGGGGTAACAGTATGGCTGCGAGGAGCGATGGAGCATCCGGATCCTGGTCTCAGGTCTCCCGGAGGGCGGTTGCTTGCCGTATCCTCCCGGCTACTGTCCGCGTAACTGCTGTCTGAGGGGCGGGTAGCGATGAGTTGGTGGCGAACGTTGCTGAATCTGCCGCCAAAAGGTGAGCACTGGTCGGACCAGCGGCGCACGAATCAGCGCAGGTCCAAGGCGGGCAAGGGACGCCCGTCGAACACCGCACCGGAGTGGTGGGCCCACCCCGATGGACCGGTGTCACCCACCCCTCGGCAGGCACAGGGCGTAGCGGCGCAGTACTCCGCTCCGCAGGCACATCCGCCGGCCGGCGGAGTGATGGCACCACCCCGTCGTCCGTCCGCACGTACGCCGGATCCGTCCGGATCGGCGCACCGGACACCCGAACGTTTGAAACAGCGCTCCCCGCACGGTGCGCACGCGGCCCCCGTGCCGGTGCGCGAGCCGCTGGAGACCGGGCAACCGCCGTGGTCGACCGAGCCGGAGTCGTCGTTCTCGACCTGGGCCAGGCGGTTCTTCCGCGGCCTGGTGGTCGTCGTTCTTCTGCTGGCAGCGATCAGCGGCGTCCGCTCCTGGATCGCGCCGAACCGCGTCCCGCAGACCGTCGTCACCACTGAGAACAGCTTCCCGGCCGACGAGGCCCGTGCGGTGGCGACCCGGTACGCCGTGTCCTACCTGAACTGGGACGAGGCGAACCCGGACGCCCGGCCGGCGCGGATCGCGCTCGACCTGGCGGCCGGGCTGGACAGCCGGGCGGGGTGGAACGGTCGCGGCGTGCAGACCGCCGACAAGGCGTACGCGGGCGAGGTCAAGGTCGACTCCGGTGGGGTCACCGCCGTGGTCGACGTACGCGTGGAGATCCGGCCGTACACGAAGCGCGGTGCCGGCTGGGTGGCCGGCCCGTACTCGTGGGCGCGGCTGTCCGTCCCGGTGGCCCGGACGGCATCGCGGGTGGTGGCCAGCGGGCCGCCGACGTTCGTCCCGGACGAGCGGGCCGCGCTGCCGGAGAACATGCCGGAGGCCGGCGTACCGGACGACGATCTGACCGCGGCGACACTGAAGGACGCGGAGGCGTTCTTCTCGGCGTACGCCGAGTCGGACAACAAGGTGTCGGCGGTGACCGCGCCGGGCTCGACCATCCGCAGCCTGAACGGCTCGGTGAAGTTCGGCGAGCTCAAGGACTGGCAGGTCTTCGCCGGCAACGACGACGAGCGGCGGGCGACCGCGGCCGTCACCTGGGACGGGACGGGTAACACCACCCTGGACCAGACCTACACGCTCACGTTGAGGCGCACCGTCGCCACGGACGGAGCACAACGATGGCAAGTGGCTGCCGTCGGATGACACCAGCGACCAGCCGTCGGACGACCGAGGCAACAAGGGAGACACCGCAATGATGACGCACGAACTGGCTGCGAGCGTGGTACAGCTCGCCGTGCCGCTGGTCGACAGCAACGTCCCGACGGGCGCGGATTTCAAGGACTGGGTCCTGGTCATCGCGGGGAACATCTTCATCGCCATCCTCGTGCTGCGTGCCATCGGCCACTACTTCAAGCGCGAGTGGGGCGAGCTGTTCGGCCACATCGCGGCCGGCGTGCTGGTCGGCGGGCTGATCTACGCCAACAATCAGACCATCAACGTGCTCAAGGGCTTCTGGGGATTGCTGTCCGGAGGTAATTGATGCGCGTCGGCCGTACCCTGACCCACCACTTCGAGATCGAGACCCGGCAGTACGACCTGCTCGGCATCGACCTCGGAGAAGGCGCCCGGCGCCGGATGATCATCTTCGGAGCGGTGGTCATCGTGCTCTGGGTTGCACTCCTCGTCCCGTTCATCGGGGTGCCGAAGAAACCCACGGTCAGCCTGTACGTCGTTCCGCCGTTCGTGATCACCGCGTTCGGCTGGCGACCCGGCAAGTTCCACGAACGCCGCCGCCGCGTGACCGAGTGGGCGCTGGCCGTCCGCTACGCGTTGCGCGCCCACCGCCCGATCATCGGTCTCGGCGCCCGGGCCGCCGACAAGACGGAGTACCTGCCATGGCGTGAGCGCGTCGCGACCCAGAAGGTGGCCGGCCTGGCGAAGGCCAGGGTGACCCCCGAGTGGGAACGCGAGGTTGTGGTGGAGCTGGATCCGAGGGTCCGTGCGGGTGCGGACATCACCGTGAACCAGCGTGCCCGCCTGCTCGGGGCGGACCACGTGCAGCGGGTCAGTCGCAGGACGTCGTCTGGGAAGGTGCGCCGATGAAGATCGCTGACAAGCTCCTGAACCTGGTGGGCGTCGGCCGTGAACGCGGCCTGCCGCCGCCTCGCCTGGTCGCCATCGCGGACGGTCTGCTGGTCACCGAACGCAGCGCGGAGGCGTGGTTCCTGATCTCCGTGGCGAACACGGACCTGGCGACCGAGGCCGAGCAGGACGCGGCTCTCGACGCCGCGGTGAGCGCGGCCGCGACCATCCTCGGCGACCGGCTCAGCCACCTGAAGATCGTCTGGGGCCGCTCGACCGGGCAGGACTACATCGACTCCGTGGCCGGTCACTACCGGCTCGGCGACCACGAGGCCTGGGCGCAGACCCGGGCCGACCGGATCGACGAGATGCGGATGCCGGAGCGGTACGTCGCCCTCGGCGTACACCTCAGCGACCGCGACCCTCGGGCGACCGCCCAGGTTCGCGGCTCCATCAGCGACGCCCTGGGGACGACGTCGTGGCGTGTCAGCGCCCGTGAGCTCGCCCACCTGGACGAGCGGGTCCGCAAGCTCGGCCGTCAGCTCGGATCGACTGTCTGGCGGGCGCACACCGCGCCGGCCGAGGTGATCTCCTGGCTGATCAGCCGCGAGATGCACCGCGGTGCGGTCGCCGCGCCCCGCCGCGGCCTGATCACCGGCGCGTCGCTGGCCCGGCTGACGTCCGGCCGCGTCGTGCCGTACACCGACCACCTGCGCATCTACGACTCGCGCGGCCAGATCGCGGCGTACACGACCGTGCTCGCGATGACCGACTTCCCCGAGGAGCTCGAGACGCCGGGCGGCGGGGAGTGGCTGCGCACGCTGTCCGAGATCAAGGCGATCGACGACGACGGCGAGGAGATCGACGTCACCGTCGAGGCGTCCGTCCGCTTCCGCGTGCTGACCAAGAAGACCGCTCGCCACCTGGTCGACGAGACCCGCAAGAGCGCCAAGGAGCAACGCCGGTCCGCCGCCAAGGGCACCGCGGAGGAGACCGCTGACGAGATCGTCGAGACCGAGCGCGTGATGCGCGAGGTCAAGCGCGACATCAACCGCAGCGGCCTGACCCTGGTCGAGGACCACCCCCGCCTGCTGGTCAGCGCGGACACCCGCGAGGACCTCGAGGCGTACGTCGACGCCGTCATCGCGCACTACGCCGACCGCGGCATCACCGTCGCGGCCGGT
This sequence comes from Kribbella turkmenica, assembly GCF_004348725.1. GTDB lineage: Bacteria > Actinomycetota > Actinomycetes > Propionibacteriales > Kribbellaceae > Kribbella > Kribbella turkmenica. Next base: position 16,586 of record NZ_SMKR01000156.1, read on the forward strand.
GCGGACGAGCAGCGCGACCTGTGGCTGGAATCCTTGCCAGGCGACCAGTTGCGCGTCCCCGACCTCGGGCACGTGCGCGAGTCGACCGCGTTCTTCGGCTCGTGGTTCTGGGGCGGTGCGTCGATCGGTGACGCGACCGGTCCGGCCATCGGCTACCTGACCGGGTCCACGCCGGGGCTGGTGCGTTTCGACGCTGCCGCCGGTTCCGCGCTCGGTGACGCGACCACGACGCTCTTCCTCGGGCGATCCGGTCGAGGAAAGACGACGGCCGCCATGCTCGGCGGTCTGGACTCGGCCTTCGCGGGCGCCTGGGTTCCGCTGCTCGACCTGAAGGGTGACGCGGCCGGTGTGTCCGCGGTCGCGGCGGAGTACGGCGTACCGACTGCTGTCATCGAGATCACCGCGCAGTTCTCCGGCGCTGCCGACCTGCTGCGCGTGCTGCCGGTCGACGACGCCTTGCTGCAGGCGCCTTCGCAGCTGATGCTCCTGCTCCCGCCGCACCTGCGGGGTGCGGCCGAGGCCCCGGTCGTCGCCGCGACGCGGGCCGAGATCCAGTCGCCGGACCCGTCCTCGTGGGGCGTCATCCAGCGGCTGTGCGCTTCGGACTCCGAGACCACGCGGACCGTCGGTTTCGCCCTGCGCGACCTGGTCGAGACCGGCCTGGGCTCGGTCGTCGCCGGCCCGCCGTCCGGGCTGTCCTCGCTGACCACCAACCCGGGCCTCTGGGTCGTCCAGATGCCCGGCCTGACCCTGCCCTCACCCGAGTCGGCGCCGGAGTCCTGGTCGCCGATCGAACGTGTCGGCATGGCCTGCCTGCGCGGCTGCCTCGCCTGGATGGTCCGCACGACCGGACGCCGCGAGTTCCGCGGCCGCTCGAAGGTCGTCATCGTTCCCGAGGTCCACCTGCTCACCAAGACCCCCGACGGCGCGTCCTTCCTCGACTACATCGCCCGTGTCGGCCGCGCCCTCGGCGCCTCCCTGGTCCTCGACACCCAGGACCCGGCGTCGATCCTCAAACTCCCCGGCCTGGTCGAGCAGATCACCACCCTGTTCGCCTTCAGCCTCCGCTCCCGCGAGCAGGTCGACTCGCTCCTCGAGCTCCTCGGCCGCCCGCAGACCCCGCCGTACCAGACCCTCGTCCGCGGCATCAACACCGCCGCCAACGGCAAGTCGATCCGCCACGGCCACTGCATCATGCGCGACCGCTGGGACGAAGTAGCCACCGTCCAGATCGACATCCCCAGCCAACGAGTCGCCGCCCTTCTCCGCAC
>NZ_SMKR01000157.1 GCF_004348725.1 Kribbella turkmenica
CCTCGGCAGCCTGAGGCCGATCCGCCCCACGACCAGCAGGAGGCGGAACCCGAGACGTGGTTCCCGGCAGCGCCTCAGCCGCAACAGGCTCCGCCACCGCGGCCGAACGCCCTGCCGGCTCCCGTACCCCACTGGACGATGCCCGACCCGGCTCCCCAGTGGCAGCAGCCCACGCACGACCCGTACGCAGAACAGCAGCCCCCGGCACAACACCAACCAGGGCCACCGCAGCAGCCCGAGCACACCCAGCAGCCGCCCCAGCCGGAGCACGTGCGGCACCAACCGGAGCACGGGCAGGAGGCTCAGCAGCCGGAGCAGGCGGAGGCAGGGTGGCAGTTCTGGCCGCCGGCGGAGCAGCAGCCGGCCGCGCCGCAGTGGCCGGCTCAGCAGGCGGGATCGGCAAACGGGCAAGCAGCCCCGCACCACCAGGCCCAGCAGGCCGGCCATCCGGCAGACGACGACTACCCGACATCCGAGCAGGGCTACGTCCCACCGGAGCAGCCAGGGAACCCGGCACCCGACCACGGCGCCTACCAGCGTCCGAACTGACCACAACCCGATGAACGCCGCGCCCACCTGCCACGCCGAGGCTTCAGTCCAGCTTCCGTTGGATCCGGAGACCGCGTGGGACGTCGTGATCGACTGGGACCGCCAGTCGCGGTGGATGCTGCTGACCAGCGTCCGGGCGACCGAGAACGACGGCGTCGGCCTCGGCGGCGGAGTCGCGGCGCGCACTTCTGTCGGTGCCCTGGGGTTCACTGACCACATGGTCATCACACACTGGGATCCACCGCGCGAGTGCACGGTGAAACACCTGGGCACGGTTGTCCGCGGCACCGGTACGTTCGCGATCGTCCCCGGCCGGCGCGGAGTCGACGACACGGGTACGCAGCCGGGCGTGTGTACGTTCACCTGGTCGGAGGACGTCGTACCGCCGATGGGGAGGCTCGGGGTCGCCCTGTGGCCACTCGTCCGGCCGGCGTTCGAGGCGATGATGCGGGTGTCGTTGCGGCGGCTGGTGCGGGAGGTGGCGCGATGACGGTGATCGGGCCGGACGGGCAGCCGCGCTGCGGGTGGGCGACCTCGGCGCCGGAGTACGTCGAGTACCACGACAACGAGTGGGGCAAGGAGATCCGCGACGACATCGGCCTGTTCGAACGGATGACGCTGGAGGGGTTCCAGTCAGGGCTGTCGTGGATCACGATCCTGCGCAAGCGGGAGAACTTCCGGGCCGCGTTCGCGCACTTCGACCCGACGGTGATCGCGAAGTACGGCGCCGACGACGTCGAGCGTTTGATGGCCGATGCCGGCATCGTCCGCAACCGGCTGAAGATCAACGCGACCATCAACAACGCTCGAGCTCTGCTGGAGCTGGACGAGGGCGAGCTGACCGAGTTGCTGTGGTCGTTCCGGCCGGCCGAGCACGCAGCCCCGAAGACGCTGGGCGATGTCCCGGCCACGACGCCCGAGTCGGTGGCGGTGTCGAAAGCCCTGAAAAAGAAGGGGTTCGTCTTCGTCGGGCCCACCACCGCCTACGCGCTGATGCAGGCGACCGGCATCGTGAACGACCACCTCTCCACCTGCGTCGCCCGCTGACGACCGCGGGTGCAGTGGCATAGCCCGGTGACCCGAATGGGCTGCTGCTGGAAGGGCTTCCACATGCCGCGGCCGGATGCACGTGCAGCGAGCTTGTGCATCTGCAAGCCGCGCTCAGAAATACCGAAAATAGGGGAAGACAAACGGCTGAACGAGTTGTGTTCCGGGCACTGAACGTGATGGGGTATTCAGCGGGCTCCCCGTCTGTCAGGTGGTTGTCCGGCCGTGACTCGCCCGGCCGGAACGCGGCCGGGGAGCCCACCAAACGTTGCCTGCGGCCCCTTTCCGGAGCAGGTGGAGCTAGCGCCCGGTGAACGCCGGCTTCTGCTTGGCGACGAACGAGGCGACCGCGTTGCGGTGGTCCTCGGTGTCGCCGGTGAGCTGCATCTTCCCGGCCTCGAACACCAGCGACTCGGCCAGCGTGTGGGTCGCCGAGTAGCCGAGCGACTGCCGCACCGCGCCGTACGCGACCGTCGGTCCGGCCGCCAGTTTCGCGGCCAGTTCGCCGACTGCCGAAGCGAAGCCGTCCGCCGGCACGACGCTCGTCGCCAGGCCGAGCGCCAGCGCCTCGTCGGCCGGGACCGTGCGCGGGAAGTACAGCAGTTCGAGAGCCTTCGCGTGCCCGATCAGCCGGGGGAGCGTCCAGGAGATCCCGGTGTCGCAGGACAGCGCGATCCCGGTGAACGCCAGGTTGAACCCGGCCGTGTCCGCGACCACCCGGAAGTCGCAGGCGAACGCCATCGACGCGCCGGCTCCGGCCGCGACCCCGTTCACGGCCGCGACCACCGGCTTCGGCATCTCGGCCAGAGTCCGGGCGATCGGCGCGAAGTGGTCGGGCACGGTGCTCCAGAGCGCGTCCTGGTCGTTCGCCTCGAGCAGCCCGATGTGTTCCTTCAGGTCCTGCCCGACGCAGAACGCCCGGCCGGTCCCGGTCAGTACGACGACCCGGACCGAGTCGTCCTCGGCGGCGGCCAGGACGATGTCGCGAAGCAGGACCTTGGTCGGCGTGTCGAGCGCGTTCATCGCCTCCGGCCGGTTCAGGGTGATGGTGGCGACGCCATCGGTCAGGGCGTAGGTGACGGAGTCACTCATCGTGGTCAGCTCCTCGACAATCGGTGAAGAAAACTCAGTGATAGGTCAGGCAGTTGTCGACGAAACGCCCGGCCGCGGGGCTCAGACGTTCCGCGTGGGAATCGAAGAACGCGGCCGCCCGCGTACCGGCCCAGTCCTGCGGCAGCAGCTCGGCCGGCAACCCCGGATCCCGGAACAGGAACTTGCGCCACTCGTGCACGAGTTCCGACCGTACGGCGAACGCCTGCTCGTCCGACGTGTCGTCACCGGCGGTCTCGACCAGCGCCTTGGCCTCGATCAGCCAGGCGTCGTACGACGCACCGAGCTCGTCGAGTTTCCACACCCGGCGGGCGAACTCGACCGCGCCGTCGTCGACCGGCGCCCGGAACCGGTCCGCCGCGATGCCTTCCATGCCGAGGATCTGGTCCACCTCGGCGTCGTTGCGCAGCCCGACCCAGGCGCCGTCGGACAGCGGAGCCCAACCCAGGAAGGCGAGTTGGCTCGCCAGCTGCTCGCGGCGGCGCGCGGTCGGCACCTCGCGGAGGATGCCCAGGTGCCAGTGCCGGTCCCAGCCGCCGGAGCCGTTGCCACCGGCGCCGGAACCGTTGCCTTCGGGTGCCGTCCGGTAGATCCGCGCGGCCGCGTCGTCCAGCCGGCGACGCGCCCGGGAGGTCAGCGCGTACCCGGGCTGCCCCTCGATCCGGACCGGCTCCAGCCAGCCCTGCCGGACCATCCGCGACACCGCGGTCCGGACCGCCGGCGGGTGGACGCCGAGCGGCGCGAGCAGGCGGACCAGGGCCGCGACCGGGGCCCGCGCACCACGCGCGCGCAGGTGGTCACCGTACAGGTCGAAGAGCGCAGAACGGGCGTGCACGTGCCTGAGTCTGCCGTATGGTGCACGGCTCTGGCCTGTGATCGGGAATAATGGGTTCTGATACACACTGCGATACGCGCCGACGGCGCATCACCGCACGGCGCCGGAGACGGTACCCAGTGCGGTGTCGTCGCTCAACACCGACACTGGGAAGGGGTGCGCGCATGGCGGCGATGAAGCCGCGGACGGGCGATGGTCCGCTCGAGGTCACCAAGGAGGGGCGGGGGATCGTGATGCGGGTTCCGCTCGAGGGCGGCGGTCGGCTCGTCGTCGAGCTGAACGCCGACGAAGCGACTGAGCTCGGCAACGCGCTCAAGGCCGTCGTCGGCTGATCGATTCCTTCCGGGGGTGCACCCGCACTCCCTCATATCTACGCGACCCCGGTGGGTGCCTTTTGCGGCACCGGCCGGGGTCGTTACGGTTGGCCGGGCGCTTCTCCAACTTTTGATCACACAGTGAGGTCCTTCTCGTGGCTCGCCGCACCAGCAAGTTCGCGTTCCCGACTCTTCCCGCCGTGCACTGGCAGCCCGGTCTGCCGGTGCACGGTGCCCCGACCTGGGTGGTCGTCGTCGGTGAGAGCGGCCTGCCCGCCGCCGCGAAGGACGCCGGCGAGCGACTCGGGGTCGACCTCGGCCGGCTGCTCGAGGCACAGCAGGCCACCGGCTTCACGCCGACCGCCGGCGCGACCGCGGCGTACCCGCTGCTGTCCGGTGAGGTGACCGAGATCCTGCTCGTCGGGGCCGGCGACGGCACCGCCCAGGACCTGCGACACGCCGGAGCGGCGATCGCGAGATTCGGCCGCGGGAAGGACGAGCTCACCACGGTCGTTGCTGACGGCATCGATGACGCCGAGCTGCAGGCGTTCGCCGAGGGCGTCGTGCTGGGATCGTTCACCTACACCCTGAAGACGGTCGACCCGGGCAAGCCGGTGGTCGGCCGGGTGACCGTGACCGACGGCTCCGACGACGACCGGCAGATCGAGCTCGACCGCGGCGTGGTCGTCGGCCGGACCGGCTGGCTGGCACGGCAGTTCGCCACCACCCCGTCCAGCGAGAAGGACCCGGCCTGGCTCGCCGCCCGCGCCACCGAGCTGGCCGCGGAGACCGGACTCGAGGTCAAGGTGTGGGACGAGAAGCAGTTGGCCGCGGACGGGTTCGGCGGCATCCTCGCCGTCGGCAAGGGATCGACCCGGCCGCCGCGGTTCATCCGGCTCGACTACGTGCCGGTCGGCGCGACCGACGACACGCCGTACGTCGTACTGGTCGGGAAGGGCATCACCTACGACACCGGCGGCCTGTCGCTGAAGCCACGCGAAAGCATGGTGTCGATGAAGCGCGACATGACCGGCGGCGGTTCGGTGATCGCCACCCTGTCCGCGCTGCGTGAGCTCGGTGCGCAGGTCCGCGTCACCGGACTGATCTGCGCGGCCGAGAACATGCCGTCCGGGACGGCGTACCGGCCGGACGACGTGATCCGGCACTACGGCGGCCGCACCACCGAGGTCAAGAACACCGACGCCGAAGGCCGGCTCGTGCTCGCCGACGGCCTCGCCTACGCGGTCCAGGACCTCGAGCCCGACGTGATCGTCGACGTCGCCACCCTCACCGGCGCGATCAAGGTGTCCCTCGGCTCGATGCTGTACGGCGGCCTGTTCGCCACCGACGACGCCCTCGCCGACAACCTCGCCGACGCCGGCCGCGTGTCCGGCGAGCGCCTGTGGCGGATGCCGCTGCCGGAGGAGTACCAGGAGCTGATCGCCACCCCGATCGCCGACTCCGTCAACAGTTCCAAGGGCCCGGGCTCCATCACCGCCGCCCTCTTCCTCAAGGCCTTCGCAGGCGACATCCCCTGGGCGCACCTCGACCTCTCCTCGATTGCCGAGTCCCCCACCGACCGGTTCGAATACACCACCGGCGCCACCGGAGCCGGCGCCCGCCTCCTCACCACCTGGCTGACGTCCCCCACACCAACCGCCGGCATCGGCTGACTTCCCACCCGTCCGCCCCGCGGGGCTCCTGTCTCAACCCCTACGCTCATCCGATCGCGGTTGGGCTACCCACGGTGCTGTCGATGGAGGCGGACGTGTGGGGGTGGACCGTGTGGAGCTGGGGTGCCAGGGTGGGCGGATGGTGACTGTGTTCGAGGCCGCTGGTGGGGCTGAGGGGATGCGGCGGCTGGCGCATGCGTGGCATGTGCGGGTGATGGCCGACGAGGTGGTGAGTCATGCGTTCAGCCACGGGTTCCACCCGGATCACACCGAGCGGCTGGCGGCGTACTGGGGTGAGGCGCTCGGCGGACCGTCGGCCTACACGGACACCTACGGCGACGAGACAACCGTCGTCCGGCTGCACAGCGGGAACGGGCAGCACGAGGAGATGGACCGCCGGGCCGTCGACTGTTTCGACCAGGCGCTGACCGACACCGGGCTGGATGGCGACGAGCGGCTGCGCGCCGTCCTGCACGACTACTTCAGCTGGGCGACCACGGTCGCGATGGCGAAGTACCACGCCTCCGCGGCCGACGTACCGCCCGGCCTCTCGATTCCCCGCTGGTCCTGGACCGGCCTCGTCGACAACTGACCGGTTGCCGACCCCATCCAGAACCGCGCCTGGTGGGTTGACCCACCAGACGATGGGTTGGCCAACCGGAGTCCGGTTGGCCAACCCACAGGCGGGTGACTGGACCCACTAGGCGTTGTCCACAGGGGGCGGGAAATGGGCGGCGGGGGCCCGATCTTCGAGGCCATGCTGTCCGGGTGAATCCTGAATTGAAGCGGGTGGCGGATGGGCAGGGGGGCGTGGTCAGCAGTAAGCAGGCTGCCGACGCCGGCTACTCCGTCGAGCAGATTCGTGCACGGCTGGCCGATGGTCGGTGGGTTCGAGTTCGCTACGGCCAGTACGCCGAGCGCGTGGATCTGAGCGGTTTGGCGCCGTGGGACCGGCAGATCGTCCACCACCGGCGGCTCGTCCACGCTGCGGTCAACTCGATGAGCCAGGGAACGGCGGTCGTCAGCCATCACTCCGCGCTGGTCCTTCACGGCGTACCGGTCTGGCGAGCTGATCTCGACGAGGTTCAGCTGACGCGCACCACAGGTCGCTGTGGGGTGAAGGCAAAAGTTCGGCACCATCGGGGTGTACTAAGTCCTTCGGAGGTGGAGGAGATCGAAGGGCTTGCATTGACCTCAGTCGCACGGGCCACCGTCGAGACAGCCGCCCGCAGCCCGTTCGAGGCAGCCGTCGTGTGTGCGGACGCGGCGATGCGGCACCCAGGCCTGGATCCGGACCAGTTGAGTCGGCTGCTCGAGACCACCGAGCACTGGCCGGGAAGCCCGACCATCCGCTCTGCGCTGGCCTTCGCCGATCCGCTGTCAGAGTCCGTCGGTGAGTCCCGGCTGCGGGTGCTGATGCGCACCGAAGGGCTGCCCGCCCCGACCCTCCAAGCGGCGTTCGAGGACGACGCCGGCCTGATCGGCAGAGTCGACTTCCACTTCCCCGGGGAGGAGACGGTCGTCGAGTTCGACGGCATGATGAAGTACGCCGACAAGCCACGTGAGAGTCTGATCCGGGAGAAGACGAGGGAGGACCGCCTCCGTGCTTTGGGCCTGCAGGTTGTGCGAATCATCTGGTCCGACCTCGACCACCCCACCCGCACGGCGATGCGCATCCGCAGTGCGTTCGCCCGATCCCGCCGTACGTCTCTCGTGGGTTGACCCACCAGAGCGTGGGGTAGCCGACGGGAATCCGATTCGCTGACCCACAATCCGATGGGTCAGCCCACCGGACGTGGGACCAGGGGGCGGTGCGGCGGCGGTGTTCGCGGAGGGGTTGTGCCTACCTCGGAGCCGGGGCGGATGTCAGCCGATCAGGCTGTCGTAGAGCTGGACCGTGCGGTCGGCGACGGCGTCCCAGCCGAACTGGGTGACCGCACGCTCGCGACCGGCCTTGCCCATCGCCTCGGCCTTGGCCGGGTTGTCGATCAGCTCGTTGATGCCCGCTGCCAGTCCGCGCTCGAACGTGTCGACGTCGTTCTCGTCGTACGGGACGAGGGTGCCGGTGACGCCGTCGTCGACGACCTCGGGGATGCCACCGACCGCGCTCGCGACGACGGCCGTCTCACACGCCATCGCCTCCAGGTTGACGATGCCGAGCGGCTCGTAGACCGACGGGCAGCAGAACGCCAGCGCGTGCGTCAGCACCTGCCGGACCTCCTCGCGCGGCAGCATCTCGGAGACCACGAACACGCCGTCCCGGGCCGCCTGGAGGTCGTCGATCAGGGCGTCCGTCTCGGCCTTCAACTCGACGGTGTCGGCCGCGCCGGCGAGCAGCACCAGCTGGACCGACGGATCCAGCCGCAGACCCGCCCGGAGCAGGTGCGGGACGCCCTTCTGCCGGGTGATCCGCCCGACGAACGTGACGTACGGGCGGTTCAGGTCGACCCCGAGCCGCTCCAGCACGTTGGTGGCCGGGTCCGGCCGGTAGAAGTCCGCGTCGATCCCGTTCGAGATCACGTGCACCTTGGCCGGGTCGATCGCCGGGTAGCAGTCCAGAACGTCGTCCCGCATGCCACGGCTCACCGCGACCACGGCGTCGGCCGCCTCGTAGGCGGTCCGTTCGGCCCAGCTGGACAATCGGTAACCGCCGCCCAGTTGCTCCGCCTTCCACGGGCGGCGCGGCTCCAGGGAATGGGCGGTCACCACGTGCGGCACGTCGTACAGGAGCTTCGCCCAGTGGCCGGCCATGTTCGCGTACCAGGTGTGCGAGTGCACGAGCTGGGCGTCCCCGACCGCGGCCGTCATGGTCAGGTCGGTGGACAGGATGCGCAGCGCCGCGTTCGCCTGCGGGATGCGGGCGTCCTCCTCGGAGTGGGCGGTCGCGCCCTGGCGTGGCTCGCCCATGCAGTGCACGTCCACTTCGAGCAACCGGCGCAGTTCGCGGACCAGGAAGTCCACGTGCACCCCCGCCCCGCCGTACACGTCCGGAGGAAACTCACGCGTCAGGATGGCGACCTTCATGCAGCCGACACTAGGACATCACGACGTCCGTGTGGGTACCCAGAAGCGGAGCTTTCCGTGTCGCTCGTCCTCGAACTCGCCGCCGGCCGCCTCGATCACCTTGCGCGAGCCGAGGTTGTCGGTGTCGCAGGTGACCAGGGCCGGGTCGATGCCGAGCCCGGCCGCGATCGGGAGTGACTGGACCAGCATCTCGGTCGCGTACCCCTTCCGCCGGACCGACGGCCGGACGAAGTACCCGATGTGGCCGCCGAGTTCGGTCAGGGCCGGGGTGAGGCGGTGCCGGATCGACAGGCGGCCGAGCCACTCGTCGCCCTCGACGAACCAGAGCACGGTCTGGTGGACCAGGTCCGGCGGCAGCGCCGTCCGCGGGTCGGCCTCGGTCCGGATCGCCTCGATCATCCGGGCGAACACGGCCGGATCCGCCGCCTCCTCCCGGCTCCACTCCTCTTCCCGGCCGGCGATCGCCCGGGCCCCCATCCACCGCTCCTGCTCCGGGCCGGCCTCGTCCCACGCGGCGAGGAACGAGCGGTGAACGGCGACCGTGGGTTCGGTGAGGATCGGCATCCTCACAGTGTCCCGACACTCGCAAACGCTTATGCGACCGGGGATCCGGGACTAAGGTGCGGACATGGCAAAGGCGCCCAGAGTTCTCGGAATCGTGCTGGCGGGTGGCGAGGGGAAGCGGCTGATGCCGCTCACGGCCGACCGGGCCAAACCGGCCGTGCCGTTCGGCGGTAGTTATCGCCTGATCGACTTCGTGCTGTCCAACCTGGTGAACGCCGGGTACCGCAACCTGTGCGTGCTCACCCAGTACAAGTCGCACTCGCTGGACCGGCACGTCACGCTGACCTGGCGGATGTCGACCCTGCTGGGGAACTTCGTCACCTGCGTCCCGGCGCAGCAGCGGCTCGGCCCGCAGTGGTACCAGGGCAGCGCGGACGCGATCTACCAGTCGATGAACCTGATCAACGACCACCGGCCGGACATCATCGTGGTCTTCGGCGCCGACCACGTGTATCGGATGGACGCCTCGCAGATGGTCGCGGCGCACATCGAGCGCGGGAACGGCGTGACCGTGGCCGGGATCAGGGTCCCGCGGGTGGAGGCGACCGAGTTCGGTGTGATCAGGACCGCCGCGGACGGGCACGCGATCGAGGAGTTCCTGGAGAAGCCGGCCGACCCGCCCGGGCTGCCGGACTCGCCGGACGAGACGTTCGCGTCGATGGGCAACTACGTGTTCAGCGCCGACGTGCTGGTCGAGGCGCTCCGCAAGGACGCGGCCAACCCGGCGTCCCGGCACGACATGGGCGGCGACATCGTGCCGATGCTGGTTGCCGAGGGCAAGGCCGGGGTCTACGACTTCAAGGAGAACGACGTCCCGGGTGCGCTCGACCGGGACCGTTCGTACTGGCGGGACGTCGGCTCGCTGGACTCGTACCACGAGGCGCACATGGACCTGGTGTCGATCCAGCCGGTGTTCAACCTGTACAACTCCGACTGGCCGATCTTCACCTCGCACCCGCAGCTGCCGGGCGCGAAGTTCACCGACGACGCGACCGTCGGCGAGTCGATCATCTGCCAGGGCTCGGTGGTGACCGGGGCGACGGTGGAGCACTCGGTGCTCGGCGCCAACGTGATCGTCAGCGCCGGTGCGTACATCGAGCGTTCGGTGATCATGGACAACTGCCGGATCGGCGCGGGCGCCGTGCTGAAGAACGTCATCCTGGACAAGAACGTGGTCGTCCCGGACGGGGTCGAGATCGGCGTCGACCCGGATCACGACCGCGAGCGCGGGTTCATCGTGTCCAAGGGCGGCGTGACCGTCCTCGGCAAGGGCCAGGTGATCGAGGCCGCCGAGACGAAGGACGAGGTCGCCGAGGCGTGAACCCGGAGTCTGCGACCGAACACGGCGCGCTCGAGCTCGATGCCGCGGACCCCGGGCACCGTGAGCTGTTCGACGTACCGCCGGCGCAGGGTGGCGACTACCCCGAGGTCGCGTACTTCGCCGGCAACTCGCTGGGCCTGCGCCCGAAGGCAACCCGGACCGAGCTGCTCGAGGACCTGGACGCCTGGGCCGGCCTGGGAGTCGAGGGACACCTGGACGCGGGCAGGCCGTGGCTGCCGTACCACGAGCTGCTGACCGGTCCGGCCGCCCGCCTGGTCGGTGGGCTGCTGGCCGAGACCGTGGTGATGAACTCGCTGACCGTCAACCTGCACCTGCTGATGGTCTCGTTCTACCGCCCGACCCGGTCGAGGCACCGGATCGTGATCGAGGACTCGGCGTTTCCCTCCGACAGCTACGCGGTCCGCTCACAGGCCCGGTTCCACGGGTACGGCGCCGAGGACGCGATCATCCGCCTCCGGCCACGACCCGGCGAGGACAACCTCCGGACGGCGGACGTCGTCGAGCAACTGAGCAGCGACGTGGCCCTCGTCCTGCTCGGCGGGGTGAACTACCTGACCGGCGAACTGATGGACATCCCGGCGATCACCACGGCAGGTCACGCGGCCGGCGCGATCGTCGGCTGGGACCTGGCTCACGCGGCCGGGAACGTCCCGCTGGCACTGCACGAGTGGGACGTGGACTTCGCCGCCTGGTGCTCGTACAAGTACCTGAACGCCGGGCCGGGTGCGCTGGCCGGCGCGTTCGTGCACGAGCGGCACCTCGGCGCAGACCTGCCGCGGTTCGAGGGCTGGTGGAGCACCGAGGCTGCGACGCGGTTCGAAATGGCGCCGGAGTCGCGCCCGCCGGCCTCCGCGGACGCCTGGCAGGTGTCGAACCCGCCGATCTTCTCGATGAGCCCGGTCCGGACGGCGCTGGAGATCTTCGACCGGATCGGCATGGAGACGTTGCGGGCGCGCAGTCTGCGGCTGACGGCGTACCTGGAGAGGCTGCTGGCCGGGGTGACGGTCGGGCGGGTGATCACGCCGGCCGATCCGGTGCGGCGTGGCGCCCAGTTGTCGCTGCGGATCGGTGGCTCGCTGCGGGCCGGTGAGCTGGCGAAACGGCTCCGGTTCGAGTACGGCGTGATCGCGGACGCCCGCGAGCCCGACGTACTGCGGCTGGCGCCGGTCCCGCTGTACTCGACCTACCACGACTGCTGGCGCGCGGCGTCGGCCCTGACCGAGGTGGTGCCGGCGTGAGCGTCGCGATCGTAGGAGCCGGGCTGACCGGGAGTCTGCTGGCGTGCTTCCTGGCCCGGCGTGGCCTGGAGGTGACGCTGTACGAGCGCCGGCCGGATCCCCGGACCGGGCAGGCCGAGCGTGGCCGGTCGATCAACCTGGCGATCTCCGAGCGCGGGCTGGACGCGTTGCGGCGGATCGGCCTGGTCGACCAGGTGATGGCGGACGCGCTGCCGATGAAGGGCCGGATGATCCACCCGGTCGACGGGCCGCTGGACTTCCAGCAGTACTCCGCCGGCGGGGACCGGGCGATCAACTCGATCGGCCGGGGTGCGCTGAACAACGCGCTGCTGACCGCGGCCACGGCAGCGCCCGGGGTGACTGTGGAGTTCGAGCACCGGCTGGTGGAGCTGGACTCGCAGGCCGGGCGGATGGTGTTCGCGACCCCGTCCGGGAAGGTCTCGGCCGAGGCCGACGTGGTCCTCGGGGCCGACGGCGCCGGGTCGGCCGTCCGCGAGCAACTGCTGGCCGAAGGCGTCGTCGCCGAGGAGGTCGACTTCCTGGACTACGGGTACAAGGAGCTGTCGATCCCGGCCGCCGACGGCGAGTTCGCGCTCGACCCGGGTGCGCTGCACATCTGGCCGCGCGGTACGTCGATGATGATCGCCCTGCCGAACCCGGACCGCTCGTTCACCTGCACGCTGTTCTGGCCCGCCGGGGCCTTCGACGCGCTCACCGATGCCCAGAGCATCGACGGGCACTTCCGGCAGCACTACCCGGATCTGTTGCCCTTGGCGCCGGACCTGGTGGACGACTACCTGAACAACCCCGTAGGCGTGCTCGGGACCGTGCACACCCTGCCGTGGCAGGCGCACGGGCGGACGGCGCTGCTCGGCGACGCCGCGCACGCGATCGTGCCGTTCTACGGTCAGGGTGCGAACTGCGCGTTCGAGGACGTGGTCGAGCTGGACCGCTGCCTCGACGACACCGGCGGCTCGTGGGCCCGGGCGCTGCCGCTGTTCGAGGCGCGCCGGCGGGAGAACACCGAGGCGATCGCGGAGATGGCGCTGGCGAACTTCGTCGAGATGCGCGACAAGGTGGCCTCACCGGTGTTCCGGCTGACCAAGCGGGTCGAGCACGCGCTGGAGCGGGCGCTGCCCGGGCGGTACGTGTCCCGCTACGAGTTGGTGTCCTTCTCGACGACGCCGTACGCCGAGGTCCGGCGACGGGTTCGGCGTCAGCACCAGATCGTCGGCGCGGTGATCTCCGGGCTCGGGATCGTCGCCGCGGGACTGGCACGAGGGAGACGGCGATGAGCCTGTGGTCGCAGGACCTCCTGACCGGGCAGCCGAAGTCGGTCGGGATGTTGCGCAACTTCGTCGGCGGCGAGTTCGTCGAGGGCGGGTCGGCGTTCGCGAAGCTGAGCCCGGTCACCGGTGAACAGATCTTCGACGTCTGCGAGGCCTCCGCGGACACGGTGGATGCCGCCGTTCGGGCCGCGCGGTCGGCGCTGCGTGGTCCCTGGGGACGGATGAGCGAGCAGGAGCGCGCCGTCGTACTGCGGCAGGTCGCGGACGGGCTCGAGCGGCGGTTCGACGACCTGGTCGCGGCGGAGGTCGGCGACACCGGCAAGTCGATCAGCCAGGCCCGTACCCTCGACATCCCGCGCGGCGCGGCGAACTTCCGGGCCTTCGCGGACTTCGCGACCACCGTGCCGACCGAGTCGTACACGACCGTGCTGCCGGACGGGCGGCGGGCGCTGAACTACGCCGTCCGCAAACCTGTCGGCGTGGTGGCGATCATCGTGCCCTGGAACCTGCCGTTGCTGCTGCTGACCTGGAAGGTCGCGCCGGCCCTTGCCTGCGGCAACGCGGTGGTGGTCAAGCCGTCCGAGGAGACCCCCGCGTCGGCGACCGTACTGGCCGAGGTGATGGCGGAGGCCGGGCTGCCGGCCGGGGTCTTCAACCTGGTGCACGGGTTCGGTCCGTCGTCGGCGGGGGAGTACCTGACCAAGCACCCGGGCGTGGACGCGATCACGTTCACCGGCGAGTCCGCGACCGGTACGGCGATCGCCAAGGTCGCCGCGGACCGGGTGAAGTCGGTGTCGTTCGAGCTCGGCGGGAAGAACGCGGGGCTGATCTTCGCCGACGCCGACCTGGACGCCGCGGTCGAAGGGTCGGTCCGGTCGGTCTTCACCAACGGCGGTCAGGTGTGCCTGTGCACCGAGCGGCTGTACGTCGAGCGGCCGGTGTTCGACGAGTTCGTCACGCGGCTCGCCGTACGGGCGTCCGAGCTGACGTACGGCTGGCCGTCCGACGAGGCGACCATGAACATGCCGCTGATCTCCAAGCAGCATCGCGACAAGGTGCTCTCGTACTACGACGTGGCCCGGGCCGAAGGTGCCGACGTGCTGGCCGGCGGCGGCGTACCGTCGTTCGGCGACGCCCGCGACGGCGGGTGCTACGTGCAGCCGACCGTCGTCACCGGGTTGCCGGCCGACGCCCGGACGAACACCGAGGAGATCTTCGGGCCGATCTGCCATGTCGCGCCGTTCGACACCGAGGACGAGGCGTACGCGCTGGCCAACGGCTCCGACTACGGTCTCGCGGCCACCGTCTGGACCCGCGACGTCGGCCGTGCGCACCGGGCTGGCGCGGCACTGGACGTCGGCCTGGTCTGGGTCAACACCTGGTTCCTCCGCGACCTCCGCACCCCGTTCGGCGGCATGAAACTGTCGGGTGTGGGCCGGGAGGGTGGTCGGCACTCGCTGGACTTCTACTCCGAACCGACCAACGTCTGCGTGGAGCTCACATGAACGAGCGAAGCGAGATCATCGTCGAGCTCAGTCCGCCTCGTGTCTCATCGGCGCCCGGAGCGAAGCGAGGACGTCGATGAGCATCGTCCCGGGGAAGGCGGTGCCGCGGGGGCGGTTTCCGCACGTGAAGGTGGCCGGCGGGTTCGCCTTCGTGTCGGGGACGTCGAGCCGGCGGCCGGACAACTCGATCGCCGGGGCCTCGGTGGACGAGCTGGGGACGGTCTCGCTCGACATCCGCGAGCAGACCCGGGCGGTGCTGGAGAACATTCGCGACATCCTGGCCGCGGTCGGCGCGGGACTCGACGATCTGGTGAGTGTCACGACGTACCTGGTGTCGATGAACGACTTCGGGGGCTATAACGAGGTGTACGCCGAATACTTCGACGAGTCCGGGCCGGCCCGGACGACCGTCGCGGTCCATCAGCTGCCGCATCCCCAGCTGCTGATCGAGATCCAGGCCGTCGCGGCGATCCCGCAGAGCGCAAAGGAGTAGGTCAATGGTCAACCTGGAGTCGACGAGCTTCCCGCAGTGGATCGAGGAGAACAAGCACCTGCTGAAGCCGCCGGTCGGCAACAAGCAGATGTTCCCGACCGGCGACGACTTCATCACCATGGTGGTCGGCGGGCCGAACCAGCGCACCGACTTCCACGTCGACCCGTACGAGGAGTTCTTCTACCAGATCAAGGGCCAGCTGGTCGTGAACGTCGTCACCGAGGACGGGCCCGCCAGCGTAGAGGTGAACGCGGGCGAGATGTGGGTGCTGCCGCGGAACATGCCGCACTCGCCGCAGCGCGGCCCGGACTCGATCGGCCTGGTGATCGAGCGCGTCCGCGAGCAGGGCACGCTGGAGAAGTTCCGCTGGTACTGCGAGAGCTGCCACGAGATCGTGCACGAGGTCGAGCTGCAGGTGAACGACATCGTCGCCGACCTGCCGCCGGTGTTCAACGCGTTCTACGAGAGCGAGGATGCGCGCACCTGCCCCAAGTGCGGCGCCCTGCACCGCGGTAAAGGCTAGGGCGTGCCTGCCAACCCACCGCCTACTGCCCGGCACTCGGCACGGCACCTCGCACCTGCTCGCTACGGCGCGGAGCCAGGAGGCACGCCCAATGGCGGTTGACGTCCACACGCACCTGGTGCCGAAGGGCTGGCCGGATCTCTCGGTAGCCTGCGGCGGGGACGGCTGGCCGTGGTTGCGGATCGACTCCGAGCGGGCCGCGATGATCATGGTCGGCGCGGAGGAGTTCCGCCCGATCGGCCCGCAGACGTGGGATCCTGCGGTCCGCCGTGCCGATATGGATGCCGACGGCATCGATGTCCAGGTGGTGTCGCCCACGCCGGTGTTCTTCGCCTACGACCGGCCGGCCGGCCAGGCGGTGAAGGTCGCCCGGATCTTCAACGACCTCACGCTGGAGACGCTGGCCGGTGACGACCGGTTCGTCCCGTTCTGCCAGGTGCCCCTGCAGGACCCGGACGCGGCCTGCGCCGAGCTGGACCGCTGCCTGGCGGCCGGGCACGCCGGTGTCGAGATCGGCAACCACGTCGGCGACAAGGACCTCGACGACGCCGGGATCGTTGCCTTCCTCAACCACTGCGCCGAGACCGGTACGCCGGCGCTGGTGCACCCGTGGGACATGCCCGGTGGACCGCGGCTCGACCGCTGGATGGCCCGCTGGCTGACCGGGATGCCGGCGGAGACCCATCTGTCCCTGCTGGCGATGATCCTGGGCGGCGCGTTCGACGCGCTGCCGGCGTCGCTGCGGATCTGTTTCGCCCATGGCGGCGGCAGCTTCGCGTTCTGGCTGGGCCGGCTGGAGAACGCCTGGCACCGGCGCGGGGACCTGGTCCGTGGTTGCTCGCAGCATCCACCCTCGCACTACCTGGACCGGTTCTTCGTCGACACAGTGGTCTTCGAATCAGCGTCATTGCGGCTTCTTGTGGATACCTTGGGGGAAGACCGGGTTCTGGTCGGCAGTGACTATCCCTATCCACTGGGTGAGCGGCCGGTCGGGGAGGTGGTACGGAAGGCCGGCTTCCTGACCGCGGAGCAGCAGCACAAGCTGCTGTCCACGAACGCCCTGCACTTCCTAGGAGTGCAGCACGGCCTCGGGAGGGCTGGATGAGCGAAGACCGATCGGTCCTGTCGCGCGAAGCGCGACTGCCGGACGAGGAGCTCCGGTACGGGGACCACGCGGACCACGTGATCGACTACTGGCACGCCAAGGAGTACCGCCCGCTGGTCGTCTTCGTCCACGGTGGCTTCTGGCGCCCGGAGTACGACCGGTTGCACGCCCGGCCGCTCGGGGAAGCGCTGTCCGACCTCGGCTGGCCGGTGCTCTCCCTGGAGTACCGCCGCGAGCCCGGCGATCCCGACGCCAGTACGACGGACGTCCGTACGGCGCTCGACAGCCTGCCCGACCTGGTCGACGTCCACGCCGGGTACGTGCTGATCGGGCACTCCGCGGGCGGTCAACTCGCGCTGTGGGCGGCCTCGACGCTCAACCCGGTCCGGCTGCGCGGAGTGATCGCGCTGGCCCCGGTCGCCGACCTGCTGATGGCCGACCGGCTCGGGCTCGACGAGGGCGCCGTCCAGGACTTCATCGGCAGCGGGGTCCGCAACGACCTGGACCCGGTGCACCTGCCGGCCTCGATCGCCCCGGTCAGCCTGATCCACGGCACTGCCGACCGCCGCGTCCCGATCGCCGTCACCGAGTCGTACTACGCCGCCCACCCGACCGCCCGCCTCACCCGGGTGGAAGGCGCCGGCCACTACGAGCTGATCGACCCACTCACCGAAGCCTGGCACGACGTCACCGCCGAGCTCACCCGCCTGACCGGGCACTAGCGGAGCTCCAGGCCACCGTCCAGGGTGAGCACCTGGCCGGTGAGCCGGCGTGCGTTCGGGTCGGCGAGATGGAGCAGCCGCCTGTCCCTGGTCATCGTCGCGGCAACACCCCGAGCCGCCGCACCGCCGACAACTGCGGCTTCCACCTCGAACCCACCGCCCGAGCCCTCCCCGAGAC
>NZ_SMKR01000158.1 GCF_004348725.1 Kribbella turkmenica
GGTCAGGGGTGTCGCTGTTCTTTGCTGATGCTTGTGAAAACTAGCACAAAGTCTGCACGGTCAGCAAAACATCCCTGCCGCTGTACAGACAGACACCCTATCGGTAGGCCACGTCGCCGAGTGGTCTGGTCCCTGTCCGGTCAGCGACCAGACCCGGCCTAAACCTTGGCGAGCGGCTTCCGGGAGCGGCGCGGGAGGCCGGTGGTGAGCAGGATCGCGGTGACCGTGACCGCCAGCACGATCAGCGCGGTCCACCAGAACAGCACCAGTCCGAGAACGACCACGCCGTACGCGATCAGGGCGGTCCACAGGTACATCAGCAGGACGGCGCGGCGGTGCGAGTGGCCGCGCTGCATCAGGCGGTGGTGCAGGTGGAGTTTGTCCGCGGCGAACGGCGACCGGCCGGCCTTGGTCCGGCGGACGTAGGCCATCGTCAGGTCCAGCGCCGGGATCGCGAGCACCGCGATCGGGAGGATCAGCGGGAGCAGCGCCGGCAGCAGGCTGGAGCCGCCGGGCTCGTACGGGACCGCGTTCGGGTCCATCTGGCCGGTCAGGCTGATCGTCGAGGCGGCCAGCATCAGGCCGATCAGCAGGGCACCGGAGTCGCCCATGAAAACCCTGGCCGGGAAGAAGTTGTGCGGCAGGAAGCCCAGGCACGCACCGGCCAGGGCGACCGTGATCAGCGTCGACGTGGTCGCCCGGTCGAGGTTCTGCTCGACGTTCAGCAGGTACGAGTAGGTGAAGAACGCGGTCGCGCCGATCGCGGTCACGCCGGCGGCCAAACCGTCCAGGCCGTCGACGAAGTTCACCGCGTTGCAGGACACCAGCAGGATCCCCGCGGTCAGGACGGCGAGCTGCGCGGGCGGCGGCGAGACCACGCCGCCCGGCAGCGGGAGCCAGTACAACTGGATGCCCTGGACAACCATCACGCCGACGGCCAGGACCTCGCCGGCCAGCTTGGTGATCGCATCCAGCTCGTACAGGTCGTCGACCACGCCGACGGCGCAGATCACCACGCCGCCGATCAGGATCGCGCGGGCGTCGTGGGCGACCTGGAGGCTGTCGCCGAGGAACGGCAGGCTGGAGGCCACCGCGAAGCCCGCGATCAGGCCGCCGAGGATGGACAGGCCGCCGAAGTACGGGATCGGCACCTTGTGCACGTCCCGGGACCGGACCTTCGCGACAGCGCCGTAGCGCACCGCGATCTGCCGGGCCACGCCGGTCAGCAGGAAGGTCGTGGCCATGGCCACGAACAGGACCAGCAGGTACTCGCGCACTAGTCTGCAGGCCTCACATCGGGTTCGGTCGGCTTCTCGTCCTTCTCCACCGGCTTGGACGCCCCGACCGTCCCATCGGTTGGCTCCTCGTCCGCGGTCTTGTCGTCGGCGACCGGCTCCTCGTCCGCGGGCTTGTCGTCGGCGACCGGCTCCTCGTCCGCGGTCTTGTCGTCGGCGACCGGCTCCTCGTCCGCGGGCTTGTCGTCGGCGACCGGCTCCTCGTCCGCGGGCTTGTCGTCGGCGAGCGGCTTCTCCTCCTCGGCCGGCTTCTCGTCGGGCTTGTCGGTGTCCTGGTCGGAGATGATCTCCGGGACGACGGCGCGCAGCCGGTCGAGGGTCAGGGCACCGAGGCGGACGACGCGGGGCGTGTCACCGGTGATGTCGACGATGGTGGACGGCTGACCGCCGGTCGCCGTACCGCCGTCGAGGTAGACCGCGACCGAGTCCTGCAGCTGCTCCTCGGCGTCGTACACGTCCAGCGCCGCCGGCTGCCCGCTGAGGTTGGCCGAGCTGACCGCGAGCGGCCCGGTGCGAGACAGCAGCTCGCGGGTGTTCTCATGGTCCGGCACCCGGAGCGCGACGGTTCCCTGCGTCTCCCCCAGGTCCCACATCAGCGAGGTCTGCGCGTGGCAGATCACCGTCAGCGGCCCGGGCCAGAACTCCTCGCACAGCTTGCGTCCGGTGTCGGGGACGTCGGTGGCGAGCGCGTCCAGCGACTCCACCACCGAGATCAGCACCGGTGGCGGCATGTCGCGGCCGCGGCCCTTGGCGTCCAGCAGCCTCTGGACCGCGTCGGCCTTGAAGGCGTCCGCGGCGATCCCGTACACCGTGTCGGTCGGAAGGACGACCAGGTCGCCGGCCTCGATGGCGTCCACGGCCGCTCGATAGGCCGGTGCCAGCTCATCGCCGGTGAAGTCGAAGCGCTCACTCACGCACCGAATCGTGCCACCCGCGCGTCCGCCCGCTCCACTCGGGCTCCCGCACGCCCGACCTGACAAATGATTGTCAGCTTTCCGCCCGAGCGTCCCCGGACCTCCTTAGGATCCCGGCATGACTGTGTCGCGGGAGTTCCTGGCCGGCCTGCCCAAGGCCGAGCTGCACGTCCATCACGTCGGGTCCGCGTCGCCGCGGATCGTCGCCGAGCTCGCCGCCCGGCATCCGGAGTCGCCGGTGCCGGCCGACCCGGTAGCGCTGGCGGAGTACTTCCAGTTCACCGACTTCGCGAAGTTCATCGAGATCTATCTGACCGTCGTCGACCTGATCAAGACGCCGGACGACGTCCGGCTGCTGACCTACGAGATCGCCCACGAGATGGCCGGGCAGAACCTCCGGTACGCCGAGCTCACGGTGACGCCGTACACCACCGTGACCCGCGGGATCGCGGCCGAGGCGTTCTGCGAGGCGATCGAGGACGCCCGGGTCGCGGCGGAGAAGGAGCTCGGCGTCACGCTGCGGTGGATCTTCGACATCGCCGGTGAGGCCGGGCTGCCGGCGGCCGAGGAGACCCTGCGGATCGCGACGAAGATCCGGCCGGAGGGTCTGGTCGGCTTCGGGCTCGGCGGGCCGGAGATCGGCGTACCGCGGCCGCAGTTCCGGCCGCACTTCGAGGCCGCGGTCGCCGCCGGTCTGCGGAGCGTGCCGCACGCCGGCGAGACCACCGGGCCGGAGACGATCTGGGACGCGATCCGGGTGCTGAAGGCCGAGCGGATCGGCCACGGTACGTCGGCGATCCAGGACCCGGCCCTGGTCGACTACCTCGGCGAGCACCGGATCCCGCTCGAGGTCAGCCCGACGTCCAACATCGCCACCCGCGCGGTCGCGTCGTACGACGTGCACCCGTTGCGCGCGATGGCCGAGGCCGGGCTGGTCGTCACCGTCAACTCCGACGACCCGCCGATGTTCGGCACCGACCTCACCAACGAGTACGCCGTCGCCGCCCGGCTCCTGGACCTGGACGAGGCCGGCGTGGCCGACCTGGCCAGGACGGCGGTCAGGGTCTCGTTCGCCGAGGACTCGGTGAAGAACGCGCTGCTCACGGAGATCGGCGAGTACGTCGCGAAGGTCTAGCTCGGGATTCGGGACCGAGCGTGGTTGTCTAGGTGGAGTGCGGACAGTCCCCGGGGTAGTGGCCGTGTTCGGGTTGTTGCTGGGCGTCGCGGCCTGCAGCGACGAGCCCGGAGCGGCCGCGCCGGGTGCGACCACTCCCCCGGCGTCCTCGGCCGGTTCGTCACCGACCACGCGTCCGCCGGCCACTCCGACCCCACCGTCGGCACCGGTCGAAGGTGAGCTGCCGCGCGGCGGGCGCACGATCTTCCCGAAGTACCAGCTCGTCGCGTACGTCGGCCTGCCCGGCTCGCCCGCCCTCGGTCCACTGGACAAGGACCTGGACGCGCGGGCCGCGCGCCTCGAGAAACTGTCCCGCGCGTACGCCGCCGGCCGGACGCCGCAGCCGGTGATGGAACTGATCACGGTGGTCGCGAAGGCGACGCCCGGCCAGGACCGGATGTACCGCGGCCGGATCCCGGACGCGAAGATCGACGAGTACCTGGCGGCCGCGCGGAAGCACAAGATGCTGCTGCTGCTCGACGTCCAGCCGGGCCGGGCCAAGATCCTGCCCGAGGTGAAGCGGCTCGAACGCTGGCTGAAGGAGCCGGACGTCGGGCTGGCGTTCGACCCGGAGTGGGCCGTCGGGCCGAACCAGGTGCCGGGCCGGGTCTTCGGCCGGACGACCGGCACGGAGCTCGACAGCATCGCGTCGTACCTCTCGGGTCTCGTGCAGACGCACAAGCTGCCGGAGAAGGTGTTCGTCTTCCACCAGTTGTCGGCGCGGATCGTGACCGGTGAGCAGGCGCTGAGGAGGCACCCGGGCGTGGTGACCATCAAGTCGGTCGACGGGATCGGCGCCCGCGCGGACAAGCTGGAGACCTGGGGCAAGCTCACCCAGCGACTGCCTGCCGGGGTGCACGCCGGCTTCAAGCTCTTCCACACCGAGGACACCCGCCACGGTCCGCTGATGACCCCGGCCCAGGTACTCGCGCTGCGGCCACGGCCGGAGCTCGTCGTGTACGAGTAGCCGGCGCAGCGCCGTTCTCAGTCTCGGTGCGGGGTCTGCGCACCGAACCCCGGGACGACGGTCTCGACCGGTGCCGGCTCCACCTCCATCGGCTTGGCGAGCCCGGCAACGGCCTGCTCCACCGAGTCGAAGACGGCGAACACCTTGTGCAGCTTGGTGATCCGGAAGATCTTCCGCACCCGCGGCCCCGGCGCCGCCAGGAACAACGCGCCGGCGTGGGCCGCGGACTTCTTGTGCGCGCCGACCAGGACACCGAGTCCGCTCGAGTCCATGAAGTCCACCGCGCTCAGGTCGAGGATCAGCGGACGCGGGCCGACCAGGCCCTTGAGCTCGGCGGTCAGGGCCGGGGCGCTGTCCAGGTCGAGGTCACCGGCCACCCGCACGATGACGTGGTCACCGGCGTCGGTGGTGCGGAAGGACGTTTCGTCGTCGGCCATGACGGCGGGTCTCCTGTCGGGACCAGGGCCGATGCGCCGGCTGCTGGCAGAACCGATCGACCGCCGCTATGCCTATCACCGGAGCGGGGGCCGATCAACCATCGGCGTCCGTGGCGACGCATCCGAGTACCGACCGCGACGAACCCTTGACCGAACGCAATGTTTCGATCGTGTGCCTCCGGGTTATCTCTGCAAGTGGGCACAGACACGTCGCCCGAGGAACACCAGGGAAAGCAGCTGTCGTGGTCACCACCGCCGAATCGTGTGCCGTCGAAGTCACCGCCTTCGTCGCTCCACCGCCCATCATGAGGCCGTTGTACGCCGCCGTCGACCGGTTCCGCGCCCGCTGGCTGCGTCTCGGCGACCGCGCCGAGCTCGCCACCGGCGCCGTACTGCTGGTCCTGGCCGTGGCGGTCTTCACGCTGAACGCCGTGCTCTAGTCGATCCTGCGGCCGGTCGCGAACCGGTTGCGGCCGGCCAGGTCCAGCTGATCGCGGACCTCGGCGAACAGGCCGGTGGCGGTGAAGACGGCCGGCGCGGACCCGCCCTGGACGTCCGCGTGCTCACACGCGAACCAGCCACCGGGTTTCAGCAGCCGG
The DNA here is from genome assembly GCF_004348725.1 of Kribbella turkmenica. Classification (GTDB taxonomy): domain Bacteria; phylum Actinomycetota; class Actinomycetes; order Propionibacteriales; family Kribbellaceae; genus Kribbella; species Kribbella turkmenica. The sequence goes on from NZ_SMKR01000158.1 coordinate 5,387, forward strand.
CCGGCGGTCGCGGCCACCACCTTGATCTCGTCCAGCCCGTCGTCACCGGACCACAACGCGAGCGCCGGGTCGTGGTCGCGGACCTCGGCCGTGACGGATTCCCACGCGGTCAGGGGGATGTACGGCGGGTTGGAGATCACCGCGTCCACCCGGCCACCGAGCTCCGGCAGGCACCCGTCGATGTCGCCCTCGTGCAGGACAGCGCCCGTCCCGGCGAGATTGCGGCGAGCCCAGACACACGCCTCGGCCGACAGCTCGACGGCGTGAACGACGCTGTCCGGCCGCTCGGTGGCGACCGCGCCCGCGATCGCTCCGGAGCCCGTGCACAGATCCACCACCAGCGGCGACTCGACGCCGGCCAGCTTCTCCAGGATCCAGCCGACCATGACCTCGGTCTCCGGCCGCGGCACGAACACCCCGGGCCCCACTGCGAGCTCGCGGTAGCGGAAGGCCGCCGTACCGGTCAGGTGCTGGAGTGGCTCGCGGGCAGCCCTGCGCTGGATCAACTCGTCGTACCGGTGCATCTGCTCCTCGGTCGGCGTGCCGAGGCTGAGCCGGCTCGTGCCGGTGACGAAGGCGAGCAGCTCGGCCGCGTCGAAGTCGGGCGACGCGACGCCCGCGTCCCGCAGCCTGGCCGTGGCCTCGGCGAGCAGGACCTTCACTCCCCCGCCGCCGGTGCTCACTGGCTCTCGACGGCCTCGAGGCGGGCGGCGAGATCGGCGTCGGTCAGCGCCTGGATCACCGGCGCCAGTTCGCCGCCGAGGACCTGGTCGAGGTTGTGCGCCTTGTAGCCGACCCGGTGGTCGGAGAACCGGTTCTCCGGGAAGTTGTAGGTGCGGATCCGCTCGGACCGGTCGACGGTGCGGATCTGTGACCGGCGGGCGTCGGACGCCTCCTGGTCGGCCGCCTCCTGGGCCGCGGCGAGCAGCCGGGCCCGGAGTACGCGCATCGCCTGCTCACGGTTCTGCAGCTGGGACTTCTCGTTCTGCATCGACACCACGATGCCGGTCGGCAGGTGGGTGATCCGGACCGCGGAGTCGGTCGTGTTCACGCTCTGACCGCCCGGGCCGGAGGAGCGGAACACGTCGATCCGCAGGTCGCTCGGGTCGATCTCGACGTCGACGTCCTCCGCCTCGGGCAGCACCAGCACACCGGCCGCCGAGGTGTGGATCCGGCCCTGCGACTCGGTCACCGGCACCCGTTGGACGCGGTGCACACCGCCCTCGAACTTGAGCTTCGCGTACGGCGCTTCACCCGGCCCCGGCGTCCCTTTCGCCTTCACCGCGACCGTGATCGACTTGTACCCGCCCAGGTCGGACTCGGCCGAGTCCAGCACCTCGGTCTTCCAATTCTGCGACTCGGCGTACTTCAGGTACATCTTCAGCAGGTCGCCGGCGAACAGCGCGGACTCGTCGCCGCCCTCGCCGGCCTTGATCTCGAGGATCGCGTCCTTGTCGTCACTCGGGTCGCGCGGGACCAGCAGCACCTGCAAGCGCTCCGCGAGCTCCTCGCGGCGGGCGGCCAGCCTGGTGGCCTCCTCGGCGAACGCCGGGTCCTCGGCCGCGAGCTCACGGGCCGCCTCGATGTCGTCACCGGTCTGCAGCCACTCGTCGTACGTACGCACCACCGGGACGAGCGCGGCGTACCGCTTGCCGACCCGGCGGGCGTTGGCCTGGTCGGAGTGCAGCTCCGGATCCGCCATCTGCCGCTCCAGGTCGGCGTACTCCGCCTTGAGCGTCCGAACCGCCTCGAACATCCCGCACTCCTCCCTCCGAAACGCCGATACATCCGAACCGCGCCAGCCCCGCGCGAAAGGGTGCGGGTGGCGAAGCCCCCGCTCGCGGCAAGCGGAGGGCAGCCGCACAACACGAAGGCGAGGTGGCCTGCGCTCTCCGCAGGCACACCCCGCCCATCGCCTTCGACAGCTACTTCTTGGCGTACCGCTTCTCGAAGCGGGCGACCCGACCACCGGTGTCGAGGATCTTCTGCTTACCGGTGTAGAAGGGGTGGCACTGCGAGCACACGTCGGCGTGGATCACGCCGTTCTCGGCGGTCGAGCGCGTGGTGAACGTCGCGCCACAGGTGCAGGTCACCGTGGTGTCCACGTATGTCGGGTGAATGTCGCTCTTCAACGGATCTCCTAGGTCTCAGGTGCTCCGGGTCGCCCGCGGACGCGGACGTGAACCGGAACCGACAGACCAGTTTGCCACCCGGGGGCGGCAAACCGGTAATCGGGTGCGTCTCAGTTGCCGTCGTCGGTGGTCCGGCCGCCGCCGGCCGACGGGGTGGTCTTGTTGACCTGGAGCAGGAACTCGATGTTCGACTTGCTTTCCTTGAGTTTGCCGATCAGGAGCTCCAGCGCGGCCTGACCGTCGAGCGCGGACAGCACCCGGCGGAGCTTCCAGACCACCTGGGTCTCGTCCTTGCTCATCAGCAGTTCCTCGCGGCGGGTGCCGGAGGCGACCACGTCGATGGCCGGGAAGATGCGCCGGTCGGCGAACTCGCGGCGCAGCCGCAGCTCCATGTTGCCGGTGCCCTTGAACTCCTCGAAGATGACCTCGTCCATCTTCGAGCCGGTCTCGATCAGCGCGGTGGCCAGGATGGTCAGCGAGCCGCCGTCCTCGATGTTGCGGGCCGCACCGAAGAACCGCTTCGGCGGGTACAGCGCGGACGAGTCGACACCACCGGACAGGATCCGGCCGCTGGCCGGCGCCGCGATGTTGTACGCGCGCCCCAGCCGCGTGATCGAGTCCAGCAGGACGACGACGTCGTGGCCGAGCTCGACCAGGCGCTTGGCCCGCTCGATCGCCAGCTCGGCGACCGTGGTGTGGTCGTCGGCCGGCCGGTCGAAGGTCGAGGCGATGACCTCGCCCTTGACCGTGCGCTGCATGTCGGTGACCTCTTCGGGCCGCTCGTCCACCAGCACGACCATCAGGTGCACTTCGGGGTTGTTCGTGGTGATCGCGTTCGCCAGCGCCTGCAGCACCATCGTCTTGCCGGCCTTCGGCGGCGAGACGATCAGGCCGCGCTGGCCCTTGCCGATCGGGCTGACGATGTCGACGATCCGGGTGGTGAGCACACCGGGCTCGGTCTCCAGCCGGAGCCGCTCGGTCGCGTACAGCGGGGTCAGCTTGTTGAAGTCCTGCCGCTGCTTGGCGATCTCCGGGTCCGACCCGTTCACGGTGTCGATCCGGACCAGCGGGTTGAACTTCTCCTTGCGCTCACCCTCCTGCGGCTGCTTCACCGCACCGGTGATCGCGTCACCCTTGCGCAGGCCGTAGCGCTTCACCATCGACAGCGCGACGTACACGTCGTTCGGGCCCGGCAGGTAGCCGCTGGTCCGGACGAACGCGTAGTTGTCGAGGACGTCGAGGATGCCGGCCGCCGGGACGAGGACGTCGTCCTCGCTGATCGTCGGCTCCGGGTCGAACCGCTCGCCGCGGCCGCGGTTGCGGCCACCGTCGCGACCGCCGGTCTGGCCGCCGTCGCGGTTGCGGTCCCGGTCGCGGCCCCGGCGGCGCCGGCGACGGCCCTCGCCTTCCTCGCCGCGGTCGTTCTGGTCCTGCCGATTGCGCTGGTCACCGCGCTGGTTCTGGTTGCCGTCGCGGTTCTGGCTGTCCCGGTTGCGGTCCCGGTTCTGCTCGCCGCGGTCACCCCGGTTGTCGCGGTCACCCCGGCCGTCGCGGTCACCGCGGCCGTCGCGGTTGTCCCGCTCGCCGCGGTCACCCCGGTCGTCGCGGTTGTCCCGGTCGTCGCGGTCACCCCGGTCGCCGCGGTTGTCCCGGTCGCCGCGGTTGTCCCGGTCGCCACCGCGGTTGTCGCGGTTCTGGTTGTCCCGGGTGCGGTTCCGGTTGTCGCCGCGGTCCTCGCCGTCCCGGCCGCGCTCGGCCTGGTCGGTCCCCGGCTCGGCGACGGTGGTGCCGTTCTGCGTCGCGACCTCGGCCGCGGGCGCCTCGGCGGCGACGGCGGGCGCGGCGGCGGTCGGCTCGGCGCCGGGGGCGCTGTTCTGGCCGGCGTCCTTCTCGGCCGCGGCGCGGGTCCGGCGGCTGCCGCCCTCTCGCTTGGCCGGGGCGTCGGCCTTCGCCGGAGCGTCGGCCTGGGCCGCGGGCGCCTCGGCGGCACCCTCGTCCAGGGTCGGCTGGCTCGCCTTCGGGCGCGAACCGCCCGTCGAGCTACCCGCCTGGGCGGCCTTGATCGCCTCGATCAGCTGGCCCTTGCGCAGTGCGCCGGTGCCCTTGATGCCGAGCGTCCCGGCGAGCTGCTTGAGCTCGGGGAGCAGCATGCCCTCGAGGCCGCCTCCGGCCTTCCGGCGACGCGTCGCGGTGGTGGCCGCGGCGTCGGCATCCGGGGCCGGCGTCGAGCCGGCTCCGCTGGAGGCTTCAACAATTTCTGTCACGTGAGGTCCTTCCCACACGGATCGTCGATGTCTTGAACGCACCGACCGTTTCATCACCCACGACCGACGCGGTGCCGTCGGTTCCGGCTGCGGCGGCGACGTGGGTACAAGAGGCTCTCGCTCGATCTGAGTCCCCCGGACATCTCCGACGCAGGCGGCGCAAGGTCAAATCCACAGGAGGGTCGCCACACAACACAGGGTGCCGGGAGCACAGCCCGGATCGTGACGAGAGTTCACCGATCACCTGGAGGGGATCGGGTGAGTCGAGACTAGCACCACTACGGGTCGTTCGGCCCCTCAGGGGTTGCAACGCGTGTCAGTTCCCGGGTATTCCCCGCCTCAGCCGGACTCCATGGACCAGACCTGCACTCCCGCTGACTCGATCCGCAGGTCGTGCCGCTCCCAGCCGTCCGGCGCGGACGGACAGGCCCGGTCAGCGGCCCCCAGAACGACGACCGTCGGGCCGGCGCCACTCACGACCGCGGCGAGCCCGCTCCCGCGGAGCTTGTGCACGAGCGCCAGGCTCTCCGGCATCGCGGGCTCGCGGTACTCCTGGTGCAGCCGGTCCTCGGTCGCCGTCAGCAGCAACTCAGGCCGCAGAGTCAATGCTGTGACCAGCAGTGCCGCCCTTCCCGCGTTCGCCGCCGCGTCGCTGTGGGGAACGACGCTCGGAAGCAGCCCGCGCGCCTCCTTGGTCAGCACGCGGTTGTCCGGCACATAGGCCACGGCGGCCAGTCCGTCGACCGGGTCCAACCGGAGCGCACGCCCCCCACCTTCATCGACACTGTCACCTTCTGTCCAAGCGATGGTGAACCCACCGAGCGCGGCCGCGGCCACGTTGTCCGGGTGTCCTTCGATCTCGTTCGCGAGCACGACGAGCCGCTCCCGGTCCACCGGTACGCCGGCCAGTCCGTACGCCGCCGCGAGACCGCCGACGATCGCGGCCGACGACGACCCGAGCCCGCGGCCGTGCGGAATCCGGTTCTCGCAGCGCAGCGTGAAGCCGGGCACCGACACACCCAGCGCCTCGAGGCCGCGACGGATCGACCGGACCACCAGGTGCGACTCGTCCAGCGGTACCTCGCCCTCGCCGGGCCCGCTCACCTCGACGGTCACCCCGGATCCGCCCGGGGTGACGATCAGGTCGTCGTACAGGGTGAGCGCCAGGCCGAAGGCGTCGAAGCCGGGGCCGAGGTTGGCGCTCGTCGCCGGCACCCGGACGCGGACCTGGTCGCACGGGCGGCGTTCGTCCTTGTGCTCCGCTGTCTCCACGGCGGCCGCCGTCAGGCCAGGCCGGCGACGCGGGCGACCGCGTCAGTATCGGCCGGGGTGACCGGGGACTCGATCACTTTCGCGTGGTCGAGCGCGGTGTCGATGTCCTTGAGGCCGTGGCCTGTGACGGTGATCACCACGGTCGAGCCACCATCCAGCCATCCCTGGGCCTTCGCGTGCAGCAGGCCGGCGACACCGGCCGCCGAGGCGGGCTCGACGAAGACTCCCTCGCGGGCGGCGAGCTCACGCTGGGCGGTCAGGATCTGCTCGTCGGTGACGCTCTCGATCCGGCCACCGGACTCGTCCCGGGCAGCCTCGGCGAGCGTCCAGGACGCCGGGTTGCCGACCCGGATCGCGGTCGCCGCGGTGTCCGGTTGCGCCACGATCGCCTTGCGCACGATGGGGGCCGCGCCCTCGGCCTGGAAACCCCACATCCGCGGGGTCCGGGTGGCCAGCTTGTCCTTGGCGTACTCCTGGTAGCCCTTCCAGTAGGCCGCGATGTTGCCGGCGTTCCCGACCGGCAGCAGATGCAGGTCCGGGGCGTCGCCGAGCGCGTCGCAGACCTCGAACGCGGCGGTCTTCTGGCCTTCCAGGCGGACCGGGTTCACCGAGTTCACCAGCGCGACCGGGTAGTTCTTGCCGAGCTCGCGGACGATCCGCAGGCAGTCGTCGAACCCGCCGTCGATCGACACCAGCTGGGCGCCGTGCACGATCGCCTGGGCCAGCTTGCCCTTCGCGATCCGGCCGGCCGGGATCAGCACCAGCGGGAGCAGCCCGGCGCGGACGGCGTACGCGGCCGCGGAGGCCGAGGTGTTGCCGGTCGACGCGCAGACCACCGCCTTGTCACCGGCTTGCGCGGCAAGCGAGATCGCGACCGTCATACCGCGGTCCTTGAACGAGCCGGTCGGGTTGTTGCCCTCGACCTTGAGCCAGACTTCGCAGTTCGTCTGCTCGCTGAGCCACTGCGCGGCCACCAGCGGCGTCCCGCCCTCGCCGAGCGTGACCACGGGAGTGTCCGCCGACACCGGTAGCCGGTCCCGGTACTCCTCGATCACGCCTTGCCACTGATGCCGCTGCTGTGCCATTCCGGTCTACCCGCCTTCTACCCGCATCACACTGCTGACTTCCCGAACGATGTCCATGTCACGCAGGGCCTCCACGGTCGCGGACAACGCGGCGTCGGTCGCGGTGTGGGTGACCACCACCAGCTGCGCGTCGCTGCCCCGGCCTTCCTGACGGACGGTCTGGATGGACACGTCGTGCTCGGCGAAGGCGTGCGCCACCGCCGCCAGCACGCCGGCCTTGTCGGCCACGTCCAGGGACACGTGGTAGCGGGTCATCGCGTCGCCCATCGGCCGCACGGCTCGCTGGGTGTACGACGACTCGCCGACCCCCGGCACACCCTTGAGCCGGTTGCGCGCGGCGGACACGAGATCCCCGAGGACAGCACTGGCCGTCGGGGCGCCGCCGGCACCACGACCATAGAACATCAGCTGGCCGGCCGCCTTGGATTCCACGAAAACCGCGTTGTACGCGTCCCGGACGCTCGCCAGCGGGTGGGTGGCGGGGATCATCGCCGGGTAGACGCGGGCGCTGACCGAGTCGGTCGCCTCGTCCAGCTCGCAGATCGCCAGCGACTTCACCACGCAGCCCATCTCCCGGGCCGAGGCGATGTCGGTTGCGGACACCTCGGTGATCCCCTCGCGGTGCACGTCGGCGATGGAAACCCTGGTATGGAAGGCCAGACTGGCCAGCAGGGCGGCCTTCGCGGCCGCGTCGAACCCCTCGATGTCGGCTGTCGGGTCGGCCTCGGCGTACCCGAGGGCCTGGGCCTCCTCGAGAGCCTCGTCGAAGCCGGCGCCGGTGGTGTCCATCTTGTCGAGGATGTAGTTCGTGGTGCCGTTGACGATGCCCATCACCCGGGTCACGTCGTCACCGGCGAGCGACTCGCGCAACGGCCGCAGGATCGGGATCGCGCCGGCCACCGCGGCCTCGAAGTACAGGTCGCGCTCGTACTTCTCCGCGGCGGCGAACAGCGTCGGGCCGTCCTCGGCGAGGAGCGCCTTGTTCGCCGTCACCACCGAGGCGCCGTGCTCCAGCGCGGACAGGATCAGGCTCCGGGCCGGCTCCAGGCCGCCGATCACCTCGATCACCAGGTCCAGGTCGCCGCGGGAGACCAGCGCCTGCGCGTCGGTCGTGATCAGCGACGGGTCGACCGCGATGTCGCGCGCCCGCCCCGGCCGCCGGACCGCGATCCCGGCGATCTCCAGCCGCCCGCCGACCCGCGCGGCGAGATGGTCCGCCTGCTCGGTCAGGATCCGCACCACCTCGGTGCCGACCACGCCGCAACCGAGCAGGCCCACCTTCAGAGGTTTGTCGTCGTTCACTCGGCCCCCATGTCCAGTGCAAGCAGGTCGTCCTCGGTTTCCCGGCGTACGACGACCCGGGCGTGACCGTCCTTGACCGCGATCACCGGCGGCCGCGGCACGTGGTTGTAGTTGCTCGCCATCGACCGGCAGTACGCACCGGTCCCCGGAACGGCGACCAGGTCGCCGGGCCGGACGTCCGACGGGAGGAACTCGTCCTTCACCACGATGTCGCCGGACTCACAGTGCTTGCCGACGACCCGGGTCAGCGTGGGCTCGCGGTCGGAGTACCGGTTGGCCAGGGTGCAGGAATAGTCGGCGTCGTACAGCGCCGTGCGGATGTTGTCGCTCATCCCGCCGTCGACGGACACGTACGTCCGGGAGGCGCCGGCGTCGAGCTCGACCTCCTTGACCGTGCCGACCGTGTAGACGGTGCAGACGGCCGGGCCGACGATCGCGCGGCCGGGCTCGATCGACACCTTCGGTACGTCGACCTCGAAGGCGCGGCACTCGTGCTCGACGATCTTGCCCATCTCAGTGGCCAGCTGCGCCGGGTCCGACGGGTCGTCCTGGGTGGTGTAGGCGATGCCGAAACCACCGCCCAGGTCGAGCTCGGGCATGTCCACGCCGAGCTCCTCGGAAACCCTTGCGTGCAAAGTGATCACGCGCTTCGCGGCCACCTCGAACCCGGACGAGTCGAAGATCTGCGAACCGATGTGCGAGTGCAGGCCGAGCAGCTCCAGCTCGTCGGATTCGTTGACCCTGGCAACGGCTTCGAAAGCCGCGCCGGAGGTGATCGAGAAGCCGAACTTCTGGTCCTCGTGCGCGGTCGCGATGTACTCGTGGGTGTGCGCCTCGACGCCCGCGGTCACCCGGACCATCACCGGGGCGACGGTGCCGCGCTCCCGGGCGAGCTCGATCAGCCGGTCGATCTCGAACAGCGAGTCGACGATGATCCGGCCGACACCGGCGTCCAGCGCCCGCGCCAGCTCGGACTCGGACTTGTTGTTGCCGTGGAAACCCAGCCGCTTCGGGTCGGCACCGGCGCGCAACGCGACCGCCAGCTCGCCCCCGCTGCAGATGTCCAGGTTCAGGCCTTCCTCCATCACCCAGCGGACGATCGTCGTACACAGGAACGCCTTGCCGGCGTAGTAGACGTCGAAGTCCTTGAAGGCGCTCTTGAACGCCCGGGCCCGGGCGCGGAAGTCGTCCTCGTCCAGCACGTACGCCGGACTGCCGTGCTCGGCCACCAGGTCACGGGCGTCGACGCCGCCGATGACCAGCGACCCCTCGGCGCTCTTCTTCGCCGTGGACGACCACAGCTGCGGGACCAGGTCGTTGACGTCGCGGGGTGCGCGCAGCCAGGACGGGCCGCGGTGGCCGATGTCCGCGTGCAGCGCGCCCGCCTCGTGCGCCCTCACATCCGCTCCGGAGCGGAGACGCCGAGCAGGTCCAGCCCGTTGGCGAGCACGGTCCTGGTCGCGCCGACCAGGGTCAGGCGAGCCTTGTGCACCGGCTCCACCTCCTCGTCACCGCGTGGCAGCACGCGGCAGCTGTCGTAGAACTTGTGGAACGCCGACGCGGTGTCCTCCAGGTAGCGGGCGATCCGGTGCGGCTCGCGCAGCTCGGCGGCGGTGGCGACGATGCGCGGGAACTCGGCCAGCGCTCGGAGCAGGTCGCCCTCGCGCTCGTGACTGAGCAGCCCCGGGTCGAACTCGTCGAGCTTGACGCCGAGCTCGTCGGCGTTGCGCAGGATCGACGCCAGCCGGGCGTGCGCGTACTGGACGTAGTACACCGGGTTCTCGCTGACCTGGCGGGTCATCTCCTCGATGTCCAGGGTCAGCGGGGAGTCCACCGGGTAGCGGCAGAGCGTGTAGCGGAGCGGGTCGACACCGCCCTCCTCGACCAGCTCGGCCAGCGTGACGATGGTGCCGGCCCGTTTGGACAGCCGCATCTCCTCGCCGCCCTTGAGGATCTTCACCAGCTGGCCGATCAGGATCTCGATGTTGTGCTCGGGGTCGTCACCGGCACAGGCCGCGATCGCCTTCAGCCGGTTCACATACCCGTGGTGGTCGGCACCCAGCATGTAGATGCAGACGTCGAAACCGCGCTCGCGCTTGTTCACGTAGTACGCCGCGTCCGAGGCGAAGTACGTCGGCTCCCCGTTCGACCGGATCAGCACCCGGTCCTTGTCGTCGGTGAAGTCGGTCGTCCGCATCCACAGCGCGTCGTCGGCGTCGTACAGATGACCCTGCTCACGGAGCTTCTCGATCGCGTGCCCGACGCCGTCCTGGTCGTGCAGGCTGCGCTCGGAGAACCAGACGTCGAAGCTCGTCCGGAAATGCTCGAGCTGGGACTGCTGCTCCTTGAGCTGGCGCTCGTACCCGGCCTCGCGGAAGGCGATGGCCTGCTCGGCCTCGGGCAGCGTGAGGATGTCCGGGACGTCGGCGACGATCCGCTGCGCGAGCTCGATGATGTACTCGCCGTGATAGCCGTCCTCGGGGATCTTGTGCCCGTTCGCGGCCGCCTGGAGGCTGGCGCCGAACTTGTCCATCTGGGCGCCGCGGTCGTTGATGTAGAACTCGCGGGTGACCACCGCGCCGGCCGCGGCCAGCACCCGGGCCAGAGCGTCGCCGACGGCGGCCCAGCGGGTGTGGCCGAGGTGCAGCGGGCCGGTCGGATTGGCGGAGATGAACTCCAGGTTCACCGTCTGGCCGTGCAGGGTGTCGGTGTGGCCGTAGCCCGGGCCGGCGTCCACGATGGCCTGCGCGACCTTGCCCTGGGCGTCGGCCGCGACCCGGATGTTGATGAAACCCGGCCCGGCGATCTCGACCGCGGTGATCGCGGCGTCGTCGGTGAGCTTGGCGGCCAGCAGCTCGGCGAACTGGCGCGGGTTCAATCCGGCGCGCTTGCCCAGCTGCATGGCGACATTGGTCGCGTAGTCCCCGTGCTCGGGGTTCTTGGGTCGCTCGACCTTCAGCTCGCGCGGCAGCCCGCCCTCGACGGTGATGGTGCCGTCGTCGGCGAGCGCGGCCAGGGCCTGCAGGATCTTCTCAGCGAGCTGTTCCGGAGTCACCGGATCAGCCTAATGGCCGCGACCGGCAACCCTTGACTCAGCATCCACAGCGCGGTACTCGGTCAGCCGGCGGCGTTGACCGCGATGTGCGCCCCGGGCGTGAGCGGAGCGTCCCAGGCGGCCTTCCCGCCGTTCACGGTGACTGTGAGTGAGCCACAGGCGTCACCCAGGCACCGGGCGTCGTACCGCACTCCCCAGAGGACGAAGAACTGCGCCAGTGTCGGGCGCTCGGCGGTCGTCTTGGCCTCGACGTACACCAGTCCGTCGTCGGCGTGGGTGTGGACGGCGGCCTGCTCGGCGCGGATGCGGTCGACACCGATCCCGGCCGGGATCTTCACCGGCGTGCCGTCGACCGTGACCGAGATGACCAGCGTGTACGGCGACGGGCCGGAGAAGTCGAGCGGGAGCCGCTCGAACCCGGCCTCGTCGATGTACGAGACCGCGTCCCGGGGAGCGTCCCACGGCGGCGGCCCGGTCCGGATCTCCGCCGGACCGGGCGGCGTCGGACCTACCTGGCAGCCGCCGGTCACGCCGCTGACGAGGAGCAGAGCGGCTGCCGTCGCACCCGCCCGGCGCCACCTGCCTGCTCTCATGAGGAGCAGGTTGCCATGACGCCCGGGCAGGGTGTCGGCGGGGGTCAGCGCTCCGACGGCATCAGCACCCAGAGCACGATGTAGATGAGGAACTGCGGGCCCGGCAGGATGCAGCTGATCACGAAGATCAGGCGCATGGTGTTCGCGGAGATGCCGAACCGGCGGGCCAGTCCAGCACAGACACCGCCGATCCAGCGACCGTTGGACGGGCGAACCAGAGTGCTAGCCATGGGTACCGATTTCCTTTCACTGATGGGCTTACAACCACTATGACGCCGCCCTGGCCGGACGCGATCCCGCCGCACCGGGCTTCCAGGGTCCCGTCAGGGTCTCCCCTCCCCCCGCCTCCGGTACC
>NZ_SMKR01000159.1 GCF_004348725.1 Kribbella turkmenica
CCGGGACATCGCCGACGTCGACGCGGTACTGCTCGTACGCGTTCATCGCCCGCTCGGCCGCCCGCCAGTCGAAGCCGTCCGCCCAGTACTCCACGAGCTCCTGCAGGTCGGTCCGGCGGACGCCGTAGAAGCCGTCGTCGTTGCCCACGTCGAGCGGCCACTTCGTCATCCGCAGCCGCTGCCGCAGGTCGTCGAGCACCTCGTCGGGCACGTGGATCGGGGTCTGTTCCAGCGTCTGCATGGTTGCCTCAGGCATCGTCGGCGGCGATCTCGGTCAGGCGGGTCAGGACGGACGTGGCGCCGGCCAGGGCGGCCCGTTCGTCGTCGGTCAGCTGGTCGATCAGGTGGGTCAGCCGCTCGACCCGGTGCGCGTGCCGGGAGCCGACGATCTGCCGGCCCTCGCGGGTGAGCGACAGCAGCATCGCCCGGCCGTCGGCCGGATCCGGTCGTCGCCGGACCAGCCCGTCCTGCTCGAGCTTCGCGACCAGGCTGGTCAACGCCGGCTGCTTCAACTGCTCGGTCCGCAGCAGGTCCGTCAGCCGCATCGGGCCGCCGCGGGCGAGCGTGTGCAGCACCGACAGGGTCGAGAAGTTGAACCTCCGCACCGACGGCAGCCGGATGAAGATCGTGGTGAAGTCCTCGATCACCGTCGTCAACCGGTCCACGTCCAGCCTCACCCGGAAACAATATCAAATTTCGATGTAACTCATCGCGCGGCGGATTGCGACCTGGGCGCCGGCTGTCAGTTGCTGAGGCCCACCGGGACGGCGAAGGTGGTGTCGCCGGACTTCAGGTTGAGAGTGGCGGTGGTGAGGCCCTCGGGGAGGTGGCCCGTGAAGGTGACGGTGCCGCGTTCGACGTTGCCGGCCGCGATCGAACCGGGCCACTCGCTGCGGAACCCGTCGGCCTTCAGCGAGGTCCCGTCCGCGGCGGTGAAGGTGACGTTCTCGTGTGGGAACGACAGTGACTGGTCGCTGCCGTTGCTGACGACGACCTCGATCCGGGTGAAGTGGCTGGTGTAGGTGACGTTCTCGACCGTGACGGTGAGGCCGGCGCCCGTCTTGGCGACCGGCTTGAGCAGACGGTCCGCCCCTGACTCCTTGCCGGTGACATAGCCGGTGACGTACTCGGCGCCCGCGGTCAGCGCGAACCCGCCGACCCCGACACCGAACAGTACGGCGACGATCGCGATCATCACCGGTACGTCGAGGCGGCCGCCGGCCGGCCGGTCCTCGGAGGAGAACCCGTCGGTCAGGGCGACGACCATGGCGGCGATCAGCGCGATCGCGGGCGGAACCAGCCAGCGCAGGGTCCCGCCGGTGCCGGCGGTGACGAACGACGCGACCAGGTTGAGGACCAGTCCGAGACCGAGTACGGCGGCCGCGACCAGCAGGACGCGGACCAGTCGGACGTGGCCGGGGCGTGGCTCCGCGGTCGGCTCGGGCTTCCGGCGTACCGGCTCGGGCTTCCGGCGTACCGGCTCGGGCTTCCGGCGTACCGGCTCGGGCTTCCGGCGTACCGGCTCGGGCTTCCGGCGTACCGGCTCGGGCTTCCGGCGTACCGGCTCGGGTCGACGTTCGGGCTGGACCGGCCGCTCCTGCTGCTCGAAGGCGGACTCCGGCCAGCCGGCCGACTCGGACCGGTGCGCCTGCCCGCCCTCCGGCTGGGTCAGCGCCGGCCGCTTCCTCGCCCCGGACCACGGCGAACGGGCCGGCTCCGGGTTGTCCGCCGAGGGATAAGCCGCCCAGGGAGCGTCGCTCGCCGGCGCGTCCTCGGGGTCCACCCAGCCGAGCCGCTCACCCCCCTCCGGCGCGAACGGAGACGCCTCCGCCTCAGTCCCGATGACCTGGTCATACATCCCGTCGCCCGGCCACTCCGCCCCGGCCTGACCCTCCCAGCCCGGCTGACCACCCGGCACGTCGGCCGCTAACGGCGACCCACTGTCTGCCCGACCTGCGGGCTCGCCGCTGTCCTCGCCGTGGGGGACCGGTCCTTCCACAGGCCGCGGCGCCGATGCAGCCGGCGCGAAGAGTGAACCGCCGTCGGGGTGCGGGGCGTCTCGGTCACCGGGGTCCGCGTGGTGCGCTCGGGGACCTACCTGGCCCGGCTCGGGCGCGGCAGGTTCTGCATGTGCGGGCCCACCGCCGTCTGCTGCACTTGCGGCGGCACCAGCCGCGGCGCCTGCGTCCGCTAGGCCTGCGGCGCCCGCGGCAACACCCGGACCACCGGCTCCGCCGAAGCCTCCCGAAGCACCGGGACCAATAGGACCACCTGGAGTTACCGACTCACCGGGAGTGCCTCCAGCGGCTCCGGCGGCGTGGGTGGTGGGCTCGTGGAAGGTCAGGACCGAGCGGCCGATGTGGATTCGGTCGTTGTTCGTCAGCGGAGTGGGGGAGGCGAGGCGGCGGCCGTTGAGGGCGGTGCCGTTGCGGGACTCGTCGACCAGCGTCCACGTCGTACCGGTGCGGTCGAGCCGGGCGTGGATCCGCGAGATCTGGTCGTCCGACGGCAGCCGGATGTCGGCGTTCGAGCCGCGGCCGATGGTGATCGTGTCGCCGTCGGCCGGCAGCGTCCAGCGCTGCGAACCGAGCGACACCGCGAATTCGGTTTCCACTCACACCCCACCCGGCAGCCAACCCGTCTGCGCGATTCTGCCTGCCCGACCCGCCTCGGGTCCAGACCGCCCCGCTCCCATGAGCCTCGTCACACCCGTTCACGTGTACGGCGGCCCGCGACAGGGTCGCCGTACACGCTCTGCGATCAGTTGAGCGTCATCCGTGGTTCGCCGTTCAGCAGTCCGGCGCCGGAGAGCGTGCAGATGCCGCCGCGGTTCTGGGTGTAGGCCTGGCGCACGCAGGAGCGCGTGGCGAGCTGGCCCCAGTAGTTGGGGTGAAGAGATTCCTGCAGGTAGTAGTTGGAGCCGACCGTGGTGACCGTGCGGATCTGGTTGACCCACTCGGTCTTGTCGACGGCGGTCGCCTGGGTCCACGAGCTCAGGCCGACCTCTTCGTACAACCCGACCGTCTTCTCGCACAGCCGCCGGCCGTTGAACGCGGACTGCAGCTCGAGCAGCCGGGTGTTCGTCAGTCCGGACTGGCTGATCGCGGCCCGGACCGCGTTGTTGATGGTGACGAGCGCCGTACTGTTCGCCCAGTCGGCGTCCGCGTTCCAGAAGCCGCAGCCACCGACGCTCTGCCGCGTGTACCCGGTCTGTCCGTACCGGATCCCGCTGCCGGGCGGCAGCGGCGACGGGTACGTCTGCACGAGCAGCGTCCACGCGTTGTCGCCGTACCCGGCGTTCCGCATGGCGGTCCGGACGTTCTGGAACGCTGTCGCGATCCGGCTCCGGACGGTCGTCACGTTGGCGGCGGTGAAGTTCGCGACCACCGACGAGTCGTCCTTGCAGTAGTCCGGGTACCACGACGGCGACAGCAGGAAGTTCTGCACGCACCGGGTCACGATCGCCGCGAAGTTGAAGTCGTTGCCGCCGATCGACACGACCACCTGCTCGACGTTGTGGCTCGCGGCGAACTGCTGCAGCATCCTCGCCTGGCCGAGCCGCCCGGCGCCGTCGTCGTAGAAGTCGATGCCGGGCTTGAAGTAGTCGCCGGCGCTGGTCGTCGTCCGGGCGCCGGAGCAGGCCAGGTTCAGCCCGCCGACGCCGCCGCCGATGTACGCCTCGGCCGACCGGCTGCGGTGGCACCGCGGGATCTGCTCGGCGGTGCCGCTGGCGTTGTCGTGGTAGGCGTGCGCGCCGAGGGCGTCGGCAGGGGTCTCGGAGTTGTTCGAGCTGCCGGCCCAGCGGCCGGCCTCGCCCGAGATGTAGGAGTCGCCGACGGTGACGACGTACGGCGTACCGGTCCTGGGGCCGTCGGCCTGCGCGGGGGTTGCGGCCAGGCCGAGCCCAGCTATGGAGAGCACGAGAACTGCGGACACCGAGAAGGAGCGGGGCGGAATCTTCACCGGAAGGCCTCTCTCGTCGGAGGTCGGCGACCGTGCCGGTCACCGTGGCGAGAATGTACTCCCGGGTAACATGAAAGGACAGACCGAGAGTGCTGACACCTTTGCGCACTGTCACCGCGGTGTCAGCACCCTCGGTCGGCGATTCAGCCGGGCAGGTCGAGGGGAGCTGGGTAGCGGGCCTCCCACCAGGTCTTCCAGCGTTCGTCGAGCGCGTCACGGGGGACGTCGCCGTACAACGTCAGGATCGCCATCGAGGCGCCGTCCGGCTTCTGCTCCGACGGTGGGATGTGGCTGAGGACGAGCAGCCCGTTGCCCCAGGCGTCCACGGTCAGGCCGACCTGATGCTCGGAGGTGAACCACACCTGACCCTTCGCCGGCTCACCGACCAGGTCCAGCTCGTACGGCGTACCGGCCGGCTCCAGGTCGACGCCGAGCTCGGTGATCGGCGAGGTCGACCCGGTGCCCGAGTAGAACAGCGTCCGGCGGGTTTCGCCCTGGTGGTGCTCCACCGCGAACCGCAGTTGATGGAGGAAGGTGATCCAGCCCTCGGTGACGTCGTCGTAGTACTGCTCCCAGTCGGGGTTGTCGCCGTGCGCGGCCCTCGTCAGGGTGATCCGCGATCCGCCCTCGGCCGGCTCGACCACGAACTCGTCGCCGCTCCCCAGGGTGAGGACCCCGCCGTCCGCGTCGGCCGTGACCTGGGTGAAGTAGATCAGGTCGATCTCCTCCTCGAGGCCGCCCTCGGCACCCTCGTACTCCCAGCCGTGCCAGTGCCGGATCTTCTCCTTGTCCCGCAGGGCGTCCCACACCGCCTCGGCCGGCGCGGCCACCGTCACCACGATCCGCGGTCTGTCTTCGGTCATGACGTCTCTCCCGTGTCCTTCGCTACGTCGTCGGTACGGCGGGACGCCGGGTGGCCTCCCGCGATCAGCCGGTACGGGCGGCCGCCGTCGGTGTCGAACTCCTCGACGGTCCGGCGGATCGCCTCGGTCAGCGCGTCGGTGAAGCGGTGCACGTCGCCCGGCTCGGCGAACCGGACCTCCGCCTCGAGTGTGAACGTGAGCAGTCGTTTGCCCGCGGCATCGGCCTTGGACTGCATCCGGGCCACGTCCCGGACGGTGCCGGCGGCAACTTCCACCAGGTGCTCGGCGGCGTACTGGTCCTGGATCGTGCTGAACGCCCGGCCCATCACCGCCGGGTCGACCACAAGCGTGGCCGCGGACGCCCGCAGGATCCGCTCGGTGAACCCCCGCCGCTGCCGCTCCTCGACCAGCTCGACCAGCCCGGCCTTCTCCAGTTCACGCAGGTGGTAGTTCACCCGCTGCCGGGGCAGCTCGAGCGCGGCCGCGAGCTGGGTCGCCGAGGACGGCTCCCGGAGCAGATCCAGCAACTGCCGCCGAATCGGCGACAACGCCAACCGAACCTTCTCCGGCTCCTCCACAAATCCCAGCACGCCACCAGATTCCACTTGACAGAAAAATTTGTCAATAGCCGGAACCATGGTGGTGAAAGCATGGGCACCATGTCAGTCCGAGGTCCGCAACTGCCGGTCGGAACCCAGGTGGTGATCCGCGTCGCCGCGCCCGACGACCAGGGCGGCACGGCGCAACGCGGGGCCACCGGCCGGGTTGCCGGCGTGAGCCCGGACGGCCGCTACACCGTGCGCCTCGCCGACGGCCGGGAGACTCTCGCGCGACGCGATGAGCTCAGTCTGCGGACGGCGTACCAGGACGAGGCGATCGAGTTGGATCAGCCCGACGGCGATCGATTGGTGCTCGCGCACACGATCTACGCCGCGGTCGTCGGGTCGCGGGCGTTCGGCCTGGACACGGATGCGTCGGACACCGATACGCGCGGCGTGTACGTCGCCCCCACCGAGTCGTTCTGGTCGCTGGCCAAGCCGCCGACGCATGTGGACGGTCCCGTGCCGGAGTGGTTCTCGTGGGAGGTCGAGCGGTTCTGCGAACTCGCGCTGAAGGCGAACCCGAACCTGCTCGAGGTGCTGCACTCGCCCCTCGTGGTGCGGCAGACCGCGCTCGGGGAAGAGCTGGTCGGACTGCGTGAGGCCTTTCTCTCGCAGTTGGCCTACCAGACGTACTCCGGCTACGTCCTCAGCCAGTTCAAGAAGCTGGAAGCGGATTTCCGTCGCGACGGTGCGCCGAAGTGGAAGCACGTCATGCACCTGATCCGGCTGTTGCTCGCGGCCCGCGGTCTGTTGCTCGAGGCGAGACTCGTCGTTGACGTCGGCCCCGATCGCGAGCGTCTGCTCGCGCTCAAGCGCGGCGAACTGCCGTGGGACGAGGTCGAACGCTGGCGACTCGGCCTGCACGAAGAGCTCGACAACGCCCTGCGACGGACGGTCCTTCCGGCAACCCCGGACGTCGCCCGCGTCGACGCCTGGCTCAGATCAGTCCGAAGGAGGAGCATCGGTGACACGTGACATGCGTCAACTCGACTATGGAGAGCTGCGGAACATCATGGGCGAGCAGCCCTACCGATTGCTCTTCGCGACAGTCTCCGGCGCGCACCTGTACGGCTTTCCGTCACGCGACTCCGACGTCGATCTGCGAGGCGTCCACGTGCTTCCGGCCGCTGAGGTGGTCGGGCTGAGAACCGGCCCCGAGACCCTGGACCGCACCTGGTTCGAGCACGAGGCCGAGGTCGATCTCGTGACCCACGACCTGGCGAAGTTCGCGCGCATGATGCTCCGGCGGAACGGGTACGTCCTGGAGCAGGTTCTGTCACCGCTGGTCGTCGTCAGGACTCCGGAGCACGACGAACTCGTCGCGATGGCCGAGAGCTGCGTCACCAAGTGGCATGCCCATCATTACCGCGGATTCGCGAGCACGCAGTGGGACTTCTTTCGGAAGAAGCGGGAGCTGAAGCCGCTGCTCTACACCTTCCGGGTGCTGCTCACCGGGATCCACCTGATGCGGACCGGGGTCGTTCAGGCGGACCTGCGCGAGCTCGTCCGCGAACTGCCTGAGGCGCCGGGGTACCTGGAGGAGCTGATCGCGGCGAAGGCCGAGGCCGAGCACGGGCCGCTGGTCGGGCCGTCGGGGAAGCGGATCGCCGCGGACGTCGAGCGGCTGCAGGCGGTCCTCGACGAGGCGGAAGCGGCCACCGAGCTGCCCGATCGGCCGACGGCCGAGCCGGCGCTGCACGACCTTCTGATCAGGGCGCGGCTCTGCTTCTGAGCGCGGGATAGCGATTGCTGGGGCCCTGGGCCACGCTTAGGGTATTTACTTAACTTCGTGAAGCATTGACATCCGGGCTGACGGGGTAAATAGTTCCGTCCTGAAATCAATCAGAAAGCAGAGTGAATCAACAGTGTCGAACATCGAGGTGCTGCAGCTGCGGACCGCCGGGGTCAGTCTGGTGCTGGACTGCTCAGGTCCGGCCCTTCCGTCCGTGCTGCACTGGGGTGCGGACCTGGGCAAGCTGACCGGGCAAGCTCTGCTGCAACTGAGGCGTGGGGCCGGCGCCGTCCAGGACGGCAACGGCCTGGACGACAATCATCCGGTCGCGGTCGTGCCGGAGTACGCCACCGGATGGTTCGGTCTGCCGGGCCTGAGCGGTCACCGCGACGGCCGGGACTTCTCCGCGAGCTTTCGGCTGACCGCCGTCGCGCAGACCGGCAACACCGTGCAGGCCGACGCCGAGGACGCCGAGGCCGGGCTGAAGATCCGCCTGACCATCGAGCTGACCGACTCCGGTCTGGTCCGGGCGAAGGCCGACCTCACCAACACCGCCGGTACGCCGTACACCGTGGACGGGTTGGTGCTGGCGCTCCCGGTCCCGACCGAGGCGACCGAGTTGCTCGACATGACCGGCCGGCACATCGGCGAGCGGCAACCGCAGCGGCACGCGTTCACCCAGGGCGCGCACCTCCGCGACAACCGCCGCGGCCGCACCGGCGCGGACGCGACGCTGCTCCTGATCGCCGGCACCCGGGGCTTCAGCTTCCGGACCGGCGAGACCTGGGCCGTGCACACCGCCTGGAGCGGCAACCACCGCTCGTACGCCGAGCGCGGCATGAGCGGGTACGGCGTGATCGGCGGCGGCGAGCTCCTCCTGCCCGGCGAAGGCCGGCTGGAGTCGCAGGGCACCTACAGCACCCCGTGGATCTACGGCTCGTACGGCGTCGGCCTCGACCAGCTGTCCGCCCGCTTCCACGAGTTCCTCCGGGCCCGCGACAACCACCCGCGGACCGAGCGTCCCGTCGTCCTGAACACCTGGGAGGCGGTCTACTTCGACCTGGACCTGGAGAAGCTGAAGGCGCTCGCGGACGCGGCCGCCGAGGTCGGGGCCGAGCGGTTCGTGCTGGACGACGGCTGGTTCCGCGGCCGGCGCGACGACCACGCCGGGCTCGGCGACTGGTACGTCGACGAGGGGATCTGGCCGAAGGGCCTGCACCCGCTGGTCGACCACGTGCAGGGTCTCGGCCTGCAGTTCGGCCTCTGGGTCGAGCCCGAGATGGTGAACCCGGACTCCGACCTGGCCCGCGAGCACCCCGACTGGATCCTTGCCACCGGCAACCGGATGCCGCCGACCGCGCGGCATCAGCAAGGCCTGAACCTCGGCGTCCCGGCGGCGTACGACTACATCCTCGAGCGGCTCGACGCGCTGCTGAACGAGTACGACATCGCGTACCTGAAGTGGGACCACAACCGCGACTTCGTCGACGGCGGCAACCAGCAGACCGGGACGGCCGGCATCCACGCGCAGACGCTGGCGGTCTACCGGCTGATCGACGAGCTCAAGCGGCGGCACCCGGGCCTGGAGATCGAGTCCTGCTCGTCCGGCGGCGCCCGGGTCGACCTCGGCATCCTGGAGCGCACCGACCGCGTCTGGGGCAGTGACAGCAACGACGCGCTCGAGCGCCAGAAGATCCAGCGCTACACGCAACTGCTGCTGCCGCCGGAACTGATCGGCTGCCACGTCGGCCCGCCGCGGGCGCACACCACCGGCCGCACGCAGACACTGTCGTTCCGCGCGATCACCGCGCTGTTCGGTCACTTCGGCATCGAGTGGGACATCGCCTCGGCGAGCGCCGAGGAGCGCAAGGAACTCGCCGGCTGGGTCGCGCTGCACAAGGAACTGCGGCCGCTGCTGCACACCGGCCGGGTCGTCCGCGCCGACCGTGGTCCGGACGACGTCCTGCTGCACGGCGTGGTCGCGCAGGACGGCTCCCGGGCCGTCTACGCCGCCGTACAGCTGACCCAGTCGGTCACCTCGGCCGTGGGCCGGGTCCGGTTGCCCGGTCTGGAGCCGGACCGGACCTACCGCGTGACCAAGACCGCGACACCCGGGCCGAAGTCGCGGGCGGTGTCCTGGTGGACCGACGGTGGACAGGTGGAACTGAACGGCGCGGCCCTCGCCGCGGTCGGGGTCCGGATCCCGGCCCAGTGGCCCGAGAG
Source organism: Kribbella turkmenica (assembly GCF_004348725.1). Taxonomy (GTDB): domain Bacteria; phylum Actinomycetota; class Actinomycetes; order Propionibacteriales; family Kribbellaceae; genus Kribbella; species Kribbella turkmenica. The sequence goes on from NZ_SMKR01000159.1 coordinate 9,384, forward strand.
CGCGATTTTGCTGGACGTGACCGCGATCGACTAGCCCCTGTCGATCGACGACTGAGAAGGAGACTCCCCGTGACCGCGACCACCAACGCACCACCCACCAGCAGACGAAGTCACGGGGAGGCGACGGCCCTGCCGAGGAAGCGGCGAAGCCTCGGGGACCTCAAGGTCGCGATGATCTTCCTGGCTCCGGCCACTCTGGGATTCGTCGTCTTCTACATCTGGCCGACGCTGCGCGGCGCCTACCTGAGCTTCACCGAGTACAGCCTGCTGCAGGCGCCGAACTTCAACGGCCTGGCCAACTACGAGCGGATGGTCCAGGACAGCCTGTTCTGGAACGCGCTGGTGGTCACGGTCGAGTACGTCGTGATCAACATCGGCGTGCAGACGGTGCTGGCGGTCGGCATCGCGATGCTGATGTACCGGCTGACCCACTCCATCACGGTCCGGGCGGTCGTGCTGCTGCCGTACCTGGTCGCCAACGTGGTGGTCGCGCTGGTCTGGTACTGGATGCTCGACTTCCAGGTCGGCATCGTGAACCAGGGGCTGACCTGGCTCGGGATCGACCCGGTCGCCTTCTTCGGCGAGTCCCAGTGGGCGATCCCGACGATCGCCGGCATCAACGTCTGGCGGCACATGGGTTACACCGCGCTGCTGGTGTTCGCCGGTCTGCAGATGATCCCGAAGTACGTCTACGAGGCGGCCGAGGTGGACGGGTCGACCGAGTGGAAGACGTTCTGGCGGATCACGCTGCCGCTGCTGCGGCCCGTGCTGGTGATGGTCCTGGTGGTCACCATGATCGGGTCGTTCCAGATCTTCGACACCGTCGCGGTGACCACGGCCGGTGGCCCGATCAACGCGACCCGGGTCATCTACTACTACATCTTCGAGCGGGCGTTCACCCGGTTCGACTTCGGCTACGCCTCGGCGATGGCGATGGTGCTGTTCGCCATCCTCGCGGTGGTCTCGCTGCTGCAGCTGCGGCTGCTCCGGGCGAAGGAGAGTGATCTGGCATGAGGCTGCTGTCGAATTCCCGGCGGGCACTGAGTCCCGGGCGCATCGCCGCCTGGGTCAGCCTGGTCGTGCTGATGCTGATCACGCTCTTCCCGTTCTACTGGATGCTGCGTACGGCGCTGTCGGACAACACCCAGCTCGCCGGCCACCCGAACTCGCTGCTGCCGGTCGAGACCACGCTCGGCGCGTTCAAGCGGGTGCTCGGGCTGTCGACGATCGAGGAGGCCCAGGCGCAGGGCGGTTCCGGTGCCTCGGTCAACTTCTGGCTCTACCTGCGGAACTCGTTGATCGTGGCAACGGTCACGACGGTCTGCCAGGTGTTCTTCAGCGCGATGGCGGCGTACGCGTTCGCCCGGCTGCGCTGGCCCGGGCGGGACAAGGTGTTCGCGCTGTTCCTGGCCGCGCTGATGGTGCCGCCGATCTTCACCACGCTGCCGAACTTCGTGCTGATCAAGAACCTTGGGCTGCTGAACAGCTTCGCCGGCATCATCCTGCCCGGTGCGTTCATGACGCCGTTCGCGATCTTCTTCCTCCGCCAGTTCTTCCTCGGGATCAACCGCGAGCTGGAGGAGGCGGCGATGATCGACGGCGCCGGGCACCGGAAGATCTTCTTCGGGCTGATCATCCCGATGAGCGCGGCGCCGATCACCACGCTGGCGATCCTGACCTACATCAACTCCTGGAACGACTACTTCTGGCCGCTGCTGGTCGGGCAGCAGGAGAACGTCCGGGTGCTGACGGTCGCCCTCGGCGTGTTCCGGTCGCAGACCCCGCAGGGCGGGCCGGACTGGGCCGGTCTGATGGCGGCGACGCTGATCGCGGCGCTGCCGATGATCGTGCTGTTCTGTGCGTTCGCCAAGAAGATCACCAACTCCATCGGTTTCTCCGGGATCAAGTGAGGTGCCTCCAATGACCATGTCGAGACGCACGTTGCTGAAAGCCGGATTCGCCGGGCTGGCCGCGTCGGCGGTTGCCGGATGCAACAACGGGGCGGCGGCCCGCGGCGAGGGCGAGGTGATCTACTGGCTGTGGGACTCCGCCCAGCTGCCGATGTACACCGAGTGCGCGAAGGTGTTCCACGAGCAGAACCCGCAGTACACCGTGAAGATCGAGCAGTACGGCTGGAACGACTACTGGTCCAAGCTCGTCACCGGGTTCATCTCCGAGACCGCACCGGACGTGTTCACCGGGCACTCCTCGAAGTACCCGCTGTTCGCGGACAAGGGCCAGGTGCTGGCGATCGACGACTTCGTCGCCCGGGACAACGTCGACCTGGGCATCTACCAGAAGGGGCTGGCGGACCGCTGGATCGGTGCCGACGGCAAGCGGTACGGCCTGCCGAAGGACTGGGACACCGAGGTCTACTTCTACAACAGCGCCCTGACCGAGGCGGCTGGGATCAGCACCGAGCAGCTCAACTCGATGACCTGGAACCCGCAGGACGGCGGCACGTTCGAGCAGATCGTCCGGCGGCTCACGGTCGACGCCAAGGGCCGCCGCGGCGACCAGCCCGGGTTCGACAAGGACAACGTCCAGGTCTACGGACTCGGGTACGCCGACGCCGGTGGCGGCGACGGTCAGACGAGCTGGAGCTGGTACGCCGCGATCAACGGCTGGAAGTACTCCGAGGGCGAACCGTGGGGGACCAGGTTCTTCTACGGCGACCCGAAGTTCACCGAGACCATCGGGTGGTGGCGCGGTCTGATCACCAAGGGGTACATGCCGACGTACGCGCAGGCGAAGTCCGGGGTGGACGTGACCACGAGCTTCGGTGCGGGCAAGTACGCGATCACCCCGAACGGCTCCTGGATGCTCGGTACCTACGCCGGGCTCAAGCAGGTGAAGACCAAGCTGGCCCGGCTGCCGATCGGTCCGATCGGGAAGCGGATGTCGATGATGAACGGGCTCGCGGACACCATCTGGGCGGGCACCACCCGCCGGGACGCGTCCTGGGCCTGGGTGAAGTTCCTCGGCTCGCAGACCGCGCAGGACATCGTCGCCAGGGCCGGCGTGGTGTTCCCGGCGGTGGCCGCGAGCATGCCGGCGGCCAAGGCGGCGTTCGCCAAGGCCGGGTGGGACGTGACCCCGTTCCTCGAGCCGGTCGAGGCGGGTGACGTGTTCCCGTACCCGGCCAACCCGAACGCGGCCGACGTGACCGCGGTGATGACGCCGGCGATGGACGCGGTGATGTCGTTCGAGGCGGAGCCGGCGTCGCTGGCCGAGGCCAACGACGAGGTGAACCAGATTCTCTCGGCGAACGCCTGAGGGTTTCCCCGGGGCCGGCCTACGCCCGGGGGAGTACGTCGTACTGCGTCCGAGGGCGCAGCGTGCTCCTCCGGGGGTAGGTGAGGTGTCGCCGCCGAGGCGACGCGGTCAACGGGGTCCGGACGACAACCTTGGTGCAGTCGAAGAACTGCGAGCACCGAGGAGTGTCATGAGTGACGAGAGACCGGGCGGACCGATCCGCATCGGCGACAAGGAACGTGAGGACGCGGTCAGGCGTCTCGGCGAGCACTACGAAGCCGGCCGGCTCACCGCCGAGGAGCACACCGAGCGGATCGGCCGCGCACTCGAGGCCAAGACCGAGGCCGACCTGGCCGCGCTGTTCTCGGACCTCCCGGGTGGGCACCGGACCGGCGCCGCGAGCGGCTCCGGCCCAGCGTCCGGTGAGGCCTGGGACGGTCCGTGGGGCTGGACCAAGCCGCCGTGGACGGCACCTGAGGGCTCGGCGCAGGGCGGTGGGCCGGGCCGGCCGGCCTGGGCGGCGCGCGGTCCGCTCGGGAAGATTCCGTTCCCGCTGCTGATCGGGTTGGCCGCGATCGCGCTGATCGCGTCGATCGGCTGCGTGGTGGGCGGCGGGCACCCGCCGATCCTGCCGCTGCTGCTGGTCGTGGCCGCGGTCGTCATCGTCCGCAGGCGCAGGCAGGAGCGTCGGGCATGAGGACGGCATACCGGGTCCTCGCCCTGGCCATCGCGATCGCCGTCGTCCTCCAGATCGCGTCGATCGCGCTGGCCGGGTTCACCGTCGCCAAGGACGCCGGCGACGGAGCGGTGATCGGCGCCGACTACAGCAATCTCGGCCAGAGCTACCACAGCATCGCCGGGACGGCGATCGGGCTGGTCGCGCTGATCCTGCTGATCGTGTCGTTCCTGACCGACGTACCGCGCGGACGGTCGCTGGCCGGGATCGTCGTCGGACTGGTCGCGGTCCAGTTCGTTCTCGCGGTGGTGTCGTTCGGCATCCCGGCGCTGGGCCTGCTGCACGGCATCAACGGTCTGGCCATCGCGGGTGTGGCGGGAGCCGCGGCTCGTCGCTCGACCGAGGCAGTGACGCCGTCGACGGCCGATGTCTAGGTGGCGGGGCCGGCTGATCGCCCTCGGGGTCGCCCTGGCGGTGCTCGCACCGCTGGGGTACCTCTGGGCGACCAGCCTGGTGCCCGGCGACTACTCGGCCGCGGAGATGGGGTACGCCGACTACGGCGGCGGGCACTCCGGTGGTGACCACGCGCACCACGGTGGGACGAGCGTCGCCGATCTCACCGGGCCGCGAGCCGGTACGCCGGATGTGGACGTCACGCTGACCGCGCGGGAGACGAAGTACCAGCTGGCCAGTGGGGAGTCCGTCGACGGTTACACGCTCAACGGGACGTCGCCCGGGCCGCTGATCCGTGCACAGGTGGGTGACCTGGTCCAGGTGACGCTGGTGAACGACAACGTGACCGACGGTGCCACCTTGCACTGGCACGGCATCGACGTACCGAACGCCGAGGACGGGGTCGCCGGCGTGACGCAGGACGCCGTGCCCGTCGGCGGGAAGCACGTGTACCGCTTCCTGGCCGACCAGGCAGGGACGTACTGGTACCACTCGCATCAGGTGTCGAGTGAGATGGTGAAGGGCGGCCTGTTCGGCACGATCGTGATCGGTCCGCAGAGTCCCGGCGACGTCGTGGCCGCGATCCACACGTACGACGGCAAGCGGACGATCAACGGGCGGACGGGAAGTCACCAGGTGGACCTGCCCGCCGGGACGAAGGCCCGCGTACGGGTGGTCAACACCGACAACGCGATCCTGCGGGTCGGCTTGATCGGCACGCGGGCGACGGTGGTGGCGGTCGACGGGCGGGACGTGCACGAGCCGACGCCGGTGACGGCAGCGTTCCCGCTGGCGGCCGGTGCCCGGGTGGACCTCGAAGCTGTGGTGCCGCCGGGCGGGATGCGGCTCGTGGCCGGTTCGTCGGCGGTGTCGTGGGGGATCGGGCCCGGGGTTGCGCCGGCCGGCGAGCTGCCGGTGGAGACGGTCGACCCGCTGAGCTACGGAACGCCGGCGCACATCGGGTTCGACCCGGCCGCGGCCGACCGGAACTTCGAGTACCGGATCGGCCGGCGTCCCGGGTTCCTGGACGGGATGCCCGGGCTGTGGTGGACGATCAACGGGCGGAAGTTCCCCGACGTCCCGATGTACATGGTGGCCGAGGGCGACGTTGTCCGGATGACGATCTCGAACACCAGCGGGCAGGCGCACCCGATGCATCTGCACGGTCATCACGCGGTCGTGCTGTCCCGCAACGGGGTCGCCGCGACCGGCTCGCCCTGGTGGGTGGACACGCTCGAGGTCGGCAACGACGAGACCTACGAGATCGCGTTCCTGGCCGACAACCCCGGGCTGTGGATGGACCACTGCCACAACCTGCCGCATGCGTCCGAAGGGCTGATGACGCACCTGATGTACGTCGGTGTCAGCACGCCGTACCGCATCGGCGGACCGGCGCGGAACGAGCCCGAGTAGGTGTCAGGAGGCTTGTTCGTCGAGGCGGGTGGTCCGGCTCAGGTGCATGGCCGCGATCCGCGCGCAGGCCGCGTCGATCGCGGCCCGCTGGGACTCGTACGAACCGCACCAGAACGGGTTGTCCGGCTGCGGATCGAGTTCGTCGTCGACGTCGGCGTACCACTCGTGCGCCGTCCGGAACACCCGCGCGTGCAGATGTAACTCAGTGCCCAGCTCGTTCACCGCACCACTCCTGGAGTGAGACCGTGTACGTCTCCAGCATGGAACGGCGCGGGTCCGGAACCGGCCAGCGACACGCGGTGCGTCAGGTGACGAGAACCGTGATCCGCTGGGCGGTGTTGTTGGCGAAACCGCCGCGGTTCCACTCCGCCTCGATCGGCTGCTCGCGGCCGCTGGCGTCGGCGGCGCGGACCGTGAGCACATGCTCGCCGGGCGTGGCGTCCCAGTCGTAGCTGAACGACCGCCAGGCGAGCTCATCGTTGCCCACAGCATCCATTTTGGCGGGGTGCCAGCTGACGCCGGCGTCCACGCTGAGCTCGACCCGCTCGATCGGCGCCCAGCCGGACCAGGCCCGGCCGTGCAACGTAACGGTGCCGGCGGCAACGAACCGGTGGCGGCTCATGAAGTCCGGGAAGCCCGGCGGGATCAGCAGCGCCCGTGGTTCGATCCGGGTCACCGGCTCGCCGGGATCGTCCGCGGTCTTGCGGATCCGGTACGCGACCGCGTTCTGGAAGCCGGTGAACTCGTGGTCGATCAGCTCGATCGACCGCAACCACTTCACACTCGCCATCCCGTACCAGCCCGGTACGACGAGGCGCAGCGGATACCCGTGCTGCGGCGGCAGCGGCTGGCCGTTCATCTCCCAGGCGACGATCGCGCCGGAGTCGATCGCCTCGGTCACCGACAGCCCACGCTGGTAGTCCTGCTCGACGCCGCGCTCGACCCCGTGGTCCGCGCCGGTGAATACGACGTCCACCGCGTCCGCACGGATCCCGGCCGCCCGCAACAGGTCCGACAGCAGCACGCCGGTCCACTCCGCCGTACCGACGGCCTCGTTCAGCCACGGCTGGCTGATCGGTCGCGGCTGCAACGCGGCGCGCCCGTTGCCGGCGCACTCGAGTGTCACCCGTACGGTCCGGCGACCCATCGCACGCAGGTGGGTCAGGCTGAACGACAACGGTTGCTCGACGCACCCGTCGACGGTGAGCGACCAGGTGGCCGCGTTGGTGGCCGGGATGTCGTAGTGGACCAGGACGTAGTGCAGCCCGGGCGGCGTCACGTCGTACCGCAGGCCCTCCAGCGGCATCCCGTGGTTCCGTGCCGCCAGCTGGAGCTCGTCAGCGGTGATTCCCTCACCGGTGTCAGCCAATCGCCCCCGCACACTGAATTGCTCGATCGACATGTGATTCCTCCCCTTGCCCAACCCTAGTCCGGGTGGAAGGTTCAGAGCCAGCCGTTGTCCAGCGCGATGCGGGCGGCCTCGGCCGCGTGCGCGCTCCGGTCTTGCCGATCGCCGCGGACAGGTGGTCGCGGACGGTCCCTTTGACAGGTGCAGGTGCTTGGCGATGTCGGCGACCGTGCCGCCGTCCCGGGCTGCCCGCAGTAGGTCGGACTCGCGCGCCGTCAGCGCCGGTCCCGGCGACCAGCGTCTCCGCGGCCAGCGACAGGTCGACGACGCGCGAGCCCTGGTGCACCGGAGGGACGGCGTCAGCCAGCTGAGCCGCCGGCGTGTCCTGCACGACTGAACCGGCCGCGCTCGGCCCCCATGGCCCGGCGCAGGTACCCCGGCCGGCCGAACGTGGTGACCATCAAGTCCGCACGGGACGGCGTTCCGCAGCGCGGCGTGCCGCCTCGATCCCGTCCAGCCCGGACATCCCGACGTGGTCGGCACGGTTGTGGGTGAGG
>NZ_SMKR01000015.1 GCF_004348725.1 Kribbella turkmenica
GGCGAGGCGGTCTCGTCACCGCAGGCGGCGGTGAGTCCGAGCACAGCCACGACGAGCGTCGCACCGATCAGGCCCCGTGTCCGTAATGCACTCACGACTGGGTCCTTCCGGGTTGGCAAGGTCACCTATGATGGTCGACCGGGGTCTCGTCCCGCCTGCCAGGAGCATCACGGCGGCGCGTCGTTCCGGTCACGCCGCCGGATCGATCGGCAACCGAGGCACACCTGTAATGTGCACGCGCTGTTCGGCCCTGATTACGATGATCTGCCGTGGGCCGGAAGAAGAGCGACGAGGTGACAGCGCAGCGAGAGCGCGAGGAGTGGCAGCTCGGCATCGACTGGGCCCGCTGGCTGCTGGCCGGCAACTCCCCGCAACCGCTCACCATGTACGGCCTCGTTCTTGAGCCGGGTGAGATCGCGTACGTCAACACCCCGGCGCACTACGCCCGCTTGTACGGCGGCAGCGGCCGGTACACGCACAACAGCGGGGTCTTCATCGGCAAACCGGGTCTCGTGCTCGGGATGATGGCAGCGAACGCGGCGGTCAACGCGAGCCGGAAGGCCGCGGCCAAGCGGGACATGCAGCTGATGTGGCGCGACCTGCAGGAAGTGCCGACCGTCGCGACGAACCACCGGCTGCTGTGCATGCTGCCGCAGCGCGGCTGGCTGAGCTTCTACTACAGCGCGGTGCAGGAGTTCTACCCCGATCCGGCGAACTGGACGATCACCTTCGGATTCCAGAACGCGGAGCCGCTCCGGCTGGCCGGGCTGGCGGTGCCGACGTTGTCGGTGCTGACGGCATGGTGCGTGCTCGGAAACGACCGCTGGCAAGGCGAACCGGGCATCGCGCCGCTGCTGCAGGCTGCGACCGGGCAGCAGCTTGCGCCGGGGGCCGTGCAGGGTGAACTCGATACCGGTGAGCCGCGCCGACTCGGTAATCTGGAGCCATGACAACCCCGTACGAGGATGACGAGCCGGTGCTGCCCGACCAGACCCGCGACGACGACCCGCGCACCTGGGGCGACAACGACCTCGGCAGCGACGACGACGAGCGCATCCTCCGCGAGGTCCCGCCGCACCACGAGTGACCGCGCGGGGGCACCACGAGTGACCGGGCGGGCGAATCCCGGTGGCGGCGCTGCTCCCGCTGCCGGACAATCGCCCGCATGGGGATGGAGCTTCGGGGGTTCGGGGACGAGCACGGGCGCTTGGTCGCCGGGTGGACCCGGACCGCACAGGAAGTGGGTGTGCTGTCGGGCCGGGAGGAGTACCCGTTTCCCGCCGACCTGATCGGCAGCTGGCACAAGGACGACCCCGACATCGAGTCGTACCTGTACTTCGACGGTGAGACGCCGGTGGGCTACGGCGAGGTGTGGCTGGACGACGAGGAGGACGAGGTCGAACTGGCCCGCGTCATCGTCGACCCGGACCGGCGGGGGCGGGGAATCGGCGCCGAGCTGGTCCGTGCGTTGCTGAAGCCGGCGGTCGCGGCCGGCCACCCGGACATCTTCCTGCGGGTGCGACCGGAGAACGCCGTCGCGATCAGGACCTACCTCGGCGTGGGCTTCGTGGACGTGTCACAGCAGGAGATGGACGAGTGGAACGCCGCCCAGCCGGTGGCCTATCGCTGGATGCGGTACGCCGGCTGAGCACTCGCGCCCCAAGCCGCCACGCCGGGTAGAGCAGCCGCGGCCCAAGCCGCTACCCCCGGGGGCACGGCGGGGCCAGCGGCTACCCGGTGCCCCGATCGGCTGGCTCGCAGGCGTTCCGCGGTCACGCGACAGGAGCGGGCGGGTGGTGGCGAGCTCGAAGGCTGAGGCTGACCGCCCGCTTCCGCGGTGGGATCAGGAACGGGTCTGGAGCGCGTCGCGGATCTCGGTGAGCAATTGCTGCTCGGTGGTCAGCGGCTCGGGCTCGGGCTCGACGCCGCGGGCGCGGCGCTCGGCGAGCTTGTTCAGCGGCATCACGATGAAGAAGTAGACGGCGGCGGCGACGAACAGGAAGTTCAGCGCGGCCTGGAGCACGGCACCGATCGAGAATTCCGCGTTGTTGACGGTGAACGTCAGGACCTGGCTGATGTCCGGCTTGCCGAAGATCGCCGCGATCAGCGGGTTGATCAGGTTCTCGACCAAGGCGGTGACGATCTGACCGAACGCTGCGCCGATGACGACGGCGACCGCGAGGTCGACGACGTTTCCTCGCATGATGAACTCTTTGAAGCCCTTGAGCATTGCGGATGCCTCCACGTAGCGGGTGATGTTCCTGGCCAAAGTAGGACTCCGGCTAGGTCAGTGCGAGAAAGCACGCCGCGGCAGCACTCATCGTGTCCGGTTGTGTCCGAAAAGTGATCGTCAGGTCTAACTGGTGTCCGGGGTCAGCGCCACCGTGATTCGGGAGTTGGCGGTCGCCTGGGCCAGGCGGGCGACGGCGGCCGGCGTGGTGGCGACCACGATCAGCGCACCGGCGGTCGACGTTCGTGGACCGGTCGGCAGGGCGACCACGCGGACCGCGCGGGCGAGGAGGATCGCGGACTCGGCTGAGCTGCTGGTGGCGGCGTACAGGTTGAGGTGGTCGCCGACGCGGAGGAGGGCGCTGATGTCGGCGTCGTCGATGCGGAACGGGTAGGCGAGGAAACCGGTTGGGACCGAGACCGGCGCCAGGAAACGGGCGTCGGTCAACGGTTCGCCGGATCTGACCGGCCCGCTCAGCACGCGCGCGGTGAGGTCGGCGCCGGGTGTGAGTGCGCCTTCGGGAACGGCGTCGACCGGCAGCTCGAGCGTGCGGAGGTCATCGCTCGAGGGCGCGGCTCCGCCGGTGAGGTCGCGGGCGGCGGCCAGCACCGGGACGGTCGGTGGAGCAGGAGGGGACAGGGCGACGAGGCCGAAGTACACAGCCACCGCGGCGGCCACCCCGGCCAGCAGCCGACGGTGCCAACGGGCGGCGCGCAACAGGTCACGAACAACGGAAGGGATTCTCATGCCAGAGAAAGTACGAGTTTCCCGGCACCCCACCCGCTAGTTGTCCACAGCGGCCGGCCCTGGAGGTCAGGCAGCGCTGGTGCTGGAACTCGAGGTCGAGGCCGAGGTCGTGCTCGACGAGGTCGACGACGGCGTGGGGCTCGACGAGGATCCGGAGTCGGACGACGAGGAGGAGCCGGCGGTCGAGGACGAGTCGGACTGGGCCGAGACCGTGCTCTTGCCGGAGTTGCGGCTGTCGGTGCGGTAGAAGCCGGAGCCCTTGAAGACGACGCCGACGGCGTTGAAGACCTTGCGCAGGGTGCCCTCGCAGGCGGGGCAGACGGTGAGCGCGTCGTCCGTGAAGCTCTGCCGCACCTCGAGCGCCTCACCACAGTCGGTGCACTGGTACTGGTACGTCGGCACGGTTCGTTCCCTTCAGGCCGTTGGCACTCCTACTACTCGACTGCTAATAATGCTCCAGCGGGCCGAAGTATTCCAACTCGGGCGTGGGATACCCCAACTCCGGGTCGATGTCCACCGGACGCAGAGCTACGCAAAGTTGTGCGGACCCCATTTGGGGGAGGCGTCGGGATTCTCTACGGTTGGTCCGTGCGTCGCCTGTTACGAGTCGTCATCATCAGCGGAATCGCCCTCGCCACCGTCCTCGTGGTGATCGCGGGAACCGTCGCCTTCGTCGTCCGCCACTCCTTCCCGACGTACGACGGAACGATCGAGCTGACCGGTCTCGACGGTGACGTCGAGGTGGTCCGGGACAGCAACGGCATCCCACAGATCTACGCCGACAGCCCGAGCGACCTGTTCGCAGCGCAGGGGTACGTGCACGCGCAGGACCGGTTCTTCGAGATGGACTTCCGCCGGCACGTCACCGCCGGCCGGCTGGCGGAGCTGTTCGGCCGGGACGCGCTGGAGACCGACAAGTTCGTCCGCACCCTCGGCTGGCGCAAGGTCGCGGAGAAGGAACTCGGTCTGCTCAGCCCGTCCACCCGGCAGTACCTGGACGACTACGCCCGCGGCGTGAACGCGTACCTGGACACGCACAGCGGCTCCGGGCTCAGCCTGGAGTACGCCGTGCTGTCGCTGAAGGGCACGGAGTACCGGCCGGAGCCGTGGACCGCGGCCGACTCGCTGGCCTGGCTGAAGGCCATGGCCTGGGACCTCGGCGGCAACATGGACGAGGAGATCACCCGGGCGAAGCTGCTGGCGTCGTACCCGGCGCGCAACATCGACAGTCTGTACCCGGCGTACCCGTACGAGCGGAACGAGCCGATCGTGGCCACCGGCGCGGTCCGGGCCGGGAGGTTCACCACCGAGCCGGTCGCCTCCGAGGCCCGCCGCGGGATGCTGACCAAGGAGCTGCTCGCCTCGCTCGACACCGTCGACAAGGTGGCCAAGAGTCTCCCGCAGCTGCTCGGCCGGGGTGACGGCATCGGTTCGAACTCGTGGGTGGTCTCCGGCGACCACACGACCACCGGCAAGCCGCTGCTGGCCAACGACCCGCACCTCGGCGCGACCATGCCGGGCATCTGGACCCAGGTCGGCCTGCACTGCAACACCGTCAGCCGGAGCTGCCCGTACGACGTCTCCGGCTTCAGCTTCTCCGGGCTGCCGGGGGTCGTGATCGGCCACAACAACGCGATCTCCTGGGGATTCACCAACCTCGATCCCGACGTCACCGACCTGTACCTCGAGCGCGTCGACGGCGACAACGTGCTCTACAACAACAAGTGGCGCGCGATGGCAACCCGCGAGGAGACGTTCGAGGTGGCCGGCCAGGACGAGCCGGTGACGATCACCGTCCGCGAGACCCGGCACGGTCCGCTGATCTCCGACGTCGGCAAGGACCAGCGCGAGGCCGGTGAGCTGGCCGCCAAGCAGGACAGATACCCGAACGCGTACGGCGTCGCCATCCAGTGGACCGCGCTGGCCCCGGGCCGCACCGCCGACGCGCTGTTCGCGATCAACCGGGCGCAGAACTGGACCCAGTTCCGCTCCGCCGCGCAGCTGTTCGAGGTCCCCTCGCAGAACCTCGTGTACGCCGACACCGCCGGCCACATCGGCTACCAGGCGCCCGGGCGGATCCCTATTCGCAGGACCGGCCTGGGCGACTGGCCGGCGCCGGGCTGGGACCCGAAGTACCGCTGGACCGGGTACGTCCCCTTCGAGGCGTTGCCGGCCGAGTACGACCCGGCGGACGGGATCATCGTGACCGCGAACCAGGCGGTCGTGCCGCCGGCATACCCGTACTACCTGAGCAACGACTGGGACTACGGCTTCCGGTCACAGCAGATCCTCGACCGGATCAAGGCGGCCGGCAAGCTCGACGCGAACGCGATGGCGGCGATCCAGTCGGACACCAAGAACCGGGCCGCCGAGATGCTGGTGCCGTACCTGCTGCAGATCAGCATCGACGACGACTTCGAGCGCCAGGGCCAGGACACCCTGCGGAACTGGGACTTCACCCAGCCGGCCGACTCCGCGGCGGCGGCGTACTTCAACGTGGTCTGGCGCAACCTGCTCGCGCTGACCTTCCACGACCAGCTCCCGCAGAGCACCTGGCCGGACGGTGGTCCCCGCTGGTTCGAGGTGATCCGCACGCTCCTCAACCAGCCGAACAGCGGCTGGTGGGACAACATCGGTACGCCACAGCACGAGAGCCGGGACGACATGCTCCGGGAGGCGCTGGTCGACGCGCGGCAGGAAATCACCCAGAAGATGGCCCGCGACCCGGCCAACTGGAAGTGGGGCCGGCTGCACAAGCTCACGCTGACCAACCAGACGCTCGGCAAGTCCGGCATCGGTGTGGTGGACAGACTGTTCAACCGCGGCCCGTACGAGCTGGGCGGCGGCTCGTCGATCGTCAACGCGACCGCGTGGGACGCGTCGAAGGGCTACACCGTGACCGCGACGCCGTCGATGCGGATGGTCGTGGACCTGGCCGACTTCGACAAGTCCCGATGGATCAACCTGACCGGTGTGTCCGGGCACGCGTTCTCGTCCAACTACACCGACCAGACCGACCTGTGGGTGCGCGGGGAGACCTTGCAGTGGGCGTACACCAGGGGAGCCGTCGAGGCGACCCGGGAACACACGGTGACGTTCACCAAGCCCGAGCCGTAGTCACCAGGCCGGGGCGCTGGCCTCCGCGAACAGCTCCTCCGGCCAGGTCCACAGCGCGCGCTGGGTCAGCAGGATCGAGATCGTCCCCTCCGCCGGCGTGGTCGACCACAATGTGCCCAGCCCACCGGCCCAGCCGTAGCGATCCGGGCTGACCGACAGGCCGTAGCCCCATCCGGTGTCCGGGCCGAGGTAGTCGGCAGCCGCCGTACGCTGCGCCGGGGTGAGGTGGTCCGTCGTCATCTCCGCAACGGCCGCCGGCGACAGGATGCCGTCGCCGCCGGTCAGCAACATGCGTGCGAACGCGTGGAAGTCGTCCGCCGTCGAGATCAGCCCGCCGCTGGCGTCGGGGAACGACGGCGGCTCCAGCCACTGGCTTGCCGCGGCCGGGTCGAGTACGTCGTCGCCGACGTACGCCGTGGTCAGCCGCGCGGGGTCCGACGCGGTGAACCCGGTGTCCCGCATCCTGAGCGGCTCGAACAGTCGCTCCCGGAGGAACTCCTCCAATGGCTGCCCGGTGACGCGTGCGATCAGTACGCCGAGCACGTGCGAGCCGGTCGAGTACATCCACCGCTCACCCGGCTGGTACTGCAGGGGGACCGTGCCGAACCTGCGCATCCACTCGTCCGGTCCGAGCGACGTCCGTGGCACCGGCGGACCGAACGTCCGCAGCCCCAGCTCGTCCTCCCGCTGCCGGATCGCCGGATTGTCCGACTCACCCAGCCCCAGCCGGAACGTCAGCAGGTCCCTCAACGTGATCGGCCTGTCCATGGCGACCGTGTCGTCGAGTACGCCGTCCGGTTGTCGCAGTACACGCATCCCGGCGAGCTCAGGCAGCAGGTCGTCGACGGGGCGGTCCACCGACAGCCGGAGCTCGTCGACCAGGACCATTGCCGCGGCAGCGACGATCGGCTTGGTGAACGACGCGACCCGGAACAGGCTGTCCCGCTGCATCGGCGGGCCGTCGAAGGCGGTCCTGCCCAGTACCTGGACCCGTGTCTCGCCCGCATGGCTCACAAGCGAGACAAGGCCGGGCAGTACCACGTCGCCGACGTACGTGCTGAGCATCAGCCCCGCCCACCCCGGGCCGTGTCCATGACGGCATGGACACGCTCGTCCGGAGGCCTGCCCAGGGCAGCGGCAGCAGCGGCTTGTACGGCGCTCTCAGTCATCCTGCGATCTTCCCAGCACGATCAACCGATTTGGCGTCAGTGCTGCGTCGACCAGGTGGTCGTGCTCGTCGGCCGGGAGCGCTTCGACAACCTCTGCGTCGTACACCGCCGCCCAGATCGGCGTACCGGGACGGACACGGGCCAGCGCCCGGTCGTACGAGCCGCCACCGCGTCCCAGGCGTACGCCGTCGTGGGCGACCGCCACCGCCGGGCAGATGACCAGCTCAGCGGTGGCGATCTCGTCCGGACCCAGGTCGACCGGAGGCTCGGACATGCCTCGCCGGCCCGGCACCAGGTCGGCAGCGCCTGGTGCGACGCCCCAGCCGAGGTCGTTGTCGGCGTACAGGATCGGCAGCAGGACCTCACGGTCGGTGGCCAGCAGCCAGTCGATCAGCGCACCGGTCTGCGGCTCCGCACCCATCGACACGTACAGAGCGATCCGCCGCGCCGCCTGCACCGCGGGCTGAGCCTGCGCGATGGCCAGCAGGTCGCCGGTGTGAGGACGAGCCCTGCGGGCACTGAGCAGGTACTGCCGCGCCGCGGCCTTCGACGGGAACACTCCCTGATCGTATGCGGCGTGACGCGGATAACACGGTGATCACCCGGCGTCCCCTAGGGTTGTGACATGAGTGAGGCAGGTCTACGACAGGCGCAGGAGAAGATGGGCGCGGCCGGCGCTGCTGACGTCGCCATTCGGGTCTTCACGCACTACTACCGGCTGCTCGAGTCCGGTCAGCAGGGCACGATCCGCGAGGACGACATCGAGCCGGTGGGCGACCTGCCGCACCTGGACCACCTCGACACCGACTCGGAGGCGATGCGCGCGGCGCTGGCCGAGACGGTCGTGATCAAGCTGAACGGCGGCCTCGGCACCTCGATGGGCGTGACCGGGCCCAAGTCCGCGCTGCCGGTCAAGGACGGGCTGAGCTTCCTCGACATCATCGCGCGACAGATCCTGAGCACCCGGAAGGCGTACGACGTCCCGCTGCCGCTGGTGCTGATGAACTCCTTCCGCACCAGGGAGGAGTCGCTGCAGGTCCTCGGTGAGTACGACGGGCTCGCGGTCGACGGCGTACCGCTGGACTTCCTGCAGAACATGGAGCCCAAGCTGCTCGCCGACGACCTGACCCCGGCCGAGTGGCCGGCCGATCCGGAGCTGGCCTGGTGCCCGCCCGGCCACGGCGACCTGTTCACCGCGCTGGTTGCCTCCGGCACCCTGGACGCGCTGCGGGAGCGCGGTTTCCGGCACGCGTTCATCTCGAACGCCGACAACCTCGGCGCCACCCCGGACGCCCGGATCGCGGCCTGGATGGCCGAGCACGACGTACCGTTCGGGATGGAGGTCTGCCGGCGGACCCGGTCGGACCGCAAGGGCGGGCACGTCGCGGTGCGCAAGTCCGACGGCCGGCTGATCCTGCGCGACAGCGCCCAGGTCGCGGACGAGGACACCAAGCACTTCCAGGACATCACCCGGCACAAGACGTTCAACACGAACAACCTGTGGATCGACCTGGACCGGCTGGCGGAGCTGATGGCCGGCCACGACGGGATTCTCGGGCTGCCGATCATCGTGAACCGCAAGACCGTCGACCCGGCCGACCCGTCGTCGCCGAAGGTGATCCAGCTGGAGACCGGCATGGGAACGGCGATCGAGACCTTCGAGGGGTCGCAGGCCGTGCTGGTGGACCGGAGCCGGTTCAAGCCGGTGAAGACCACCAACGACCTGCTGGTACTGCGGTCGGACGTGTACGAACTGACCGAGTCCGGCGACCTGACCACGACGCACGAGGGTGACGAGCCGTACGTCGACCTGGACCCGGAGTACTTCAGGATCCTGGCCGACTTCGAGGCGCGGTTCCCGGCCGGGCCGCCGTCGCTGGTCCGGGCCGACCGGCTCGAGGTCCGCGGTGATGTTGCGTTCGGCAAGGATGTGACGGTCGTCGGCGAGGTCGAGGTCGCGGCGGACGCGGGGGACCGTAGGCTGATCGAGGACGGCGCCGTACTCGAGGGCTGACGAGAGCTGGGGGAATGGACGAGCTGCTGATCCGGCCGCTGGAGCCGTACGACACCGACGAGGCGGCCCGGCTGTGGTGGCGGTCGCGGCACGCGTACCCGGACCTGCTGCCGGCCGCGGTCCACACCGCCGACGAGGTCGCCACCTGGTTCGCCGAGATGCTGCTGCCGGACGCGCAGACCTGGGTGGCGCTCGACGACGGCCGGATCGTCGCGGTCCTGACCCTCGACGGCGACGACCTCGACCAGTTGTACGTCGACCCCGATGCCGTCGGGCTGGGCATCGGCTCGACCCTGGTCGACCTGGCCAAGGACCTCCGCCCGGGTGGTCTGGCCCTGTGGACCTTCCAGACCAACACCCGCGCCCAATCCTTCTACCTCCACCACGGCTTCACCGAGGTCCGCCGTACGAACGGCGAGACGAACGAGGAGCAGGCCCCGGACATCCGGATGACCTGGGGGAACCACCCGGAATCCACCGGCTGAGCTCCGGCGGCGCCCTTGGATTAGGGTCGGGGCGTGAGACGGAGTGTGGATGAGCATCTGGAAGTAGTGCTGGGCAGGGTGCGGGGGCTGCCGGCGTTCGAGCAGCCGTTGATGGAGGCTGTCGGGCTGGTGCTCTGCGAGGACATCGTCTCCGGGCTGAGCCTGCCGGGATTCGACAACTCCGCGATGGACGGGTACGCCGTCCGGACCGGCGACCTGGCCGGGGCCACGCAGGACAACCCGGTCACGCTGCCGGTGGTCGGCGAGATCGCGGCCGGCCGGGTCGAGCCGATCGTGGTCACGCCGGGAACGTGCGTCCGGATCATGACCGGCGCGCCGATGCCGCGGGGCGCGGACAGCGTCGTACCGGTGGAGTGGACCGACGGCGGCACAGCGAACGTGCGGATCGCGCAGCAACCCGCGC
Organism: Kribbella turkmenica; assembly: GCF_004348725.1. Classification (GTDB taxonomy): domain Bacteria; phylum Actinomycetota; class Actinomycetes; order Propionibacteriales; family Kribbellaceae; genus Kribbella; species Kribbella turkmenica. Next base: position 10,187 of record NZ_SMKR01000015.1, read on the forward strand.
TCGGTGCGTCCGTGCGGCGCGCCGGCGAGGACGTGAAGGCGGGGGAGAAGGTCCTCGACAAGGACACCGTGCTGGGGCCGCGACAGATCGCCGTTCTCGCCGCGGTCGGCCGGGCCCGGGTCAAGGCGCGACCGCGGCCGCGGGTCGTGGTGGTGTCGACCGGCGCCGAGTTGCGCGAGCCGGGGAGCCGGCTGGGTGAGGGGCAGATCTACGACTCGAACAGCTACACCCTGGCCGCCGCCGCCCGGGAGGCCGGGGCCGTGGTCTACCGCGTCGGCATCGTCGGCGACGACCCCAAACGGATCATGGACACGCTGTCCGACCAGCTCGTCCGGGCCGACCTGGTGATCACCACCGGTGGGGTCAGCATGGGCGCGTACGACGTGGTCAAGGAGGTGCTGTCGAAGACCGGCACGGTCGACTTCCCGCAGGTCGCGATGCAGCCCGGGAAGCCGCAGGGGTTCGGCGTGCTCGGCGAGGACGAGGTGCCGGTCTTCACGCTGCCCGGCAACCCGGTGTCGGCGTACGTGTCGTTCGAGGTGTTCGTCCGGCCCGCGCTGCGCAAGCTGATGGGTCAGATGCCGTACCGGCGGCAGCCGGTCCACGGGGTCTCGCTGGACAGCTTCAGCTCCCCGGCCGGGAAGCGGCAGTTCGTCCGAGCCTCGGCCACCTCCGGCGACGAGGGCTGGATGGCCAGTACAGTCGGCGGCCACGGCTCGCACCTGCTCGGCGGGCTGAGCCGGTCGAACGCGCTGATCGTGGTGCCCGAGGACGTGACCTCGGTCCGGGCCGGTGACCAGGTGGAGCTCTTGCTGCTGGACGAGGAGACGGGATGACGCAGGACCCGGGTGCTGCCGGTACCCCGGCCGACCCCCCGGCCCCGGCGCCGGCTGACCACCAGACCGGACCCGGTGGGCTGACCCATGTCGACGAGACCGGGGCGGCGCGGATGGTCGACGTGTCGGCCAAGGCGACCGGCGACCGCCGGGCTGTTGCCAGCGGCAAGGTTTTCGTCTCGGCCGAGGTGGTCGCGGCCCTGCGCGGCGACGGCGTACCCAAGGGGGACGCGCTCGGTGTCGCCCGGATCGCCGGCATCATGGGCGCCAAGCGGACGCCTGACCTGGTCCCGCTCTGCCATCCGATCGCGATCACCGGTGCGAAGGTCGACCTCGAGGTGGCCGACGACGCCGTACTGATCAGGGCCCAGGTGAAGACCACCGACCGCACCGGTGTCGAGATGGAGGCGCTCACCGCCGTCGCGGTCGCCGGGCTCGCCGTGATCGACATGGTGAAGGCTCTGGACCCGGCGGCGGTGCTGTCCGACGTACGCGTCGAGCTCAAAGAAGGCGGCAAGACCGGTCACTGGGAGCGGCCGTGAGAGCCCTGGTCGTCAGCGTGTCCAACCGCGCGGCCGCCGGTGTCTACACCGACACGACCGGTCCGCTGATCGCCGAGCGGTTGGCCGAGTGGGGCTTCGAGGTGTCCGGTCCGCAGGTCGTCCCGGACGGCCCGCCGGTCGGCGATGCACTGCGTGCGGGAGTCACGGCGTCGTACGACGTGATCCTGACGACCGGCGGGACCGGGATCTCGCCGACCGACGAGACGCCCGAGCAGACCGCCGGGCTGCTGGACCGCGTCGTACCCGGGATCGCGGAGTCGATCCGTGCGTACGGCGTGGCGAACGGCGTCCCGACGGCTGCTCTGTCCCGCGGTCTCGCCGGGGTGGCGGGTACGACGGTCATCGTCAACCTGCCCGGTTCGCGCGGCGGCGTGAAGGACGGACTGTCCGTGTTGCAGCCGCTGCTGCGGCACGCGGTCGAGCAGGTCCGCGGCGGTGACCACGTCCGGACGGACAACGACTGATGGCGATCGTCCGCTGGCCGGTCGAACTCCGGCACGGGCAGGTCGCACTCCGGCCGCTGCGGGCCGGCGACGGTACCGAGTGGGCGGCCGCGCGACAGCGCAACGTGAGCTGGCTGCGGCCGTGGGACGCGACCCAGCCGCCGGGCGCCGATGAGGGTGCGCGGACGTTCCGCGCGATGGCCAGGGACTGGAACCGGCAGGCGCGGTACGGCCGGATGCTCCCGTTCGTCATCACTTACGGCGGTGCTGCCGGCGTCGGGCCACGATCGAAGTGGCCGCTCGTCGGGCAGCTCACCGTCTCCGGCATCACCTACGGATCCGCGCGCTGGGCCAACCTCGGCTACTGGGTCGACGAGCAGTACGCCGGCCGCGGCATCGTGCCGACCGCGGTCGCGATGGCCGCCGACCACTGCTGGTTCACCCTCGGCCTGCACCGGATCGAGGTCGCGATCCGCCCCGAGAACAAGGCGAGTCTGCGGGTCGTCGAGAAACTCGGCTTCCGGTACGAGGGCGAGCGGCCGCGGTTCCTGCACATCGATGGTGATTGGCGCGACCATCGGATCTTCGCCCTGAACGTGGAGGAAGTCGGGCCCGGTCTCGTAGCGCGACTGCGGTGATCACGCAGCGTCGCTATTCACATCAGTCACACGAGTCTTCTTGCGACACACCGACAGACATGCCTGATCTGAACCTCCCTGGGTCTTAGCGTCGTCGCATGGGGACGACAGGGCTGATCTATGTGGCGATCGTCGCCGCGTGGGCCGCCTACCTCGTCCCGATGATGCTCAAGCGGAACGACGAGGCCCGGCGCCCGCCGGTGGCCTCGTCCGACGCGCGCGTGCTCGCCCGGCAGGGCGATCCGCAGTCGCGTTCGCGGTACGTCGTACGCCCGGCCGGTGCCGGTGCCGGTGTCGGTGCCGGTGTCGGTGTCGGTGCCGGTGTCGGTGTCGTCGGAACCGGTGTCGCCGCGGCCGCCGACGAAGACCTGCCGCCGCCGCCGAAGCGTTACGTCCCCAACCGCGCCCGCCGGGTGGCCGCCATGCGCCGCCGGCGGGTCCTGTCGCTCCTGACCCTTTCGCTGCTGTCGGTGACCGCGCTCGCCGGCCTCGAGATGCTGCTGTGGTGGACGGTCGCGATCCCCGGGTCGCTGATCGTCGCGTTCGTCGTCCTGACGCGGGTGCAACTGCGGCGTCAGGCGCGCGAGCGTGCCCGGCTCGCCGCCGAGCGCCGTGCCCGCGCCAAGGCCCGGCACGACCGCGGTCCCGCCGGCAAGCCCGCGCCGTCACCGGACGAGGAGCTGACCATCGAGGTCAAGCTCCCCGCGCCGCCGGCCGCCCCGGCCGAGAAGTCCGCCGCATCCGAGGGTCTGTGGGATCCGGTGCCGGTCACGCTGCCGACGTACGTGCTGAAGGAGAAGGCACCGGACCGCACCGTCCGCACCATCTCGCTGTCCGACGACGAAGTCTTCTCCAGCGCCCGTACGACGGACCCCGCGGAGACCCCGCCGATCGTCGAGTCCCCGGCCCCTCCTGCCGCCGAGGAGCCGGAGATCAAGCGCGCCGTCGGCGACTGAAACCCGCTCGACAACCTCGGTTTCAGTCCGCGACCATGAGCGTGTTAGAGTTTCGCGGTCGCCAGGGAGACCCGGCGATCAGCTCGGGGCTGTGGCGCAGTTGGTAGCGCGCTTCGTTCGCAACGAAGAGGCCAGGGGTTCGAATCCCCTCAGCTCCACGAAGGCGAGAGGCGAGGTGTGTCCGCGGAGTGCGCGGACCGCCTCGCCTTCGTCGTGTTGTGCGCCGTCGCTTCGCTCGGCGCGGGCGGGGGCTCCGCCACCCGCACCCCCTGGGCCTTCGCTTCGCTCGGCTCTTGGGGCTGGTCGCCGCTGTACGCGGTGGGCCTTCGCTTCGCTCGGCTCTTGGGGCTGGTCGCCGCTGTACGCGGTGGGCCTTCGCTTCGCTCGGCTGTGGGGGTCACTGCCAGCTGTTGGTGGGGATGAGGGCTTGGAAGTTCTGGCTGAGGACGACTCTGTTGTTGCCCACGTCGGCGGCGAGTCCGTTGGCGGTCAGTTTGAAGGCGAGGACCGGGAGCCACTCGTCGTTGTTGGTTCTGAGCATGTAGTTCGGTGGGGGTGGAGCCGCGACGGGACGGCCGTACTCGGGGCTGGACAGGATCGCGGCGGTCACCGCCGCGCGGGCCTCGAACTGGGCGGCGGAGGCTGCGGAGCGGGCGTTGACGTCGGCTCGCACCATGATGGCGACGGCGATCGCCACCGCTGAGGCGAGGACTGACGCCGATGCGGTGAAGACTGCTCGCTGGACGAGGTTGGCATCGTCCGGGCCGACGCCGAAGCCCGCCAGGCCGGTCAGGGCCGCGCTGCCGCCACCGATGAAGGCGACGATCGCCGGCAGACCTTGCCCAAGCTCGTCGCGCCGGCGGTGATGACCTGGAGGCTCGCGGGAGTAGTGAACGTCTTGCTGGCGATCTCGTTCTTGTCCTCGAGCAGTCGTAGGTCCAGCAGGAACTGCTGAACTGGTTGGCTCAGGTCGTCCCCGTCGGCGTTGACTGCGTTGCTCGGCCACTGCACTTTCACGGTGGTTCCCCCTGTCCCGCCGTCCCCCCACGGTCGGCGCTCACCGTGAGGGTGACAGCCGGTAGCCGGAGCGTCCAGAGCTGCGGACATCCACGCCGGAATCGTTACGTCGGGGTGTCGCCACGCTCGCGGAGGATGTCGCGGAAACTAATCTTGACTCATTCCAGAAAACCGGACAGGATGTGTCGCATGCCGGTGGTCGAGGAGCTTCAGGGGAGGTTGCGCGGGGCTGGGCTCCGGGTGACCCGGCCCCGGGTGGCCGTGCTGGGCGTGGTGCAGGCGATCGCGCATGCGGACACGGACACGATTATCGGGGCTGTGCGCAACGAAATTCCCGAGGTCTCTCATCAGGCCGTGTACGACGTGCTGCGGGTGTTCACCGAGAAGGGGCTGGTGCGGCGGATCCAGCCGCACGGGATGGTGGCGCGGTACGAGTCGCGGGTGGGGGACAACCATCATCACGTCGTCTGCCGGTCGTGCGGTGCGATCGCCGACGTCGACTGTGCTGTCGGTCATGCGCCGTGCCTGACCGCGGCGGACGGCCACGGTTTCGTCATCGACGAGGCCGAGGTCGTCTACTGGGGCCTGTGCTCCGACTGTTCCACCGCAAGCGCTTCATGACTTTCTCGAAACGTCCAGTCCGGAAGGAATCCGATGTCTGAGAACCACCCGCCGCTGCCGGCGGAAGCGAGCACGGAAAGCCAGGGCAAGTGCCCGGTCGCGCACGGCACACGTGCGCCGCACCCGACGCAGGGCGGGGGCAACCGGGGCTGGTGGCCGGAGCGGCTCAACCTGAAGATCCTGGCGAAGAACCCGGCGGTGGCGAACCCGCTCGGTGACGACTTCGACTACGCCGCCGAGTTCGCCACGCTCGACCTGGCCGCGGTGAAGCGGGACATCGCCGAGGTGCTGACCACGTCACAGGACTGGTGGCCGGCCGACTTCGGCAACTACGGCCCGCTGATGATCCGAATGGCCTGGCACAGCGCGGGCACGTACCGGATCAGCGACGGCCGCGGTGGCGCGGGCGCCGGCCAGCAGCGGTTCGCGCCGCTGAACAGCTGGCCGGACAACGGGAACCTGGACAAGGCCCGCCGGCTGCTGTGGCCGGTGAAGAAGAAGTACGGGCAGAAGATCTCCTGGGCCGACCTGCTGATCCTGACCGGCAACGTGGCGCTGGAGACGATGGGTTTCGAGACCTTCGGGTACGCCGGTGGCCGCGCGGACGTGTGGGAGCCGGACGAGGACGTCTACTGGGGTCCCGAGACCACCTGGCTGGGCGACGAGCGGTACACCGGTGACCGCGAGCTGGAGAGCCCGCTGGGCGCGGTCCAGATGGGCCTCATCTACGTGAACCCGGAGGGCCCGAACGGCAACCCCGACCCGGTCGCCGCGGCGCGCGACATCCGCGAGACGTTCGGCCGGATGGCGATGAACGACGAGGAGACCGTCGCGCTGATCGCCGGTGGGCACACGTTCGGCAAGACCCACGGTGCCGGTCCGGCCGACCACGTCGGCGTGGAGCCGGAGGGTGCGCCGATCGAGGCGCAGGGTCTGGGCTGGAAGAGCACGTACGGCACCGGCAAGGGAGCCGACGCGATCACCAGCGGCCTCGAGGTCACCTGGACCACGAAGCCGACCCAGTGGAGCAACGACTTCTTCGAGATCCTCTTCGGATACGAGTGGGAGCTGACCGCGAGCCCGGCCGGTGCGCACCAGTGGGTGGCGAAGGACGCCGGGGAGATCATCCCGGATGCCTACGACGCGGCGAAGAAGCAGAAGCCGACGATGCTGACTACCGACCTCGCGCTGCGCTTCGACCCGATCTACGGGCAGATCTCGCGGCGCTTCCTGGAGAACCCGGACGAGTTCGCGGACGCGTTCGCCCGCGCCTGGTACAAGCTGACCCACCGCGACATGGGCCCGATCGTGCGCTACCTCGGCCCGGAGGTCCCGAGCGAGACGCTGATCTGGCAGGACCCGCTGCCCGCGGTCGAGGGTGAGCTCATCGACGCCGCCGACATCACCGCGCTGAAGGCGCAGATTGCGGCTTCCGGGCTGTCGGTCTCGCAGCTGGTGTCGACCGCGTGGGCGGCGGCGTCGACGTTCCGCGGCAGCGACAAGCGCGGCGGTGCGAACGGTGCCCGGATCCGCTTCGAGCCGCAGAACGACTGGGAGGTCAACAATCCGGCCGAGCTCGCGGTCGTACTGCGCACCCTCGAGGACATCCAGAAGTCCTTCAACGCGGCCGGTGGCAAGCAGGTCTCGCTGGCCGACCTGATCGTGCTCGCGGGTACGGCGGGTGTCGAGGTGGCGGCCCGGAACGCCGGGTACGACATCGAGGTCGGTTTCACTCCGGGCCGGGTGGACGCGACCCTGGAGCAGACCGACGTCGACTCGTTCGCCGCGCTCGAGCCGATCGCGGACGGATTCCGCAACTACTACGGCAAGGGCAACCGGCTGCCGGCCGAGTACCTGCTGGTGGACAAGGCGAACCTGCTCACCCTGAGCGCGCCGGAGATGACCGTGCTGGTCGGCGGCCTGCGCGTCCTCGGGGCGAACTACGACGGTTCCAAGCTCGGTGTCTTCACCGAGACCCCGGGCACGTTGACGAACGACTTCTTCGCCAACCTGCTCGACCTGGGGACCGAGTGGACGGCGACCGACGACGAGGCGACCACCTTCGAGGCCCGGGACGCGTCGGGCGAGGTCAAGTGGACCGGCACCCGCGCAGACCTGGTCTTCGGCTCGAACTCCGAGCTGCGCGCCGTCGCCGAGGTCTACGCGAGCGACGACGCGAAGGAGAAATTCGTCCGGGACTTCGCCGCCGCCTGGACCAAGGTCATGGAGCTCGACCGCTTCGACCTCCGCTGACCGCGGTACGACTGATCGCGGTACGACCCGCAGCACCGGCGGACCGCAGTACCGGCACGACACCCGCGACCGGCTCCCTCGACACCGAGGGGGCCGGTCGCGTCGTCACAGGCGGTCGAGACCGGCGCGCCCGTGCTCGACCCACCAGGCCAGGTCGTCGCGTTCGCGGTCGCGGATCACCGGGTCCGAGTGATCGGCCGCGTCGAGAGCCTTGTTCCAGCCGTGGTCGACCAGGCCGGCGAGCAGCGCGAGGTCGATGTCGGCGGCAGTGACGTCGCCGAGGCTGCGGAACCGGGAGATCAGGTCCTCGCGGCCGGGCTCGACGTGCGCGGCCGAGCCGGTCAGGAAGATCGCGAGATCGAGCGCAGGCGGTCCTTCGGTCGCCAAGGCCCAGTCGAGCAGAACGACCTCGTCCGGCGGCAGCGCCAGGTTCACCAGCCACAGGTCGGCGTGCAGCAGCGTCGATCCGCTACGACGCAGCGCGGTGGCCAGCGGGCCGGGATCGCCGTGCACGGCGAACACGGCGTCGGCCACCGACGGCTCGACGATTTCGGCGAACAGCTCCCAGCCGCGCAGCACAGCACCTGGCAACTCACCTGACCTCGACCCCGCGACCTGGGGTGACATCAGCGTGAGCCGAGTCTCCAACGGAACCAATCCGTGCGGAGCCTGGCCGGTGAACTCCCGATGCAGATCCGTGAGCGCACCGAGGATCCGATCGCACTCGGCGGTCGTCAACGTGCGCTTCCACCCCGGTACGGCGTCCCCGAGGTCGCGCATCACGGTCACGGTCGAACCGTCCCGCCCGAAGACCTCGACGATCGCGTGGCCGACGCCGGCCGGCAGCCGGTCGAGGACGCCGGACGACCACAGCAGCCGCTCACGGTCCACGCCACCGGTGAGGGCGACGGAGAGATCGCTCGCGGGATCGGCGTACTTGACCACCAGCGGGGTACCGTCGTCGAGCCGGACGCGTTCGAGCCGCGCACCGGAGCGTCCGTCGTGGCCTTCGAGAACGACACGTTCGACCACCCGGTCCAGGATTCCACTCATCGGCCGGCTCCCAGGTCTGCAGGTACCGCGTGGGACCATTGTGGTTTCAGCCGCCGGAAGGGGCCATGCCATGCGCTTTCACCATGATCGCGAGCCTGCTGGGGACCTGACCTTCAGCGACGTGTTCCTCGTGCCGAACCGGTCCGGGGTCGCGTCCCGGCTGGACGTGGACCTGTCCACGAGTGACGGCAGCGGGACGTCGATCCCGATCGTCGCGGCGAACATGACCGCGGTGTCCGGGCGGCGGATGGCGGAGACGATCGCGCGCTGCGGCGGACTGGCGGTGATCCCGCAGGACATCCCGGTCGACGTCGTCGCCGAGGTGGTGGCCTGGATCAAGCAACGGCACACCGTGCACGACACCGCGCTGGTGCTGCCGCCGACCGGGACCGTGGGCGAGGCGCTCAACCTGCTGCCCAAGCGGGGTCACAACGCGGTGATCGTGGTCGACGACGGCCGTCCGGTCGGCGTGGTCACCGAGGCCGACTGCGCCGGCGCCGACCGGTTCACCCAGCTGGACGCGATCATGTCCCGCGAGCTGCTGACGCTGCCGGCCGGGATGGATGCCGAGCGCGCCTTCGACCTGCTGCACGACGGCCGGCACCGGCTGGCGCCGGTCGTGGACGCCGACGGCACGATCGTCGGCATCCTCACCCGGCAGCGCGCGCTCCGGGCGACCCTGTACGAGCCGGCCGTCGACGCGAACGGGAAGCTCCGGGTCGCCGCCGCGATCGGGATCAACGGCGACGCCGAGCAGAAGGCGAAGGCGTTGCTGGACGTCGGCATCGACGTCCTCGTGGTCGACACCGCGCACGGTCACCAGGAGCGGATGATCGAGGTCCTCCAGCAGGTCCGCGGCCTGGCGCCGCAGGTGCCGGTCGTGGCCGGGAACGTGGTCACCGCCGAGGGCGTCGACGACCTGGTGGCGGCCGGGGCGGACATCGTCAAGGTCGGCGTCGGCCCGGGCGCCATGTGTACGACGCGGATGCAGACGGCTGTGGGCCGGCCGCAGTTCTCCGCCGTGCTGGAGTGCGCCGAGCGCGCCCGGCAGCTCGGCAAGCACGTCTGGGCGGACGGCGGCGTACGGCATCCGCGGGACGTCGCGCTGGCGCTGGCGGCCGGGGCGTCGAGCGTGATGATCGGGTCGTGGTTCGCGGGCACGTACGAGTCGCCGGGCGATCCGCACCGTGACAGCGACGGCCGGATCTACAAGGAGAGCTTCGGGATGGCGTCGGCCCGCGCGGTCCGGTCGCGGACGGCCGACGACACGCCGTTCCAGCGGGCCCGGAAGGGCTTCTTCGGCGAGGGCATCTCGACCGCGCGGATGTATCTCGACCCGGAGCGGCCCAGTGTCGAGGACGTGCTCGACTCGATCGTGTCCGGGATCCGCAGTTCCTGCACGTACGTCGGCGCCGCGAACCTGGCCGAGTTCCACGAGCGGGCCGTCGTCGGCCTGCAGACCGCCGCCGGCTACAGCGAAGGCAAGCCGCTCGACACCAGTTGGTGATCGACCTCGATCCGTGGACCGCAGATTATGCGCGGCTGAGCTTGCGTCAACGACTACGGAGAGTCTCATTCCCGGAGTGAGGTTGAACGCCCAACAATCTCATGCGCCGGGCGATAGGCATGTCCCGGACGGGGTGGCACTGTGTAGTCAACGGGGTGGAGGAAAGGACGCCAGGGACACTGTCGGGAGTCGCCGATCTCGCAGGGGGCGTGGGATCGAACGACACGGGGCTCACAGCCGGGCGTTCGGAACCGTGGTCGCGGGTGGTGGCGGAGAGTTGGACCGAGGCTTGGGAGGGCGACTCGGCAACTCGGAACCATTGCCCGCGACCGCTGTCCGCGCCCGGTCGCCGTGTGCGGCCGACCCGGACCGGTGAGAGAGTCGGGGCGTGACGGACGCGGCGAGGACGGAGCCGGTGCCCGCGGCTCTAGAGATCACCTGCGACGAGTCCGGGTACGAAGGCGAGAAGCTGGTCGGCGGGGTGACCGACGTGTTCGCGCACGCGAGTGTGCGGATCGACGACCAGACCGCGGCCGACTGCATCACCGAGCTGCGGCTGCGGATCCGGTCGCCCGCGACGATGTACAAGGCCAACCACCTGCTCAGGTCGAAGCATCGCGCGGTCTTGCTGTGGCTGCTCGGCCCGGACGGCCCCCTGCTGGGCAACGCCCGGGTTTTCCTGGTCGACAAGACCTACTTCCTGGCCTGCGGGCTCGTCGGCCACCTCGGCGCGCGGCCCGCACTGGCCAGGTTCCTGTACGACGCCGCCCGGCGGACCGCGGAGGCCGAGGCGTTCCTGGTCGCGGCCAACGACTTCCTGCGCTTCACGTTCCGCGACCAACATCCGGTCGTGTCGCCGCTGGACCCGTTGATCCCGGCGATCGTGCGCGCGGTCGAGTACTGGGGGAGTGACGGGCGACCGGTGGCGATCGCGCACGACCGGCAGACCACGTTGTCGCCCGAGCGGGTCTTCACCCTCCGCCGGTCGGCCCCGAACTTCGCCGGCCTGGAGCAGGTGGATTCCTTCACGGACCAGCGGGTCCAGGTCGCCGACTTCCTGGCCGGCGTGGCCCGCAAGGTCGCGTCCGACCAGTTGAAAGGTGCCGACGACACCGAGGTCAGTGCACTCCTTCGCCCGTACCTCGACCCTCGGTCGCTGTGGATCGACGAACCGTCCTGGACCAGACTGACTCGTTAGCCCTTGGCAACAGTCGGCGTACGGCGCATAGTCGGGTGATCGATACAGCAGCAGGGAGCCGGTGTCGTGCAGGAAGACCATGCAGCCGCCCCGCTGCGGGTTGATCCCGAGACCGCGATCATCCTGCGCGAGGCGTACCACAAGATCGAGGCGCTGTTCCGGGCCGATCACTACGGTCTGTACGACTACGTCCGGGTGGTGGCCGGCAAGATCGCCCGCGTCGACACCTTCTTCGTCGGTTTCCTGCAGGGCACCAGCCGGGTCCGCTACCCCTACGCGTACGACGCCGGCCGGTACGTCGACCCGGACACGCACATCTTCGGGCCGAACGGGCAGACGGCCTGGCTGCTGAAGCACCGGCAGACGTACAGGTACGCCTACGACCAGGGTGCGGTGTTGCACGCCGGCGTACCGATCGGGGACGTCGGGCGACGGTCCGAGGACGCGGTCACGGTGCCGATCTTCCGGCCGGGGAAGGACGGACCGGGCCAGCTGTTCGGCATGCTGTCGATGCAGAGCTACGTGCCGGACAGTTACGACGACAACGTCGTCCGGGCGTTCGAGTGGTTGAGCGGCGTGGTCGAGCGGGTGCTGACCCGCGAGGGCGAGGACCGGGAGGCGCTGCGGCGGCTGCCGGCCGGGGACGTCGGGCCGAACGTGCTGACCTCGGACCACGTGATGGAGTACCTCGCGCACCGGGTCGGGTCGATCCGGGAGATCGCGGTCGAGGCGATGAGCGAGTCCGAGGTGACCGCGGTGGTCCAGAGCCACCTGACCCGGATCATCGACGCCACCGAGCACATCCAGTCCGAGCTGATCGAGATGCTGATGGACACCGACGAGGGCCCGGAGCGCCGGTTCCTGAGCCTGACCAAGGCCCAGCAGGGGGTCGCGGTCCGGCTGGTCGACGGCCTCGACAACGACCAGTTGTCCGCCGAGCTCGGCATCAGCCTGAACACGGTCAAGACCCACCTGAGCGCGATCCTGCGCAAGTACGGCATGGCCAACCGGGCCCAGGTCGCCGACGACGTCCGCAGGTACCTGGCCGGCTGAGAACGGGCCCGGCCCCCGGCTCCGAGCGGAGCCGGGGGCGGGATCAGCCAGGACTAGAGCGCCGCGAGAGCCTCGTTCCAGGTCTTGGAGGGACGCATGACCGCGGCCGCCTTGGCCGGGTCGGGCCGGTAGTAGCCGCCGAGGTCGACCGGGCTGCCCTGGACGGTGAGCAGCTCGTCGACGATGGTCTGCTCGTTCCTCGCCAGGGTCTCGGCGAGCGGGGCGAACGCCTTCGCCAGCTCGGCGTCGTCGGTCTGCTCGGCCAGCTCCTGGGCCCAGTACAGCGACAGGTAGAAGTGGCTGCCGCGGTTGTCGATCCCGCCGACGCGACGGGTCGGCGACTTGTCCTCCTCGAGGAACGTCGCGGTCGCCCGGTCCAGGGTGTCGGCGAGGACCTGCGCGCGGGCGTTGCCGGTCGCCTGGGCCAGGTGCTCGAAGCTCGCGGCCAGGGCGAAGAACTCACCGAGGCTGTCCCAGCGCAGGTAGTTCTCCTTGACCAGTTGCTGCACGTGCTTGGGCGCCGAGCCGCCGGCCCCGGTCTCGAACAGACCGCCGCCGGCCATCAGCGGGACCACCGAGAGCATCTTCGCGCTGGTGCCGAGCTCGAGGATCGGGAACAGGTCGGTCAGGTAGTCACGGAGCACGTTCCCGGTCACCGAGATGGTGTTCTCCCCGCGGCGGATCCGCTCCAGCGAGAACGTGATCGCGTCGACCGGCGCCAGGATCCGCACGTCGAGGCCCTCGGTGTCGTGGTCGAAGAGGTACTGCTGGACCTTGGTGATCAGGTTCGCGTCGTGGGCGCGGGTCTCGTCCAGCCAGAACACCGCCGGGTCGCCGGTCGCTCGGGCCCGGGTGACGGCCAGCTTCACCCAGTCGCGGATCGGGGCGTCCTTGGTCTGGCAGGCGCGGACGATGTCGCCGGCCGAGACCGTCTGCTCGAGGACGGCGTTCCCGGCCTCGTCGACGAGCCGGACGGTCCCGGTGGTCTGCACCTCGAACGTCTTGTCGTGGCTGCCGTACTCCTCGGCCTTCTGCGCCATCAGGCCGACATTCGGCACCGAGCCCATGGTGGCCGGGTCGAAGGCGCCGTTGGCCCGGCAGTCGTCCAAAACGACCTGGTAGATCCCGGCGTAGCTGTGGTCCGGCAGGACCGCGAGGGTGTCGTGCTCCTCGCCGTCGGGGCCCCACATGTGCCCGGAGGTGCGGATCATGGCCGGCATCGAGGCGTCCACGATCACGTCCGACGGGACGTGCAGGTTGGTGATGCCCTTGTCGGAGTCGACCATCGCCAGCGCCGGGCCGTCGGCCAGCTCGGCGTCGAACGAGGCCTTGATCTCGGCGCCCTCGGGCAGCGACGCGAGCCCGTTGAGGATGCCGCCGAGGCCGTCGTTCGGGCTCAGGCCGGCGCCGGCGAGCACCTCGCCGTACTGCGCGAACGTCTTCGGGAAGAACGCGCGGACCGCGTGACCGAACACGATGGGGTCGGAGACCTTCATCATGGTGGCCTTCAGATGCAGCGAGAACAGCACGTCCTCGGCCTTCGCCCGGGCGACCTGGGCGGTCAGGAACTCGCGCAGCGCGGCCACGTGCATGACCGAGGCGTCGACGACCTCACCGGCCAGCACCGGCACCGAGTCGCGCAGCACGGTGGTGGTGCCGTCGTCGCCGACCAGCTCGATCCGGAGCGCGCCGTCGGCCTCGATCACGGTGGACTTCTCGGTGGACCGGAAGTCGTCTCGGTCCATCGTCGCGACGTTGGTCTTCGAGTCGCCGGTCCAGGCGCCCATCCGGTGCGGGTGCGCCTTCGCGTAGTTCTTCACCGAGGCGGGTGCGCGGCGGTCGGAGTTGCCCTCGCGCAGCACCGGGTTCACCGCGGAGCCCTTGACCTTGTCGTACCGGGCGCGGATGTCGCGCTCCTCGTCGGTCGAGGGCTCGTCCGGGTACTCCGGCAGGGCGTAGCCCTGGGCCTGCAGCTCGGCGATCGCGGCCTTCAGCTGCGGGATCGAGGCCGAGATGTTCGGCAGCTTGATGATGTTCGCCTCGGGCGTCTTGGCCAGCTCACCGAGCTCGGCCAGCGCGTCCGCGATCCGCTGGTCTTCCTTCAGGTACTCCGCGAAGACGGCGATGATCCGGCCCGCGAGTGAGATGTCCCGGGTCTCCACGCCGACACCGGCCTGACCGGCGTACGCCTGGATGACAGGGAGGAACGAGTACGTGGCGAGCGCCGGAGCCTCGTCGGTGTGGGTGTAGATGATCGTCGAGTCAGTCACAGCCCCACCCTAATGGGCGCCACGGCCGCTGCCGCCGCCACGTGGGCAGACTCACGCATCGAGGTCGTCGGGGTGCGCGAGGGTGATGCCGGTGGCGGTGGTGACGGCCGAGGTGAAGGTCAGGGAGTCGATCGGGGAGGCGGCGGCCACGGTGGCGCCGGCCAGCGAGGTGAGGCCGCGGGCGGCGTCCCAGGTGCAGTCGACGAAGATCGCGCCCCGCGCACTGACCTGGGAGAACTCCGTGCCGGTGAAGTCGCACCGGCGAAAGACCGCGCCGCTCAGCTCGGCGGACACGAAGTCGGCGCTGTGCAGCCGGCAGTCGCTGAGCTCGACCTTCACGAACTTCGCGAACCGGAACGACGCGAAGTCCAGCACGCTGTCGCGGACAGTGACGTGCTGGAAGCTGCTTCCCGGCGCCGCGAACCCGGTCAGCCGGGACGAGGTGATCGCGAGCCGGGTCGCGGCGGCGTCGGCCCAGCGGGCGTTCGCGAGGTCGCACTGGGTCAGTTCCGAGTCGACCAGGATCAGCTTGTCCAGGTCCGAGCCGGCGAGCTTGCACCGGGTCAGCCGGCAGCCGCCGATCTCGACGTGCTCGGCCTCCAGATCGCTCAGGTCGACGTCCTCCAGGGCGACGTCGAGCAATCGCTCCTCGTCGTCGATCTCGTCGGGTGTGGGCGACGCGGCGTCGAGGTGGGCACGCAACCTGGGAACGGCGATCTTCATGAGACCGACCGTAACGAGGGCTGCGGAC
The DNA here is from genome assembly GCF_004348725.1 of Kribbella turkmenica. Taxonomy (GTDB): domain Bacteria; phylum Actinomycetota; class Actinomycetes; order Propionibacteriales; family Kribbellaceae; genus Kribbella; species Kribbella turkmenica. The sequence goes on from NZ_SMKR01000015.1 coordinate 25,346, forward strand.
AGTTCACCGCGACCGGACGTAGTGCGCGGCGGCACCGATCAGCGCGGAATGCTCGGTGTCCTCGGTCGCCGCGACGTCGAAGTCGAACACCTCCCGGACGATGTCGAACGCCCCCGAGATCGACCCGCCCAGCACCACTTTCGTCACGCCGAACCGCTCCAGCCACGGGGGCAGCGCGGCAGCCAGGACGCCGAACGCCTCGACCAACACCTCCCGCGCGTCGCCGGTGCCCTCCCGGGCCCGGTCGGCGATCTCCTTCACCCCGATCTCCGGCTCCTCCGTGCCGGTCCGGGCGAAGTACGCGCGCAGGATCGCCCGGGCGGAGATCCAGTCCTCCAGCGGCTTCCCGTCGTACGACGTCTTGTAGAGCTCACCGCCCGGCGGCACGGTCTCGCCCGCACGAACCACGCGGCCGTCGGCGAGGAACGCCGTACCGATGCCGGTGCCGATGGTGACGCCGACGCAGCGGTCCACCTCGCGGACCGCGCCGGCCGTCCACTCGCCGACCGCGAACGCCTCGGCGTCGTTCATGAACAGGATCTGGTCGAGATCGAGCAGGCCGCGCAGGCGCTCGCCGACCTTGTATCCGTAGAGGTGGTCGAACTTGCCCTGGCCGCGGTACCAGGCGACGCCGGTGGCGAAGTCGAACGGCCCGGGCAGCGCCACCGCCAGGCCGTTTGCCAACGGCAACTTCCGGGCCGCGGCCGCCAACTGGTCGAGCACCACCTCGGCCGCCTTGCGCGACTCCAGGTCCGCCCGCTCCACCACGTCCACGGCCCAACTGCCCGACGACACCACGGCCGCCGTCACGTGGCTGCCCCCGATCTCCAGCACCGCTACGTCCATCCGGTCATCATGTCAGCAGCCGCCTGGCAGACTTCGGACGTGCACGAACTCATGGTCGACGGTGTCCGGCTCGCGTACCACGTCCACGGCAACGGCCCGGTCTGCCTGGTCCACCCTGGCGGCCCCGGCATCCACTGGCCGTACCTCCGCCTCCCGGCGCTCGAGAAGCACCTGACGATGGTGTACGTCGAGCCGCCCGGCACCGGGAACTCCGGCCTGCTCCCCGACGGCGACTACTCGATGACCCGCTACGCGTCGTTCGTCGACCGGCTGGCCCGGCACCTCGGCGAGTCGAAGGTCTTCGTGCTCGGCCACTCGCACGGTGGATTCGTCGCCCTCCAGACCGCCCTGGACCACCCCGAGCGGCTGGCCGGGATCATCGTGTACGACGGCATGGCGTTCAACGGTCCCGAGCTCGGGGAGCAGGCGTCCCGCAACATCGACGCGTACGTCGGCCGGCGGCCGCCCGGTGACCCGCTGGCCGCGCAGGTCCTTCAGGCCTGGCAGGACGACCCCGCGGACCGCGAGGAGCAGTTGGACGCGTTGCGGCGGCTGCTGCCCGTCTACTTCAAGGACTACGAGGCGATCGAGGGCCGGCTGACCGACTGGGGCGCGACGATCGACCTCACGATCGACCCGAACCGGAAGGACTCGCGCTGGGACATCCGCGGCCGGCTCGGCGAGATCGCCGTACCGGCGCTGGTGCTCGTCGGTGTCGCCGACTTCATCTGTCCGGAGAACTCGGCGCGGGAGCTGGCCGACGGGATTCCGGGGTCCGAGCTGATTGTTCTTGCCGAAAGTGGGCACTTCGGGCATCTCGAGCAACCGGACGTCTTCCGGGACTGCGTCGTGGAGTTTGTTCGTAGAGTGTCTTGATCGGGACTCGAGGGGACAGGGATGCCCGCGGAGAGCAGAGCGCCGTCCGTGGTCGCGGCGCTGAGCGTCGTGGTCGCGGTGGTCGGCCATGTGCTCGCGGGCGGCGGACCGGTGCCACTCGACGTCATCGCACCACTCCTGGCGCTGACGAGTGTCTGCTGGCTGCTGGGTGAGTACCTCGCCGGCGAACGCCTGCTGACCGCGCTTGTCCTCGCCGGAGTTCAACTGTTCGTCCACGTGACGCTGGCCGCCTCGCACACCGGGCACGAAGGCATGCACACGGAGGGCAACAGCAGCCTGCTTATGCCCGCTGCCCACCTCGCGGTCCTGTTCGCGGGGGTGCTGGCGATCGGCCGGGCCCACCGCTGGATCCACCGGGTCGCCCGGACCTTCGCGCGCCTCCTGCCCCGGCTTCCGACCCTGACTCCGGTACTGCGCTCCGTCACGGTGCCGACCGTGCCGTCGCCGCCACGACTGCTGCGGTGGCTGACCGCGAACGTCTCCCGGCGCGGACCGCCGGTCAGCGGAGCGATCTCTGTTCCGTCCTGACCGACCGCGTCGTCACGCGGTCGGTGACCGCGAAAGGTTCTGTCATGCCCAAGAGGTTCGTCCTGCGTGCCGCCGCGATCGCCGCGGCGTCCACGCTCGTCCTGGCCGGTGCCGCCACCTCGGCGTCGGCCCATGTCACCGTGTCCTCGCCGGACGCCGAGCCCGGCGGCTACGCGAAGCTCGTGTTCCGGGTGCCGACCGAGTCGGACACCACCAGCACCACCAGACTCGTCGTCTCGCTTCCCGAGGACCACCCGTTCGCTCATGTCGGGACGCAGGTGAAGGACGGCTGGAAGGTCGAGAAGAAGACCGAGAAGCTGCCCACGCCGGTCAAGGTCGGTGACGTCAACCTGTCCGAGGCCGTCACCACGGTCACCTGGACCGCCACCGGCGCAGGCATCCCGCCGAACGACTTCGACGAGTTCGCCCTGTCGGTGGGCCGGCTGCCCGAACGCGTCGACTCGCTGAGTTTTCCCGCTGACCAGACCTACAGCGACGGCGAGGTGGTGAAGTGGGCCGAGGTTGCCACGGACGGGTCCGACGAGCCGGAGCACCCGGCACCGACATTGAAGCTGGCCGCCGCGGTCGCGCCGGCCATGGCGCCGGCCGCCCAGAGCAAGGACTCCACCGACCCGGTGGCGCGCTGGCTCGGCGGTGGCGGCCTCCTGGTCGGCCTGCTCGGTGTCGCTTTCGGTCTGCGGCCGCGGAAGGCCGCACCTGCTGCGACTGGCCCCGCGAACCCCGGAAAGGCCCGGTCGTGACTGTGCACCGCTTGATCGCAGTTCTCCTGACGTCGCTCCTCGCCCTGGCGGTCTGCACCGGGCCGGCGTCGGCGCACGCCAAGCTCGAGTCGATGACTCCGGCCGACGGTTCGTCGATGGCCGCGCCGCCGACCCAGGTGGTGCTGACGTTCAGCGAACCGGTCGCCGGCAACGGCACCCGGGTCCAGGTGAAGTCGCCCAGCGGGAAGAACGTCGCCACCGGTGACGTCCAGGTGCTCGACAAGAAGGTCACCCAGCCGGTCGGCGCGATGGTCGAGGCCGGCCGGTACCAGGTCGACGCCCGGGTGGTGTCCGCCGACGGCCACCCGATCACCGTGGCCGGCTCCTTCACCGTCACCCACGCCGGACACCCGCCGGACCAGCCGGCCGGAACGCCGCCGACCGCGGACCAACGCACGTCGAACACGGTCACGATCGTCGCGATGTTCCTGGTCATGCTGGTCGTGGTCGCCCTCGCCGTCGTGATCGTCCGTCGTCGTCCCGCCTCGCAATGAACGCCGGCTCGCCCGGGCCGTGTCCGACGGACCCGGGCCGGTGACCACCGGGTGGGTGGACGGCCGGCCGTCGAGATGGGTGCTGGCGGCCGGAATCGTTGCCTCCGGCACCGTGGTGATGGTGGTGGCGCTGGTGGTCGCCGGCGGTGCTCCGGAGCGTCCGCCCGAAGGTCTGATCAGCGCCGGAATGCCGGTGTCCTGGGCGGTTCCGGTCCTGCGCTTCGCCGCCGACGCGGCCGCGATCGCCACCGGGGGCGCGCTGCTGGCCGCCGTACTGTTGCTCCCGGCAACGGATGGGAAGCTCGGCCCGCAGGCGTTGCGGGCCTGCCAGGACGCGGCGGTGACGGCCGGAGTCTGGGCGGTGGCGAGCATCGGCGGCCTGATCACGTCCGCGGCCGTCATCCTCGGTGTTCCGTTGTCACATCTCGCCGACCATGCGCCCATGGCCGGCGAACTGGATCAGGTGCGGGCGCTCGCGGCCGCCGTCGTGCTGACGGCCGTGCTCGCGGTGGTCCTCAGCGGTTGCCGGACAATCCGCCGCGCTCGGTTCGCGCTGGTGCTGACCGCGGCGGCGCTGACCGGCCCGCTGCTGACCGGCCACGGCGCGATCGAACGCACCGGTGTCTGGTCGGTCCTCGCCACCGGTTCGCTGATCGCGCACGTGTTCGCGGCGACCGTCTGGATCGGCGGTCTGGGCGCCGTACTGCGGTATGCCCGGGAGCGGCCCGCGGTCGAGCGGTTCAGCCGGCTGGCGCTGATCTGCGCGATCACGACGGGTGGGACCGGTCTGCTGACGGGGGAGATCCACCTCGGTGGGCGCGAGGACGGATGGGGCCTGATCACGCAGTGGGTGACCACCGGCTACGGGGCCCTCGTCCTCGCCAAGTCGGTCGCGTTCGCATTCCTCGTCACTTTCGGTTGGTGGCACCGCCGGACGACGATGCCGGAGCTGGTGGCCGGCGATCCGGCGGCGTTCCGGCGGCTGGCGATGGTCGAGTTGGTGATCATGGCCGGGACCGTCGGGCTGGCGGTCGCCCTGTCGCGCACCCCGTGAGCTCGGTGATATGTCAACAGAAGTCCGTATGATGGTCGGATGACGGACCCGCGGTGGCTGGACGGGCGCGAGGCGCGGTTGTGGCAGTCGTACCGTGACGCCTATCGCGAGTTGATGCGTGCCCTGGAAAGCCGGCTGATCGGCAACTCCGGCCTGTCCGGCGCCGACTACGCCCTTCTGCACCCGTTGTCGGTCGCCGAGGACGGCGTTCTGCGGACCCGCGACCTCGGCAGGTCGGTCGGCTGGGAGCGCAGCCGGTTGTCGCACCAGGTCAGCCGGATGGAGCGGCGCGGGCTGGTCTGCCGCGAGGAGTGCGCGTCCGACGCCCGCGGCTCGATGGTCCGGCTCACCGACGTCGGCCGCAAGGCCATCGAGGCGGCCGCGCCGGACCACGTCGACGCCGTCCGGACGTACTTCCTCGACCACCTGAGCCGCGCGGAGCAGGACCAGTTGGCGGCCGTCCTCGAGCGCATCACGGCGAACATCCCCGCGGACCCGTGCGCGCCCGCGGCCTGCGACGACTAGCCCTCGTCAGATAGCCGCGACACCCGTTGAGTTGACATGTGCACCCGCCCCGGCCGGAACGGCGAAGCCGTGGCCCGGTGGGCGCTGGACCTCGCCAAGCAGCGCGGCGACGCCGAGTTCGAGCTGATCGACATCGCCGACTACCGGTTGCCGCACCTCGACGAGGCGATCCCGCCGTCGATGGGGCGGTACACCCAGCTGCACACCCTGGCTTGGGCGCGCACGATCGACAGCTTCGACGGGTTCGCCTTCGTCACCCGGAGTACAACCACTCCACCTCCGGCGCCCTGAAGAACGCGATCAACTTCCTGTTCAAGGAGTGGAACGACACGGCGGCCGGGTTCGTCAGCTACGGCGCGGTCGGCGGTGCCCGCGCGGTCGAGCACCTGCGCCTGGTGATGGGCGAGCTGAAGGTTGCCGACGTCCGCAACCAGGTCACCCTCTCGCTCGCCACGGACTTCAAGGACTACCGCGACTTCACCCCCGGCGACCACCAGGAGCCGTCCCTGCACGCGATGCTCGACCAGGTCGTCAGCTGGAGCAACGCCCTCGCCTCCGTTCGCACGAGGGCGGCCTGAGCCGCGAGCCTCCTGCCCGGGGTGAGAGCCGGCGGAAAGGTAGGCACCCGCGCGGGAGCGTGCGTTTGTGCATAACCGCGGGAGCGCAAGTCTCCCGCGCGACCTGACGACCGTCCGCAGGGCTCAACACCTGGCCCGCGACAAGCACCTTACGGGGACGTGAACACCTCGCCGGGGGCTTGTACAGGTTATTGCCTGTGTAAGCCCGCCAGATGGTGTTCACGCCCACGGCGGGGCGGCGAGATCAGCGGGGGTGGCGCTTGGTGACTCCCGGTACTCGGAGGTTGATGGCGGTGACACGCCGTCACGATGAGCAAGGGGTCGGTGAGGCGGAAAGAATGAACTCGTCTCGTTCGGATGCGCGCTGAATTTGACAACGATTTTCATTAACGGCAGGATCCTCACCGACGGCGGCTGGTGCCGTCGGGACCTCTACCGTGAAGGAAACGCGCATGTCCGACGCTCTGAACAGGCGAGGCTTCCTGGGGTTGGCCGGTGGACTGGGGTTGGCCGGTGGACTGGGGCTGGCGGCGCTCACCGGGTGTGGAAGCGACGGCCGGGCAGCCGCCCAGCCCAAGCAGGGCGGGCGGCTGCGGGCCGTGTACGCCGGCGGCGGGGCGAAGGAGGTGCTCGACCCGCACGTCCAGAGCCTGTTCGTCGACATCGCCCGGCACAAGGCGATGTACGAGAAGCTCGTCGAGCTCGGGCCGGACCTGAAGCCGGTGCCGCGGCTGGCGGAGAAGTGGGAGAGTGACGCGCAGGCGGTCACCTGGAGGTTCACCCTCCGGGACGCGACCTTCCACGACGGCAGCAAGCTGACCAGCGAGGACGTCCTCTACAGTTTCGCCCGGATCACCGACGCGAAGGTCCCGGACCGGGTCGCCCAGTCGTCGCTGGCGACGCTGGACCTGCGCCGCAGCAAGGCGATCGACCCGCGGACGGTCGAGCTCACGCTGTCCGCGCCGAACGCCGAGTTTCCCGCGGTGCTGGCGGGCATCGGGACCCAGATCGTCCGTGACGGGTTCACCGACCCGACCCGGCCGATCGGCACCGGCGCCTTCCGGTTCGTCTCCTTCGACGCCGGCCGCTCGATGGTCGCGACCCGGTACGCCGACTACTGGGACGGGCCGGCCCGGATCGACGAGTTGCACATCCTGTCCGCCGACGCCGAGGCCCGGGCGAACGCCGTCCAGGGTGGCCAGGCCGAGTACGCGAACGACATGACCGCGACCTTCGCCCGGACGGCGGAAGCCGGCCGGACGGTCCGGATCGTCGCGGCCAAGGCCAGCACGATGCAGGCGTTCGTGATGAAGTGCGACCGGCCGCCGTTCGACGACCCGGACGTCCGGATGGCGTTCAAGCTGCTCGCCGACCGGCAGCGGCTGGTCGACGTAGTGCTCGCCGGCCGTGGTGCCGTCGGCAACGACCTGTTCGGCAAGGGCTACCAGTACTACCCCGAGGACCTGCCGCAGCGGGAGCGCGACCTCGACGAGGCGAAGGCGCTGCTGAAGAAGGCCGGCCTGGTGAACAAGGAGATCGAGATCTTCACCGCCGACGCGTCGGCCGGGTTCGTCGAGTCGGCCACGCTGCTGGCCGAGCAGGCCGCCGAGGCGGGCGTGAAGCTCAAGGTGACCACCGGCAGCCCGCAGACGTACGCGAAGGACCTGCTCACCAAGGGGGTCATCGGCAACCACCGCTCCGGCGCGATGCCGATCCCGCAGTACGTCACCGACCGGCTGCTGACCAGGTCGCCGTTCAACGTGACGCGGTGGCTGCGGCCGGAGTTCGACTCCGCGTTCGCGGCCGCCCGAGTCCTGACCGACGAGGCGGCGCGGTCGGCGAAGTACGGCGAGTTGCAGCAGACCCTCCGGGACGAGGGCGGCATCCTCGCCTGGGGTCTGCCCGACTACCTGATCGCGGTGTCGGCCAAGCTGCAGGGCGTGCAGGCGGTGCCGCCGAACACCCTGGACCAGGGCCGGTTCGACAAGGTGTGGCTGGCCTGAATGCGCTCGTACGCCGCCCAGCGCGCCGTCCTCGCGATAGTCCAGCTCGCCGTTCTGTCGGTCCTCGTCTTCGTCCTGACCACCCTCCTCCCGGGGGACGCGGCCGAGATGCGGTTCACCGAGACGCTGGCACCCGAGCAGGTCGAGCGGATGCGCGCGCAGCTCGGCCTGGACCAGCCCGCGCTCGAACGCTTCACCCAGTGGCTCGGCAACGTCCTGACCGGGGATCTCGGGACGTCGCTGATCAGCGGCGGGCCGGTGACCGACATCGTGCGGAACTCGGTCGGCGCGACAGTGGTGCTCACGCTCGCCACACTGGCGGTCGTGGTTCCCCTCGCCGTTGCCCTGGGCATCGTGATGGGCACCCGGGAGAACGGCCGGCTGGACCGGGCGATCACCTCGGTCACGCTGGCGCTGAGCGCGATCCCGGACTTCGTGATCGCCGTGCTGCTGGTGGCGGTGTTCTCGCTCAAGCTGGGCTGGCTGCCGGCGACGTGGATCGGCGGTGACCTGCTGGCCAGCCCGGTGTTGCTGGTGCTGCCGGTCGCGGTCTTGTTCGGGCGGACGGTGTGCTTGCTGTCCCGCCAGGTCCGGGCCGGCACCATCACGGCCCTGCAGGCGGAGTACGTCGTCCAGGCTCGGCGGCTCGGGGTGCCGCGCCGGCGGTTGCTGGTGCGGCACGTACTGCCGAACGCGGCTGTGCCGGGTGTGCAGGAGTTGGCGCGGACCGGCGACACGTTGCTCGGTGGGGTCCTGGTCGTGGAAGCGATCTTCGCGATCCCCGGTTTCGCGACCGCACTCGTAGACGGGGTGGAGACGCGGGACGTGCCGGTGGTGCAGGGGTTGACGCTCGTGCTCGCGGTCGCGGCGCTGGTGATCAACCTCGGCGCCGACCTGCTGTGCAACCGGCTCGTTCCGCGCACGGAGCTTCTCCGATGACGAGTCGGGCACGATCCGGTGTGCTGGCGCGTGTGCCGCTCGCGGTGTCGGCCGCGCTGGTGCTCGTCCCGCTCCTCGTCGCCGTCCTCGGGCCGCTGGTCCCACTCGATGCGCGCCCAGGACTGCCGTACAACGCGCAGGGTGCCCTCGGCACCGACGGCCTCGGCCGGGACGTGCTGCAACTCCTGCTGACCGGCGGCCGGACGGCGCTCGGGATGGCCTTCGGCGCCGTGCTCGTCGCGTACCTCGCCGGTGGGCTGATCGGGCTGACCGCGGCCTCGACCCGGCACCGCTGGCTCGACGAGGCGTTGATCCGGCCGCTGGACGTCCTGCTGCCGTTGCCGTCCCTGCTGGTGATCAGCGTGGTCGCCGTCGGCTGGCGGGCGTCGGCGTTCGCGATCACCCTTGCCGTTGCCATGGTCAACGTTCCGACGGTCGCCCGGCTGGTCCGGGCGGCCGCGCTCGACGCCGCCAGTGGACCGGTCGTCGAGGCGCTCCGGATGCAGCGCGAGAGCTGGTTCGGCATCCACCTCGGGTACGTCGGCCGCGCCGTCCTCGGCCCGGTCGCGGCCGACATCGGCACCCGGATCACGCTGGCCGTCTTCCTGGTCGCCTCGGTGAACTTCCTCGGGCTCGGTCTCAGCCCGACCGCACCCGACTGGGCCGTCAGCGTCTCCCGCAACCGTGAAGGCCTACTTCTCCAGCCGTGGGCCGTGATCGCGCCCGCGTTGATGCTCGTCTCCTTCACTCTGGGCTTCAACCTGCTGGCCGACCGTCTCGTGCACCACTCGCGCCGCCTGGTGGAGGTGGCCCGATGACGCCGCCTCGTGACGTCCGCCCTGCCGGCGCGGTCCCCGGACAGGCGCTCGTGCGGGTGCGCGGCCTCGCCGCGACCGCCGGCTCGGCGATCCTCGTCGACGACGTGTCCTTCGAGGTGTGGCCCGGGCAGGTCACCGCGCTGGTGGGTGCGTCGGGATCGGGCAAGACCACCTCCGCGCTCGCACTGCTCGGCGAACACGGCAACGGCGTACGGCTCGACGGGCAGGTCGAGGTCGACGGGCAGCTCGCGGTCGACCGCAACGGACCGACGTCCGCGGCGTCCGGTCTGCGCGGCCGGGTGGTCGCCTACATGCCGCAGCATCCCGGCAGTGCACTCAACCCGGCCCGGCGGATCGGTGCGACTCTCCGGGAGTTGGAGGGCCTTCACCATCGCGGCGAGCCGGTCGTCCAGCAGGCGCTCAGTGCGGCCCAGCTTCCAGGTGATCGCGGAACGCTGCGACGGTTCCCGCACCAGTTCTCCGGCGGGCAGCGTCAGCGGGTCGCCCTGGCGCAGGCGCTGACCTGCCGGCCGAAGGTCCTGGTGCTGGACGAACCGAGCACCGGCCTGGACTCGATCACCCGGCTGCAACTCGTCGGCGAACTCGAGGACCTGGCCCGGAACGGCCTCGGGATCCTGCTGCTCAGCCATGACCTCGATCTCGTCCGCGCGCTCGCCGAGCACGTCGTCGTCCTCTCCGCCGGACGGGTGATCGAGGCCGGCGGTGCCGACATCCTGCCCGCCGCGCCGGAGCTGCCACCGGCGGGAACGCCGGCGCCGGCCAAGCCGTTGCTCCAGGCAATGAAATTGTCCGCGTCACTGCGCCCGCGTGGCCGCGATCCGATCGTGCGGGACGTCGACCTCGGTGTCCGGCCGGGCCAGTGCCTCGGCGTGGTCGGTCGTTCCGGCAGCGGCAAGACCACGCTCGCCCGCTGCCTGGCCGGCCTGCACGAGCGCTACACCGGCCGGATCCTCCTGGACGGCGAGGAGCTACCCGTCCTGCGCAGGCGGTCGCTCGAGCAGAACCGGCGCGTCCAGTACGTCTGGCAGGAAGTCCGCGGCTCCTTCGACGAACGCCGTCCCGTCGACCAGCAGGTCGCCCGGACGGCCCGGCGCCTGCGCGGACTGTCGGCGGAGGACGCGCAGGCCGAGGCGGTCGCCACCCTGGCCCGCCTCGGTGTCTCGGCCGTCACGGCCGCCCGCCCGCCGAGCCGGTTGTCCGGCGGCGAGCTCCAGCGCGCCGCCCTCGCCAGGGCCGTGCTCGCGCGGCCCGACGTCCTGGTCTGCGACGAGATCACCACCGCACTCGACGATCGCGGTACGACGCTCGTGGTCGAGCTGCTCGCCGAGCTGAAGGACCGCGGCACCGCGGTGGTCTGGATCGGCCACGACCTCGGTCTGGTCGCGGCGGTGGCCGACCACGTGCTGGTGATCGACGCCGGTCGCGTGGTCGAGGACGGCCAACCGGCCGCCGTGATGACCCGGCCCCGGTCCGAACTGACCCGGCGGCTGGTGGCGGCCGCCCGGATCGGACGGCGATCCCCCGAATCTCCGCCCGTGCTGACCCCCGACACGAGGAGCGAACCGCGCCGATGACGCGACTGCACGACCACCTGGCGGAGGCGATCAAGGACCCGGATCCGATCCGGGTCGGGGTCGAATCCGGTGACGACCTGATCTGCCTGCGGTTCGAGACCATGAAGGTGTACTCCGCGCTCGGCGCCGTACGCCACCTGCTGGAGACCGGGGCCGTCCGTCCCGGCGACACGCTCATCGACAGTTCCAGCGGGATCTACGCGCACGCGCTCGCCCTGGCCTGCCACCGGTACGGGATGAAGTGCCACATCGTCGGCTCCACCACGGTCGACCGGACGCTGAAGGTCCAGCTCGAGATTCTCGGCGCGACCGTCGAGCAGGTGCCGTCGTCGAACAACCTGCAACTCGACCAGAACCTCCGGGTCCGGCGGATCGGCGAGATCCTGCGCGACAACCCGACGTACCACTGGATGCGGCAGTACCACGACGACATCCACTACCTCGGGTACGGCGCGGTCGCCGACCAGGTGAACGACCTGGTGCCGACCGGGCCGCTGTGCCTGGTCGGCGGGGTCGGGACCGGTGCGTCGACCGGTGCGATCGCGGAGTACCTGCGCAACCGCGGCCGGGACGTGAACCTGGTCGGGGTGCAGCCGTTCGGCAGCATCACCTTCGGTGCCGGCCACACCCAGGACCCGGAGATGATCATCGCCGGGATCGGCAGCTCGATCGAGTTCCGGAACGTGCGGCACGAGTTGTACGACCGGCTGCACTGGGTGTCGTTCGAGTACGCGATGTCGGCCGCGGTCGACCTGCTCCGGACCTCCGGGGTCTTCGCCGGGCTGTCGGCCGGGGCGGCGTACCTGTCGGCGCTGTGGGAGCACAACTGCGACAGCAGCCGCAAGCACGTCTTCCTGGCCGCCGACACCGGCACGCGGTACGTCGAGTCCGCGTTCGCCCGCCATGCCGAGGCACGGCCGATGGCGACGATGCGGCCGCGGGAGATCGGATCGCTGGACGAGCTCGCGGTGCCGTGGTCGGCGATGTCATGGGATCGGCGGGACTCGGCGCTGACCGTGCGGGCAGAGTTCCCATCTGCGACTCCGTCGCATTAATGTGGTGACGATGCCTGACCGGGGAGGTGGGGCGGGGAAGGACGCGAGATGGCGTATGTGGTGGTACCGGAGTTGTTCACGGCAACGGAAGTCGAGCGGTTGCGGACCGTGGTCGAGCAGGTGCACGCGGAGGTCGTCGCGGCCGCCGAGTCCGGCGAGACCGACGTGACCGTCTGGCCGGACGGTCACCGGCTGGAGAAGGTGCGCGGGACGACGATCCACTGGGAGCCCGGCCTGACGGGCAAGGCGGTGCGCAGCCTGTCGCCGGTGTCGCAGCTCCACCCGGCGCTGGAGGAGTTGTGGGACGAGCCGCGGCTGACCGGGCCGATGAGTTCGCTGATCGGCGCGCCCGCCGGCCGGTTCGTGGCCAAGCTGAACTTCAAGCGGGCGGGGGTCGGCTCGGAGTTCGCCTGGCACCAGGACTTCCCGTACTGGTACTGCTGCGCCGGGCCGGCCGCGTACGACATCGCGACGGCGATCGTGCTGCTCGACGACAACACCGTCGCGAACGGCGCGATGACGCTGATCCCGGGAAGTCCCGCCGAGGGGCCGGTCCGCCGGGACCCGCAGGACCCGACCGGCCTGCTGGTCGATCCGCGGGCCGTCGACGCCTCCCGCGCGGTGGTGGTGGAGGCGCCGGCCGGATCGGTCCTCATGTTCCCCGGGCTGATGGTGCACCGCTCGGCGCCGAACCGGTCCGCGTCCGACCGTCGCTCCCTGCTGTACTGCTTCCAGCCCGCGGGTCGCCCAGAGTTCTCCGCCCTGACGTACGACCCCGAAAGGCTGGCCGATCTGCCATGACCGAGTCGAAAACCGTGCCGCCCACGTCCGTCGCCGAGTTGACCGCCGCCGTGCTCGGCGGCTCGCTCGGCGTTCCGCCGGCCGAGCTGTCCGTGACGTCCGCCTTCTGGCTGCACCACACGACCAGGCTGCCCGGTGCGGACGTGACCTACCGGAACTACTACGTCCTGCTCCGGGTCGGCGAGGTCTTCGGGGCCAGCTCGTTCGAGGCGGGTGAGCTGGATCCGTCGTACTGCGCCGACACGTCCGGTCGCACGCTGGCCGACGTACTGCGGTCGGGTGCCGCCCTGCCGGTGCGGATCGCGGCGCTGGACGCGTACCTGGCGGCCGTCGAGCCCCATCACGCGTCGCCGCTGGCCGAGGAGATCGTACTTCCCGCCGGGACGCCGGACGTCCGCGCGCGGGCCCGGGACGCGGCCGTCGCCGGGCTGCTGGATGTTGCCGAGGGCACCAAGGTCGCGTTGATCGGCGTGGTCAACCCGCTCGTCGACGCGATCACCGCCCGTGGCGGGACCTGCCTGCCGTGCGACTTCAATCTGCGCGAGACCGCGTCCGGACTGCCGGTCGCCCGGGACATGACCGAGGTCGTCGACGCCGCCGACGCGGTGGTCGCCACCGGGATGACGTTGTCCAACGGGAGTTTCGACGTTCTCCTCAATCGTTGCCGTGAGCAATCGAAACCGCTGGCCGTCTATGCTCAGACCGGAAGCGCCGTGATCCGGTCCTTCCTCGGCACCGGCGTCACCGCCCTCTCCGCCGAACCCTTCCCCTTCTCCCAGTTCAGCTCCCGCCCGAGCAGCCTCTACCGCTACCCGAGGACGGAACCATGAGCACCCCCACCCCGAACCCGGCACCTGCCACCAGCCCTCGTCGTGCGCTCACGCTGGGCGCCGGCTCCCCGCCGACGTCTGTAGCTGTCGTGGAGGTGCCGGGGGACTGGCGGATGGCTCGGCGGCTCTGGCCGTTCCTGCTGGCCTCCGCGGTGAGTCTGATTCCGTTCACGGTGTTCGGGATGTACCTGGTGCCGATCGCGGGGGCCGCGGGCGGGAACGTGGCGGAGATCGGCGGGCTGCGGGGGCTCGGTGGTCTGGCGGCGTTGATCGTCGGATTCTCGCTGGCGCCGTTGATCGACCGGTTGGCGCGGGAACTGGTGGCCGCCGGCGGGCTGGCGTTGCTCGGCATCTCGGCGGCATTAGGCGCCATTGGCAACGTGTTTGCGCTGGCGGCGTTCTGTCTGCTGATCGGTGCGTCGACCTCGATCCTCGCGCCGTCGATCGGTGCCGCCGCGGCCGACCGGTTCGCGACCCCGGCGGCGGCCGGGAGGGCGGCGACGCTGGTGTCCGCGACCACCTCGGCGATGGCGATGCTGGCCGCACCCGTCCTCGCCGTACCGGGAATGCTGTGGGGCTGGCGAGGCAATCTGCTGGCCGCGTCGGTCATCTCCCTGGCATTGTCGGCGGCGTTCTTCTGGCGCGGGCGTGGACGAAAGGCACCGCTGCGCGCCGACGGCGGACAGCGGATGAGCTACCTGGCGACGTACCGCGAGCTGGCCCGGATCCCCGGCGCGGTCCCGCTGCTGGTAATCGCGATGCTGCGGACGGCCGCGTTCATGGGGTACCTGGCCTACCTGGCCGCGTTCTACGACGAGAAGTTCGACCTCGCCCCGGGCTGGTTCGCACTGGTCTGGTCACTCAGCGGTGCGTCGTTCTTCCTCGGCAACCTGCTCGCCGGGCGCTACATCGCGCTGGAGCGTCCGTGGATCGGCCCGGAGAAGATGCTCCTGGTCGGCCTCGCCGTCGCCCTCACCAGTGTCTCCGCGTTCTACTTCTCGCCGAGCCTCCCGCTGACGCTGCTGTTCACCGCGCTGATGGGCGCCGGCCACGCCACGGTCGCCGCCTGCGTGACCACGCTGCTGGTCCGCCGCAGCGGCGACCTCCGCGGTTCGGCGTTGAGCGTCAACGCCGCCGGCATGAGTCTCGGCACCTTCCTGGGCGCCGCGCTCGGCGGTCTCGGGCTCGGCCTCGGTGGATACCCCGGCACCGCCCTGACTTTCGCGTCGATCACCCTGATCGCGGTACTTTTCTCCCTGCGGGTTCGCCGCTGAGGGGTTTATTCTTCCGTTTCATGGACAACCTGCCCGACCGCCCGCACCCGCACGCGCACCTGCGCGCGTCCGACACCGACCGCGACCGCGTGGTCGACGTACTGCGGGATGCGCTGATGTCCGGCCGGTTGACGCAGGACGAGCACGCCGAGCGGCTCGAGCAGACCCTGCAGGCGCGCACCCTGGGGGAGCTCGAGCCGATCACGAAGGACCTCGTCGTCCCGCAGCAGGCGATGCCGGCGACGAGTGCCACGCCCTCGAACAGCCCGGTGCCGATCGAGGAGCCGGCCAACCCGTCGGACAGCTTCGACACCATGTTCGCGATCTTCGGCGGCGGCGAGCGGACCGGCCGCTGGCGGGTCCGGCGGCGGACGAACGCGGTCGCGATCTTCGGCGGGCACGACCTGGACATGACGGACGCGGTGTTCGAGGGCCGCGAGGTGACGATCTGGGCGTTCGCGGTGTTCGGCGGGATCGACCTGACCGTCCCGGACGCGGTCGAGGTCCGCAACCAGGGTGTCGGCATCTTCGGCGGTTTCGCCGCCCGCGGCGGTGACTCACCCGACCCGAACGCGCCGGTGGTCGTCGTCAAGGGACTGGCCCTGTTCGGCGGCGTCGGCGGCCAGGTCTCCTCCAAGCGCCACAAGAAGCGCTTCAAGAACCACGGCGGCCACGGCCACCTGAGCCACTAGTCCGCCGCAATCCGGCCGGTTGACCCATCAGATGTGGGGTTGTGCACCCTGATTCCGGGTGGTCAACCCCCATTCTGGTGGGTCAACCAGCCAAATGGGGCTAGATCCAGGACTTGAACCACATCCGGCTGAGCCAGTCAGGATGCGGGAGGACCTCGTCGGTCAGGATCGGCCAGATGTAGGCGAAGTTCAGCACGACCAGAACGACGAACGCGCCGACGACCGCGCTGCCGATCAGCCGGCGCGGGGTCGCCTGGCCGCGCGCCGTCCGGGCCGGGCCGAGGATCTTGCCGAGCACCAGGGCCAGCGCCATCACCGTGAACGGGACCATCGTGACGGCGTAGAAGAAGAAGATCGGCCGGTCGTCGAACGCGAACCACGGCACCCAGCAGGTCACGTAGCCGACGATCGGGATGCCGAACCGCCAGTCGCGCTGGCCTATCCAGAAGACCAGTGCGGCGATCAGCGCCAGCGCGCCGCCCCACCACAGCAACGGTGTGCCGAGCGCGGAAATCACCGACAGGCAGTTCGTTCCGGCCGGCGCGTCGCAGCCCGCCGTACCCGGCTTGATGTCGTTGACCGCGTCGAACCCGATCGGGCGGGCGATGATCGGCCAGCCGGCCGGGTTGGACGCGTACGGATGGGTGGCGTCCTTGATGTAGTCGCCGGTGTGGAAGGCGAGCACTTCCTCGTGGTAGTGGAGCAGTGACCGGAAGTCGTCCGGAACGACCTTCATCACGCCCTGCGCCGGATTCTTGGACGCGTAGTCATGGGCGTAGGCGTTGTCGTGCAGCAGCCAGCCGGTCCAGGTCGCGGTGTAGGTGACGAGCGCGACCAGGACGATGCTGAGGAACGCCGGGATGCCGTCGACCAGCGCCGACTTCACGAACGCCCGCCGTACGCCGAGCGCGCGCCGGGCGCCGAAGTCCCAGGCGAAGACGAGGATGCCGAACCCGGCGATCACCCAGACCGCGGACCACTTGGTGCCGAGCGCGAGGCCGAAGCAGACCCCGGCCGCGATCCGCCACGGCCGGATCAGCAGCCAGCGGCCGAGCGTACGGCGCTCGCCGTCGGGCGTCGGGGTGTCCAGCGAGTCCGCATGCCGGCGGCGGGTCCAGTCGCGGTCGGCGACCAGGCAGGAGATCGCGGCGACCAGCCAGAACGCCAGGAAGACGTCGAGCAACGCGACCCGGGACATGACGAAGTGCAGGCCGTCGACCGCGAGCAGCAGGCCGGCGACGCAACCGATCAGGGTCGACCGGGTCATCCGCCGTACGGTCCGGATCAGCAGCAGGACGGTCAGCGTGCCGCACAGGGCCGGCATGAACCGCCAGCCGAACGTGTTCATCCCGAACAACTGCTCCCCGGCGGCGATCATCCACTTGCCGACCTCGGGGTGCACGGTCAGGCTCGGGGTGTCCTTGAACACGTCCAGGTTGCCGGCCAGGATCGCCTTGTCCGCGGCGCCCTCGGGCTGGTCGATGAACTGCCGGGCGTAGCCGAATTTCAGCAGGCTGAACGCGTCCTTGGCGTAGTACGTCTCGTCGAAGACGAACTTCACCGGGTCGCCGAGGTTCCAGAACCGCAGGAACCCGGCCAGCGCGGTGATCGCCAGGGTGGCGATCCACCCACCCTCGAAGTCCTTCGGCATCGGCGGGTACAGCCGCTCCTTCAGCGGTGGCAACCGCCTCCCGAGCACGTCCCGCCCGAGCGTGTCCCGCCCCTCGGCAGCGTCCCCACGCCGAGCGGTCCCGTCCTCGATCACAGCAGTCACGCCGCCATGGTACGGACGGGCCGGTCCCACCGCCTCAGGACCGGTGCAGCTCGACAGGAGGTAGTCCCCTCGATGATGGGCTTCAGGCGGGCTTCAGGCGGCGCAAGCGAGCCTGGAGGCAAACACCTCCTGTCGAAATGCACGGGCTTAGACTCTTGGCCGTGACCAACGGGCGGCTGGTGCTGGCGGGGACGCCTATTGGCGATGCCGGGGATGCTTCTCCTCGGTTGGGGCAGGTGCTGGCCGAGGCCGATGTGGTGGCGGCCGAGGACACCCGGCGGTTGCGGCGGCTGACCGGTGCGCTGGGGATCGCGCTGAAGGGGCGGGTGACCAGCTTCTTCGAGGGCAACGAGCGGGAGCGGACCGGCGAGCTGGTCGAGGCGCTGGTCGGGGGCCAGACCGTTGTGGTGGTGACGGACGCGGGGATGCCGAGTGTCTCCGACCCCGGCTACCGGCTGGTGGCCGCCGCGATCGAGGCCGGTGTGGACGTGACGGCCGTACCGGGGCCGTCGGCCGTGCTGACCGCGCTGGCGCTGTCGGGGCTGCCGGTGGACCGGTTCACGTTCGAGGGCTTCCTGCCGCGGAAGCCGGGGGAGCGGGCCCGGCGGCTGGGTGAGCTGGCGGACGAGCCGCGGACGATGGTGTTCTTCGAGGCACCTCACCGGCTGGCCGCCTCCCTCGAGGCGCTGGCCGACGCTTTCGGAGCCGACCGTCGTACGGCGGTCTGCCGCGAGCTCACCAAGACGTACGAGGAGGTCAGGCGGGGTCCGGTCGCGGAGCTGGCCGAGTGGGCCGCGGACGGCGTCCGTGGTGAGATCACCGTCGTCGTGGCGGGTGCGGATCCGGACAAGGTGATGACCCCGGAGGACCTGGCCCGGGAGGTCGCCACCGACGAGGAGGCCGGGACGCCCCGCAAGCAGGCCATCGCGGACGTCGCCAAACGCTTCAACGTGCCCAAACGGACCGTGTACGACGCCGTTCTCGCCGCCCGGGACCCTGGTGAATAGCGCCGGCGGGCCGCACTACCCTTTCCCTATGTCCGAGAAGGCCTATTACGTCACCACCCCGATCTACTACGTCACGGCCCCGCCGCACATCGGCAGCGCCTACACGACGGTGGCCGGGGACGTCCTGACCCGTTGGCACGCCCAGCGCGGCGAGCGGAAGTGGTACCTGACCGGTACCGACGAGCACGGCGAGAAGGTGATGCGCAGCGCCGAGGCGCAGGGCATGTCCCCGCAGGCCTGGACGGACAAGCTGGTCGAGGAGTCCTGGAAGCCGGCGTGGGTGGACGTCGACATCGCGTACGACGACTTCATCCGGACCACCGAGCAGCGGCACACCGAGCGGGTCCGCGAGTTCTGGCAGCGGCTGTACGACAAGGGTGACGTCTACCAGGGCGAGTACGAGGGCCTGTACTGCGTCGGCTGCGAGGAGTTCAAGCTCCCCACGGACATCCGGGTCGACGAGGACGGCACCCAGCGCTGCATGATCCACGGCACCGAGCTGGAGACGGTGTCCGAGACCAACTACTTCTTCCGGCTCTCGGCGTACGCCGACAGGCTGCTGGAGCTGTACGAGTCGCAGCCGGACTTCGTCGCCCCGGCGAGTGCCCGCAACGAGGTGATCGCGTTCGTCAAGCAGGGCCTGCAGGACCTGTCGATCACCCGGTCGACCTTCGACTGGGGCATCCCGGTCCCGTGGGACGAGGACCACGTCCTCTACGTCTGGATCGACGCCCTGCTGAACTACGTGACCGCGGCCGGCTACGGCACCGACCCTGACCGGTTCGAGCAGCTCTGGCCGGTCGACGTCCATTTGGTCGGCAAGGACATCCTCCGGTTCCACGCCGTGATCTGGCCGGCGATGCTGATGGCCGCCGAACTCGCGGTCCCGCGGCAGGTGTTCGCGCACGGCTGGCTGCTGGTCGGCGGCGAGAAGATGAGCAAGTCCAAGCTGACCGCGATCGCGCCGCACGAGATCACCGACCACTTCGGCTCGGACGCGTTCCGGTACTACTTCCTGCGCACGATCCAGTTCGGCTCGGACGGATCGTTCTCGTGGGAGCACCTGAGCGCGGTCTACACCTCGGAGCTCGCCAACGGCCTGGGCAACCTGGCCAGCCGGATCGCGGCGATGGTCGGCAAGTACTTCGACGGCGCGCTGCCGGAGCCGACCGACCACGGCCCGGCCGAGCAGGCACTGGCGGACAAGCTCGCCCAGACCGTGGCGACCGCGGACCAGGCGATCGAGACGCTCGCGTTCCACGACGCGCTGGCCGCGACCAACGACCTGGTCGGCGCGATCAACGGCTACGTGACCGAGCAGGAGCCGTGGAAGGTCGCGAAGGACGAGTCCAGGCGGGACCGGCTGGCCACCATCCTGTACTCGGCGGCCGAGGCGTTGCGGGCGGTCGCCGTACTGCACAACCCGACGATGCCGAAGACGTCGGCGAAGCTCTGGACGCTGCTCGGCGCCGAGGGCAAGCTCGGGTCCTTGAAGGACCAGCGAGTCCAGGACGCCGGCACCTGGGGCCAGCTCCCACCCGGCGCCACCCTGACCAAGGGCGACCCACTCTTCCCACGCCTCGCCGAGGCGGACTGATCAGACCCTGACCGGCTCGGGCGCAGTACGGCGCCGGGACCGGACGGCGGCGCGGACGGCGACAGCGGGATTCACCAGCACCGATGGCTCGGCGGCGCGCATCGAGAACATCGCGAGCCTCCGCGCGATGGCGTCGTCGTGGACGGCGGCCGTGCGGATGGCGCGCTGGATCGCGTTCGGTGGGGCGGCCAGTGCGTCCGTGCGACCGATGTCGTCCCACTTGTCGATGAACCGGTGTGCCCGGCGGTAGGTGCGCAGGGCAGCGCTGAGGCTTCCACCGGTCGCGAGCGCTTCGGCAGTCGCGTCCACCAGCCAGGCCGCGCTTCGGAACGCCCAGCCGCAGCCGACCGCCGGCACCGGATCGGACGCGGTCGCGGCGTCACCGATCAGCGCGAGACCGGGACGGGGCACCGGATCCCGCCGTACGCACGGATAGTCGGTGGTGCCGACGAGGTTCGACACCCGTCGCGCCCCGGCGAGCGTCGGGCCGTCGGGCAACCGGTCCACGAAGCGGCGGAAGGCCTGCTCGCGGTTGTCGGCGAACTCCTTAAGCCGGGCTTTGGCCGGGAACACGCCCACCTGCGTCAACCCGTCGTCGACCCGGATGCAGACCGCGATATCGGGATCGAGCAGCCAGACCTGGCCGTCACCGGGACCGTTCGGTTGCGCGCCCTCGTAGTACGCCCAGAACAGGAAGCGCTGGTTGGGCGCCAGGTCCTCGGGCACGCCGGCCAGCCCGGCCACGGCCGACCGATGGCCGTCCGCGCCCACGATCAGCCTGCCGCGCAAGGTGAGCCGTTCGCGGTCGGGCGTGACGGCGACGACTCCGTCGACGGGTCCGGCGGGATCCGCGACGAGATCCACGACCCGGTGTCCCAGCAGGAGGTCGACCCCGGGGGTGTTGCCGGCGATCTCGCGCAGCAGCGGGTCCAGCTTGCTTCTCCGCAGGCTGATGGCCGGAGGAACACCCTGGTTCGGCCGGGGGACGATCCAGCCGGCTTCCGACCACACCCCGAGTCCGCGCGAGACGGCCGCCCCATTCGCCAGCATCGGCTGCCACAGCTCGAGCCGTTGCAACGTATCGTGCGTGCCGCCGAGGATGAAGTGTCCGCACAGTGTCTTGTGTGACTGTGGGTTACCGTGTCGTTCCAGCAGGGCCACTCGCAGGCCTGCGCGGCCATAGGCCGTCGCGGCGGTGCAGCCCGCGATACTGGCACCCACGATGATCACGTCGTACGTCATGTCCGCCCTCCCTGTCGTTTCCGGACATCCCCGACGATGCGGGTGGCGGGCAGGGACGGACATCGGTAGCGGATACCCAAAGAGCGGTCCCGATACCTAGCATCGAACTGTGATCGACGCTTCCACGATCCTCGAGGAGCGCGACGGGGAACTCGCGTCGCTCACCTCGTGGTGGGCGGAGACAGTTGCCGGAGACGGGCGACTGGTGCTCGTCGGCGGTGATGCGGGCGCCGGCAAGACCGCTCTCGTCAGTGCCTTCCGGGGTGGTCTCGGCGATGTCCAGGCCTGCTGGGGGGCGGCCGAGCCGCTCGCCACGCCGATTCCGCTGGGTCCGCTCCGCGACATCGCGGGCGACCTGGCTCTCGACCTGGCCGCGGTCCTGACCGGCGACGAGGATCCGGTGGAACTGCGCCGCCGGCTGCTCGGCGAACTGGCCGCGCGCGGACCGGTGCTCGTCGTGGTGGAGGACGCGCACTGGGCGGACGAGGCGACGCTCGACGTACTGCGCTATCTCGCCCGCCGACTCGAGCACTCTGCGGTGATGGTCCTGGTCACGTACCGGCAGGACGAAGTCGGCCCGCGGCATCCGCTGCGGGTGCTCGCCGGCGATCTCGCGACGCTCCCGGTCGTACGGCGCCTGACCGTACCGCCGCTGACCAGGGACGCGGTCGCCCGGCTGGCCGCCGGTAGCGATGTCGACCCCGGCGAGTTGCACCGGCGCACCGGGGGCAACGCGTTCTTCGTCACCCAGGTCATCGCGGACGGACAGCTGGCCGTCCCGGCGACCGTCCGCGATGCGGTGCTGGCGAGGGCGGCGAGACTGCAGCCGGCCGCGCGGGATGCGCTGGACGCCGTCGCCTGCCTCCGCACCCGCGTCGCTCCGGCGATGGTGGCGGCGGTGTCGGGTCGTCCGGCGACCGAACTCGACGAGTGCCTGGACCGTGGACTGCTGACCTCCGCCGACGGTGCGGTGTTCTTCCGGCACGAGCTCGCCCGGGTCGCCGTCGAGGAGTCGATCACCCCGAGTCGCGCCGCGGTGTTCCATCAACGCGCGCTCGCCGTACTGCGGTCTCGGCCACCGGGCGAGGTCGAACCCGCTCGTCTTGCCGGACACGCCGTACTGGCCGGTGACGCGGCGGCGGTGCTCGAGTTCGCCAGAGCCGCCGCCGAGCAGGCCGCTGTCATGGGCGCTCATCGCCAGGCGGTGATGCATTTCCGCCGCGCGATCGAGGTCTGCGGGCAGGCGCCGTCGCGCCTTCGAGCAGAGCTTCTCGAAGGCCTGGCCCAGGAATGTCACCTCGCTGATGAGCTGGAGAACGCGCTCGCGGCGTGGCGGGACGCGGTCGCCGCCTGGCGGCACGTCGGTGACAGCCGTCGCCAAGGTGGCGCTCTGGTCGGTCTCGCGATCACCGCGGCCTTGGGCGCCCGGTGGATTCCGATCGCCCAAGCTGCGTGCGACGACGCGCTGGAACTGCTCGGCGGACAGCCGGGACCGGAGCAGGCACTCGCTTGCGCCGTGCAGGCAAAGCTCCGTGCGATGGCGTTCCGCCCCACCGAGGCGATCGCCTGGAGTGAGCGGATCGTTCCCGCCGGCGGTCCAGCCGTACAGCCTGTCGTCCACGCGATGTCCTTGCTGTCGGTCGGTGTGGGTCGTGCCGTCGGCGGCGAGTTGGCCGGCCTCAGGCTGATCGACGACAGCATTCGCCTGTCGCAGCAGGCCGGCGCGTACAACGAGGCGGCGCTGGGGTACTTCTGGCTCCAGCTCATCTGTGTCACCCGGCGCTGGTACCAGCAGGCCGAACGGTCGTACAAGGAAGGCATCGCGTTCACCGAGGAGCACGGCCAGGAAGTTTGGCGCCAGTGGTTGCGTGCGTTCCACGCCCGGGCCCTGCTCGACCAGGGCTGCTGGGAGCAGGCCGAGGCGATGGCTGCCGACGTACTGCGATCGGCGAGTGTGGACGACGGTCGCAAGCTGGTGAGCATGGTCGTGCTCGGCCGTCTCCGCGTCCGCCGAGGGGATCCCGAACCGCACCGGTTGCTCGAGCAGGCCCGGGCGGCGATGCGGTCCGCTGAACCGGTTGTCGGCTGGATCGTCGGGACCGCGCCGGCGCTGGCCGAAGCCGGCGTTTACGCCGGTGACCCCGACCGGGTCCGCTCGGTTGTGTCTCCGGTGCTGATCGGCGCAGAGCAGGCGCGCGAGCCTTGGCTCGTCGGCGAGTTGGCCTACTGGTCGTCACGGGCGGACGGGCCGATGACTCCACCGCCCGAAGCCGCCGAGCCGTACCGCCTGCAGATCGCAGGTGAATGGACGAAGGCGGCGCAGGCCTGGCAGGAACTCGGCTGCCCGTACGAAGCGGCCGTCGCACTCGCCGACGCCTCCGAGGAGTGGGCTCTTCGTGAGGCCCTTGCGGGGTTCGACCGGCTCGGTGCCACTCCGATGCGAGACCTCACGGCACACCGCCTTCGCCGGGCGGGTGCGCGCGACATCCCCAGGCGGTCGACTCGGACGTCACCCGAAGGGTTGAGCGCCCGTGAGCTGGAGGTGCTCACCTTGCTGTCAGACGGGCTGCGGAACGCCGAGATCGCACAGACGCTGTTTCTGTCGACTCGGACAGTCGAACATCACGTCGCCGCGGTACTGCGCAAGCTGGGAATGCCGAACCGCACCGAGGCGGCCCGCTACGCCAGAAGGCATGGCGTCACCGGCTGAAGCCACCTGAACCGTCGGCCAGTCACGCCACGGCGGCCCGGTGGGCGTGTCCGTGATGCGCCGGCGCCGGGCCGGGAGGCCGAGCATCGATTGGCGACGCCCCAGGCCGCGCTCTTGCAGACGAGTTCCTTGTACACGGCGGCCTTGCGGCCGCGGAGCGAGAAGCTCAGCGTCCGGTCGTCCACCAGGCCCAGTACGGCGAGGATGGCACTGATCCGGGACTTCCTGGTCATCGGCTGCTCCTTCGGTCGGCGGGAACGACTCGGAACTTAAGTCCGGCCGGGGCCGCTCAGGACATCGCCGTACCTGCTGACTTGCTGCACTATTCGGCTGCACAAACCCGGCCACGCTTCTACAGTCGGCAGATGACCAGCATCTTGTCCGCCGTGGCCTGGCCGTACGCGAACGGGCCCAGGCACATCGGCCACGTGTCCGGCTTCGGCGTTCCTTCCGACGTGTTCAGCCGGTATCTGCGGATGGCTGGCCACGACGTGCTGATGGTGTCCGGGACGGACGAGCACGGGACGCCGATCCTCGTGCAGGCCGAGCAGGAGGGGGTGTCGCCGCGGGAGCTCGCGGATCGGTACAACCGGGTGATCGTCGAGGACCTGCAGGGACTGGGACTGTCGTACGACCTGTTCACCCGGACGACGACGCGCAACCACTACGCGGTCGCGCAGGAGTTGTTCAGAACCGTTCACCGCAACGGGTATCTCGTCCCCAGAGCGACGATGGGTGCGATCTCCCCGTCGACCGGGCGCACCCTGCCGGACCGCTACATCGAGGGCACCTGCCCGATCTGCCGGTACCACGCCGCGCGCGGCGACCAGTGTGACAACTGCGGCAACCAGCTGGATGCGATCGACCTGCGCTACCCGCGCAGCCGGATCAACGGTGAGACACCGGTCTTCGTCGAGACCGAGCACTTCTTCCTCGACCTCCCGGCCCTGGCCGACGCGCTCGGGTCCTGGTTGCAGACCCGTACCGGCTGGCGGCCGAACGTGCTCAAGTTCGCCCTCAACCTGCTGGACGAGGTCCGGCCCCGGGCGATGACCCGCGACATCGACTGGGGGATCCCGGTCCCGCTGCCAGGGTGGGAGGACAACCCGAACAAGCGGTTGTACGTCTGGTTCGACGCCGTCATCGGTTACCTGTCCGCGAGTGTCGAGTGGGCCCGCCGGACAGGTGACCCGGACGCCTGGCGCCGGTGGTGGTGCGACCCGGAGGCACTGTCGTACTACTTCATGGGCAAGGACAACATCACCTTCCACGCACAGATCTGGCCGGCCGAACTCCTCGGCTACAACCACTCACCCGGCGAGTACGGCGCCCTGAACCTGCCGACCGAGGTGGTCAGCAGCGAGTTCCTCACCATGGAGGGCCGGAAGTTCTCGTCGTCCCGTTCGGTGGTGATCTACGTCCGCGACGTGCTGGAACGCTACGGCCCGGACGCCCTGCGGTACTTCATCTCCGTGGCCGGACCGGAGACCCAGGACACCGACTTCACCTGGGCGGAGTTCGTCCGCCGGAACAACGACGAGCTGGTCAGCACCTGGGGCAACCTGGTGAACCGGACCGCCTCGATGATTGCGAAGAACTTCGGCGCGATCCCTGCGGCCGGGCAGCTCACCACAACCGACCAGGAACTGCTTGCCGCGAGCAAGGAGGCGTTCGGCACCGTCGGTGATTACCTCCGGCACCAGCGGCTCAAGCGTGCGATCGACGCCGCGATGCACAACGCGGCCGAGGCGAACCAGTACCTCTCCCAGCAGGCGCCGTGGAAGGAGTCCGACCCGGAACGCAAGGCGACGATCCTGCACGTCGCCGCGCAGGTGGTGGCCGACAGCAATCGTCTCCTCGCGCCGTTCCTGCCGCACTCCGCCGAACGCGTGCACCAGGCCCTCGGCGGCACCGGGACGTTCCTGCCGCAACCCGGGATCCGGGAGGTGGACGACCTCGACGGCGGCCCGGCCTACCCGGTCATCACCGGCGACTACTCCACCCAACCGCGCTGGGCGCAGGAGCCCGTCGTCCCCGGGACGCCGGTGCGTCCGCCGACGCCGATTTTCACCAAGCTCGCCCCGGAAGTGGTCGACGAGGAGCTCGCGCGGCTCGGCTGACGCGTTCCCACGAACCGCAGGCGGACACCGGTCCGGACGTCCGGCGGAGAGGATTCGAGGACGATGGCGAACTTCGTGGCCACGGCGGGGACCGATATCGCGGAGGAGGAGGCGGCGCACTCGCGCGGCCTGGAGGAGCCGCTCGTCGCGAAGGTCGAGGAAGCCGCCGAGGCGCAGTCAGTAACCTAGGCCGTATGTCTGCTGACGGTGTGGAGGTCGACCGGCCGACCCGCGAGCGGGCCGCGATCGGGGAGGACGGCCGCTCGCGGGACCGGTCGCGCCCAGCGGTGCCCGACCCGCTGCCGATGAGTGTGGTCGACGCGCACTGCCACCTCGACATCGCCGACGGCGAGGACGGTGCCTGGCTGAGCCCCGCCGACGCGATCAAGCTGGCGTCGTCGGTCGGCGTCACCCGGATCGTCCAGGTCGGCTGTGACCTGCCCGGCGCGGTCTGGGCGGTCGAGGCCGCGGAGCGGCACAGGGGTCTGGTCGCGGGCGTCGCGCTGCACCCGAACGAGGCACCCAAGCTGAAGGCGGCCGGCGAGCTGGACAGTGCGCTCGCCGAGATCGAGCAGCTCGCGAAAAGCTCGGGCAAGGTCCGCGTGATCGGCGAGACCGGGCTGGACTACTTCCGCACCGGTGAGGACGGCCGGGCCGCCCAGCACGAGTCGTTCGCCGCGCACATCGACCTGGCGAAGCGGCTCGACAAGACCCTGATGATCCACGACCGGGACGCGCACGACGACATCCTCCGGATCCTCGACCGGGAAGGGGTTCCGGACCGGCTGGTGATGCACTGCTTCTCCGGCGACACCGAGTTCGCCCGCGAGTGCGTGAACCGCGGCGCGTACCTGAGCTTCGCCGGCGTGGTGACCTTCAAGAACGCCCAGTCGTTGCGGGACGCGCTGGCCGTGACCCCGCTCGACCGCGTACTGGTCGAGACGGACGCGCCGTACCTGACGCCCTCGCCGCACCGCGGGCAGCCGAACGCGTCGTACCTGGTCCCGCACACGGTCCGGAAGATGGCGGGCGTGCTGAACATCTCGGTCGCGGAGCTGTGCGACGCGCTGAACACGAACGCGGACAGGGCCTTCGGCGGCAGCTGGTAGACAGGCCTCATGGAGTTCAGTGAGGTGGTCCGGCGGCGCCGGATGGTGCGTAACTACGACCCCGATCGCCCCGTGCCGGCCGACGTCCGGGAACGCATCCTGGAGAACGGGCTGCACGCGCCGTCGGGTGGGTTCAGCCAGGGCTGGGCGTTCCTCACGCTGGAGGGCGACGACCGGGAGCGGTACTGGGCAATCGCGGGCGCCGAGGTCGACGAGAAGTATGTGGAATGGATCACAGGACTCCGGCGCGCGCCGTTGCTGATCCTGGCCTTCGCGCACAAGGACGCATACCTCGATCGCTACACCGAGCCGGACAAGGGCTGGACCGACCGCGACGAGTCCCGGTGGACGGCGCCGTACTGGTACGTCGACACCGGGATGGCTGTGCTGCTGATGCTGCAGACGGTCGTCGACGAAGGCCTGGGAGCCTGCTTTTTCGGGCCTCCCGCCGACAAGGTCGGCAAGCTCAACCAGGAGTTCGGGGTGCCCGCGGGGTTCGACCTGATCGGCCTGCTGTCGGTCGGCTACCGGGCCCCGGACAAGCGGTCGCCGTCGCTGCGGCGAGGCCGCCGCGGGATGGCGGACGTCGTACATCGGGGGCACTGGGGCCGTCACGACGTGTGATCGTCCCATTACACCTTCCGGCGACCTGTCGACGAGAGGATTGGCGCATCCGGAACTTCTTCGTTACTGTCTCGTGATGTTGGCCGGGATCGGGGAAGGTTCCGGACAGCACGCCCCTCGGCGTGAACCGTGCCAATCCTCCGGACCGGAGGGCCGGACCTTACCCGGCATACGCGGCCCGCGCCTGTGCTGTCCAAACCCCGTGCCCGGGTAGCCCTACCTGGGAGCGTTAGTGCGTAAGTCCATCATCGCGGCTGTCGCAGCGACGGCCGCGTTCGCCGTCGCCGGCGGCTCCGTGGCCTATGCCAGCAAGAGCAAGACAGTCAGCCTTTCCGTCGACGGCCAGGTGCAGAAGGTGCACACCTTCGGCTCCACCGTGGCGGACGCCCTGGAAGACGAGAAGATCCAGGTCGGTGAGCACGACGTCGTGGCACCGGGCCTGGACGCGAAGTTGAAGGACGGCCAGGAGATCGCGGTGCAGTACGGTCGCCAGCTGACCGTCAACTCCGACGGCACCAAGAGGACCTTCTGGACCACGGCCGACAGCGTGAACGAGGCGCTGGCCGACCTGGGCCTGCGGTACGACACCGCGGCCGTCTTCTCCACCAGCCGGAGCGCGCCGATCGGCCGCGAGGGACTGGAGCTCGTCGTCAAGACACCGAAGACCGTGCAGATCGTGCGGCAGGGGAAGGTCGCGACCGTGAAGTCGATGGCCGGGACCGTCGGTGAGGCGTTGACCGCGGCGAAGATCGTCTGGGACAAGGACGACCGGATCAGCCCGGCGCCGGCCACCGCGCTCAAGCCCGGGGTCAACAAGATCGGCTACGTGAAGGTCGACCTGAAGAAGGTCACCAAGACCGAGGCGATCGCGTTCGGCACCGACGAGACCACGTCGGACGCCCTGCTCGAGGGGACGAAGAAGATCACTGCGGCGGGCAAGGCCGGTGCGAAGTCGATCACGTACCTCTACACCTACCTGGACGGCAAGCTGTCGGCCACCAAGGTGGTCACGAGCAAGGTCGTCAGTGCGCCGGTGGACGCGAAGGTCACCGTCGGCACCAAGCCGAAGCCGGAGGAGCCGACCACCGACACCGAGCCGCCGATCGGCGACACCAGCGTGTGGGACCGGATCGCCGAGTGCGAGTCGGGCGGAAACTGGTCGATCAACACCGGCAACGGGTACTACGGCGGTCTGCAGTTCAGCCACCAGACCTGGGTCGCGTACGGCGGCGACGCCTACGCGGAGAACGCCCACCTGGCGAGCAAGGCGCAGCAGATCGCGATCGCCGAGAAGGTTCGCGCGGCGCGTGGCGGCTACGGCGACTGGCCGGTCTGCGGCAAGCGGGCCTGAGCCTGACACACTGACGAGGTGACCTCGTCTGATTCATCCACATCGGCCGGACCGAGACTTCTCGGTCCGGCCGATGTGCGTTCACTGGCCGCGACGCTCGGGGTCCGCCCGACCAAGCAGCGCGGCCAGAACTTCGTCATCGACCCGAACACGGTCCGCCGCATCGTCCGCGCGGCCGCGCTCGACGAGGCCGGGGAGACGGTGCTGGAGGTCGGACCCGGACTGGGGTCGCTGACGCTGGCGCTGCTCGCCGGGGGACACCGGGTCACGGCGGTCGAGATCGACCCCCTGCTCGCGTCCGCGCTGCCGTCGACGATCGCGTCGTACGCGCCGGGGCAGGCCGATCGACTGACCGTGGTCGAGGCGGACGCGATGGACGTGGGTCCTGCCGAGATCGGTGCTCCGAGCGCATGTGTCGCCAACCTGCCGTACAACGTCGCCGTACCGGTGCTGCTGCATCTGCTCGAGGTGTCCGGCTCGCTGCGGCACGGGCTGGTGATGGTGCAGTCCGAGGTCGCCGACCGGCTTGCGGCCGGGCCCGGTTCGCGCACGTACGGCGTACCGTCCGCGAAGGCGGCCTGGTACGCCGAGGTCCGCCGCGCCGGGCCGATCGGGCGGAACGTGTTCTGGCCGGCGCCGAACGTCGACTCCGGCCTGGTCGCGTTCGAGCGCCGGGAACCGCCTTCCACGTCAGCGAGTCGGGAAGAGGTCTTCGCCGTCATCGAGGCCGCGTTCTCGCAGCGGCGCAAGACGATCCGGTCCGCGCTGGCACGCTGGCTGCCGGACCGCGACCGGCTCGACGAGGTCTTCCGCCGGACAGGGGTCGACGCCCGGTTGCGCGGCGAGATGCTCGGCATCACCGAGTTCGCCGCGCTCGCCGGCGCGGCGCGGACTGTCTGAGGCACCTGGGGCATGCCCTAGCCTGTGCGAGTGCCACCTTCTGCTGAGGTCACGGTGCGGTCGCCGGCCAAGATCAATCTCGCTCTGTCGGTCGGTCCGCCGCGCCCGGACGGTTTCCATCCCGTCGCCACGGTATACCAGGCCGTTGCCCTGTACGACGATGTCACCGCGGTCGTGCGGGACGACGACGCCACGATCTCGGTCGAGGTGGCCGGCGACTTCGCGGCCGACGTACCGGCGGACGCGACGAACCTGGCGGTACGGGCGGCGCAACTGCTGCAGGCCGAGTACGACGTGGAGGAAGGCGTCGCGCTGACCATCCGGAAGACCATCCCGGTCGCGGGGGGGATGGCGGGCGGTTCCACTGACGCGGCAGCGACTCTGGTGGCGTGCAACCGGTTGTGGGGACTGCAGCTGTCGCAGACCGAGTTGCAGCACCTCGCGGGGGAACTCGGCAGCGACGTGCCGTTCTGCCTCGTCGGCCACACCGCGCTCGGCCGCGGCCGGGGCGAGCAGGTCACCGAGGTGATGTCGCGCGGGACGTTCCACTGGGTGTTCGCGATCGCCGAAGGCGGCCTGTCCACCCCCGCGGTGTACGGCGAACTGGACCGCCTCCGCCCGCTCCGCCGGGTCGAGGCACCGCAGGTCCGGCCGGAACTGCTGTCCGCGCTGCTGTCCGGCCGGGCGGACGCCCTCGCGGTTGCTCTCAGCAACGACCTCCAGGCGGCCGCGCTGTCCCTGCGCCCCGAGCTGGGCGACACCCTCCAGTTCGGCCTCGACCAGGGCGCCCTGGCCGCCCAGATCTCCGGCTCGGGCCCCACCTGCCTGTTCCTCGCCGCCGACAGCCGCAGTGCCGTCGACCTCGCCGTCGAGCTCGCCGAGTCCGGTCTCTGCCGCATGGTTCGCCAGGCCGAAGGCCCGGTCCCCGGGGCCCGAGTCCTCCCCGCCACCGTCAACCGCTGAGCGAATCCGGGGGCGGTGGGCCCAAGGAGGGGTCGACTTCCTCGATGGTTGAGGTGCCGGTGGCGCCGTCGAGGCGGTGGTAGTGCTCGGTGAGGGTGAGGGTGCCGTCGGGGGTCCACGACGGGACGCTGGTGAGCTTCCCGGCGGTGGCGGTGCCGTCGGTGGCGAGCTGGCAGTAGGTGGCAGTGATCGTGCCGGTGTCGTCGCAGGTGCCGACCAGACGGCCGAAGTACAGGCGGCCGCCGCCGAACTCGGCCCAGATCAGCTTGCCGTTCTGGTGGTAGCGCCCGGTGGGCGCGTCCGGCGGGTTGCCGACGGGTCGGAAGACCCGGCCGTCGTAGTTCGGGACGTCCATGTCACCTCCCCGTGAGGACCGACAGCAGTAGCTCCGCCTCCGGCGTACTCGCCGCGAGCCCGGTCAGCAGCGACCTGACCGCGAGCGCCGGATCGAACCCGCGCGGACGCAACGCCGCCGCGCCCCGGCGGAGCTCGGCCTCCGCCAGTACGGCGGGCAGCGTGGAACGCCGCGCGCCGTCGAGCAGCGGACGGACATACGCCTCGAACTCCCGGTACGCCGACAACGTGAAGTCACTCGGATAGCGGTCCGGCCGGTCCCAGGCCAGGTAGAGCCGGACGATGTCGACGTCCTCGTCGTGCAGGAAGTCGTTCGCCCAGATCGCGTGGTCCCGGCTGGTCGAGAACTTCTCCCCGTCGAGCGTGTAGAACTCGTTCACCTGCGCCCCGCCGATCGCCTCCGGCGGCACCCCGCAGGCCAGGTAGACGGCCGGCCAGAACAGCGCGAAGTAGAAGCCGTTGTCGATTCCGTTGAAGTGCCACAGCGACCCGACCTCGGACCACGCCTGCGACGTCTCCTCCAGTCCGAGCGCTCCCGGCCGGATCGACTGCGCGACGCCGCACACGGTTGACACGCCGACCTCGGCGTACACCTCCAGCCGGAGTCCTTCGTGCGGTCCGGTCCCGGCGAGACCCCAGTTGGTCGGATACGCGATCGGTACGTCGGGGAGTCGCCGCTCGAGGTAGTGCGTGACGAGCCTGCGCGCGCGATCCGGCAGCTCGGCGCGCAACCAGATCTCGATCAGCTCCTGCCGGTAGTCCTCCATCGCCAGCACCGGCACCTTCGCCAGGAACGGTCGCGGCTCGCCGCCGCAGCGGTTGCAGCGCGGGTGGACCAGGTTCTCGGCCGCGGTGTAGCCGCCGCAGCCCTCGCAGCCGCCACCGGCCGCGTCCGATCCGCACCAGGCGCAGACGCCGACGACGTACGACTGGTGCAAGGTGCGGCCACAGTCGCGGCAGGCCAGCAACGTCGTTCGGCGCAGGGGAAACCGGCCGGCCTCGGTCAGGTCGGCGGCCAGGGTGGTGACGCCGTGCCGGTACGCCTCGCTCTGCGGGTCGAGAAAGACGTCGTACCGGATTCTGGCGGCATCCAGTGCGTTGACGATCTCGTCCCGGTACACGGCGGCCAGCTTGTCGACGTCGACGCCCTCGTTCTCGGCGCGGGTCAGCACCCAGTTCTGGTGGACGTCGAAGCCGGCGGTCGTCACCACCCGTTCGCCGCGCGCACGCGCCGCCCGGGCCGCGATGTCCGCGGCCAGGTAGGGACCCGACAGGTGCCCCACGTGCAACGGCCCGTTCGCTGTGGCGGGAGGGACGATCACAACGGTCAGACCAGCGGGCACGGGCATCGAGGCTCCTACTGTGGGCGGCGGTACGGCTCCCGGCCGGTAACTCGCCTCACCGGGCCGGTCACAGCCCGCGACATTACTCCTCTCGCCGCTTGCCCACCAGCCTGAAAACCCTTGTTCTCAAGGGTTTCCCGGACCGGTGGGCGAAGCGAGCGTTTGACTACGAGGTGCGGAAGAAGCAGCAGCTCGCGGTCGCTCCGGTGGCGATGTTGACGATGCCGCCGTCGAGCTCCTGCGATCCGCGCACCCAGAAACCGCCCAGCCCCTGACTCACCAGGAACGCGCCCCAGGTGAGCAGCCACTCCTCCTCACCGTCGTCGGTCAGGAAGGTCTCCGGCACCGGCCGGACCCGCCGTTGCAGCACCCACGGTTTGTCCATGGCCTCGTCCAGCCGGGCCGCCCAGGTCTGCGGGTCGCTCCGCCAGCCGAGCAGTACGCCGTCCCCGCCGTGCAGCGAGGTCGGCTTGAGCACCAGCTCCTCGCGGGCGGCGACGGCGTACTCCAGCAGGTCGGTCTTCCGGCCGTCGACCGTCACCGGGCCGCGGCGGACCATCCGGGTCCAGGGCAGGATCCGGTCGAGCGCGGCCAACTCGTCGGGGGAGTAGCGGTCCCGGTAGGCCTCGTCGGACAGCAGCGCGAGGCAGCCCTTGCTCCCGTACAGCTCGGCGTCGAGCGGGGTGAAGATCGCGACGTGGCCGCGCTCGGACGCCTGCAGCACCGGATCGAGCATCGCGACCGCACCCGGCTTCAGCAGGTCCTCGATCATGAACAGCCGGAAGACGATGTCGATCGGCCGGTCGCCCAGCCAGACCCGGTCGTCCTTGTACTCCAGCGCGTCCACCGGGCAGGGAAGCGCGTCGATCCCCATCGGCGTCAGCATCGCGCCGATCTTGTGCAGCTGGCGTTCGAGGTCCGGGTAGCTGTCGGGGAAGTCGGCGATCGCCATCGTCGGCCGGACGCCGGTCGGCACCTTGGCCTCGGTCAGGATCGTCCTGACGACCTCCTCCATCGTCTCGGTGTAGTCCAGTCGGTGCCGCTCGACGAAGTCCGCGATGAACGGCAGTTCGAGCATCGCCTTGTTCAGAATCGGATTGTCGACACCGCCGGCGGTGCTGCCCATGTTGATCTCGAGCAGGTGGAACCCGTCGCCGTCCTTGTACATGTCCGCCCGGGCGAACCGGCTCGGCGCCGTACCGCGGCCCCGGACGACGGCGGCGGCCTGCTCCTCGGTCAGCCCGACCGCCAGCGCGAACGCGGCGAGATCGCCGCCGAACAAGCGCTCGGGGATGCGGGTCAGAGCCGAGTGCAGCAGGTCGAGGTCGCTTGCGAGCCGGTGGTACTCCTCGGCCTCCAGGAAGGCGGGCCGGCTGAGACAGCGGCCCATGTACCCGGTGGCGTCCAGTTGAGGTGCGACGGCCGCGAGGATCGCGCTCGGCTTCGGGCCTCGGGTGGTGGCGGCGGCGAGAAAATCGTCCGTCAATGACATGAGAACTCCTTGTCCTCCCCAGTGACCGCCCCAGATGTCCCGGTCCGCGAAGTTTGCCCGGGACCCGGGCGGCCGTGGGCGCAGGCTAATCGCCGGTGATCGGCCGCTGAAAGGGCTCATCGAAAATCGGTCGCGGGCAATCCGGGGCAGCGTTACCATCCAAGCGTTTGCCCATGTCATTGGCTGATGGACGGAGACCGGGATGCGCC
Organism: Kribbella turkmenica; assembly: GCF_004348725.1. Taxonomy (GTDB): domain Bacteria; phylum Actinomycetota; class Actinomycetes; order Propionibacteriales; family Kribbellaceae; genus Kribbella; species Kribbella turkmenica. Next base: position 59,852 of record NZ_SMKR01000015.1, read on the forward strand.
GCGCGGTGATCGACCTCGACACGACCGATCGCTTCGACGCATTCGCGAGGACTCTTGAACTCTCTGACGATGGGCATTGTGGCGCATGTCGACGCCGGTAAGACCAGCCTGACCGAGCGGCTGCTGCACGCCGCCGGCGTGATCGACCGGGTCGGCCGGGTCGACGACGGGAACACCCAGACCGACTCGATGGACCTCGAACGCCGCCGCGGGATCACCATCCGCTCGGCGGTGGTCTCGTTCGAGCTGGACGACCTGACCGTCAATCTGATCGACACCCCCGGGCACTCCGACTTCATCGCCGAGGTGGAACGCGCGCTGTCCGTGCTGGACGGTGCCGTGCTGGTGATCTCCGCGGTCGAGGGCGTCCAGGTCCAGACCCGGTTGCTGATGCGGACGCTGCAGCGCCTGCGGATCCCGACCCTGCTGTTCGTGAACAAGATCGACCGGCTGGGCGCCCGCTACGACGACCTGCTGGCCGACATCGGGCGGTTGCTGACCCCGGCGTACGTGCCGATGGGGTCGGTGGCCGGGCTCGGCAGCCGGGCGGCGCGCTTCACGCCGTTCCCGCCCGGCGGCCAGGAGCTGGGCGAATTGCTTGCCGAGAACAACGATGAGTTCCTGGCGCGCTATCTGGACGACGCGTTGGTGCCCGCGGACTACGTTGCCGAGCTGCGGCGGCAGGCCGGCACGGCGCAGGTTCACCCGGTGTACTTCGGCTCCGCGATGACCGGGATCGGTGTCGCGGAGTTGATCTCGGGGATCCGTTCCTGGCTGCCGCGCGCCGAGGGAGCTGCCGCGGATCCCCTGCGGGCAAGGGTTTTCAAGGTGGAGCGAGGTGCGGCCGGCCAGAAGATCGCGTCCGCTCGGGTGTTCGCCGGGTCGCTGCCGGCGCGGTCGTACGTCGACGTGCACCCGTCGGCGGGCCCGTCGTACCAGGCCCGTCCGAGCGCCGTCGAGCTCTTCTCCCGCGGGTCCCGGCAGAGTGTGGATCACGCCGAAGCCGGTCAGATCGTCGCGTTGCGGGGCTTGAAGGACATCCGGATCGGTGACCAGCTTGGTGTTCGCGTCGACGGCGTCGGGCAGTTGTTCGCGCCGCCGACGCTCGAGACGGTCGTCAGCGCACGAGACCGGGTCAAGCTGTTCCAGGCGCTGACGCAGCTCGCCGAGCAGGACCCGCTGATCCGGGTCCGCAAGGCCGACGACCTCACGGTCAGCCTGTACGGCGAGGTCCAGAAGGAAGTCGTCGCGTCGCTGCTGGAGAGCGAGTACGGCCTGGCCGTCGACTTCAGCGAGACCAGCCCGATCCATGTCGAGCGGCTGAACGGCGTCGGTACGGCGTACCGGGAAATGGGTGCCCCTGACAACCCGTGGACGGCGACCGTCGGCTTCCGCGTCTCGCCGTCCGATTCCGGCGTCGACTACAGCATCGAGTCCGAGCTCGGGGCCCTTCCACGCGCCTTCCACACCGCGATCGAGGAAACCGTCCGCTTGACCTTGCAGCAGGGCCTCTACGGCTGGGAGATCCCGGACGTCCAGGTGGCGGTCACCCACACCGGTTACGACTCCGCGACGACCGTCGCCGCCGACTTCCGCCGCCTCGTCCCCCTGGTCCTCATGCAAGCGCTGGCCAACGCCGGCACCACCGTCCACGAACCCGTCCACCACTTCGAGCTCGACGTACCCGCGGACTCCCTCGCCCGGGTCCTCTCCCTGCTGGCCGAATCCCGAGCCGTCGTCGGGGCAGCCACCCTCCTCCC
>NZ_SMKR01000160.1 GCF_004348725.1 Kribbella turkmenica
AACTCCTTCAGCTTCGCCTCCAAACTCGCCCGCTCCAACGATCCGGGCGCATACCCCTTCACAGGCTCATTGGCGGGCGTAGGAACAGCGGTGACGGCATCCATACTGCGACACTCCTCGATCAGGTAGTCAGCCAACTGAGGCACTGTTGCGGGCAATACGGGATCGCGTGCTGCGAAGGGAACGGAGGAAGAAGGCCAGATTGGCCGGTCGTTCCGCCAGACGGCGCATGAAGTACGGGTACCAGTCGCGCCCGAACGGCAGATAGACGCGGACGGTCTGGCCGGCGGCGGCGTACCGCTGTTGCAGATCGGGGCGGACGCCGAAGAGCAGCTGCATCTCCCATGCCGTCGTCGTACGACCGGCGGCATCGGCGGCCACTAGTCCGTAATCCAACATGGCCGGATCATGGGTGCCAAGCATGGGGCGCAGACCTGGCGCCGACATCAGTCGGTCAATGCCACGCTGGTAGGCACGGTCGACCTCCTTCTTGGAGCGGAACGCGACCTGGACGGACTCTTTGTACGCACCCTTGACGTAACGAATCCGCGCAGGGGCCTCTGCCGCGTAACTTTGGGCAAGGGTTGCCAGATCGTGCTCCGTGCGCCGCAAGTTCGCCTGCAGAACATTGCCGGTCAGCGGGAAGTCCTGCCGCAAGGTGTTCCCGATTCCCAGCGCGGCGTCGACGGTGCGGTGCTCCTCCATATCGAGGGTCACCTTCGCGCCAACAGTCGCCGCGGCCGCGCAGACTTCTCTGGCGTGCCGCAGCGCGATCTCCTCGCCGGATTTGAGGCCCAGCCCGAGTGCCGAGAGCTTGACCGATACCTCGGCGTCGTCTGTGAGTCCGGCTTGGCCGAGACGCGGAGCAACGAGACGTATGCCATGGAGGTCATCCGCGCGCTCTCGGAGTCGTTTACGTGCTCGCCGACGATGTCGAGGGAGAAGGTCATCCCGTCCGACCGCATACGTCGTACGACGGCCAGTGCGGCCTGTTCATCCTGACCCGCCACGAAGCGCTCGACGACGCGTTGAGTCACGTTCATACGTTCGACCGCAGGACGGATCACCGTACTGGTCGATGCCCATATCAGGGCTTGGCGCATCATTCGCGGCGGCTCCTCATGCTCGGCTGTCCCTGAGGCTAGGCCTCACCCGTCCGCTCGATCCATGGACAGTTGACAATTGGTTGCAGCGCTCCTGACATACATTTGCTCAGTGACAGACGGTGAATTGGATGCTCTCGTCGAGTCCATGGCTTCGTTGCTGGGCGCACCATGTGTGCTCGAGGACCGCGACTTCGCTCTGCTTGCCCATGCCGCTCAACTCGAGGTCGACGAGGTGCGGCAGAGCAGCATCCTGCAGCGACGAGCGACTCCTGCGGTACAGAAGTGGTTCCAGGGCCACGGCATTCGGTCCGCTCAGGAACCGGTGCGCACTCCCAGCGACCACGCCCTCGGCATTGCCTCCCGGCTCTGCATTCCTGCCCGGCACCTCAATCGCATCTACGGGTACTTCTGGGTGATTGACCCCGATCAAAGCATTCCGTCGACGCTGTTCCCGGACGCGATGCGGATCGCAGACGCCGCCGGACTGCTCCTCAGCCAGAATGGTCGCCACCGGCTGCGGACGGAGGTCCTAGTGCGTGAACTGCTCACCGGCGATGAGACAGCCGTGCGCTGGGCAGTCCGCGAACTCGCCCAGCTCACACACCTCGAACAAGGCGATCCAGTGAGGTGTGTAGCGATCGCTGGTCCGTCGGACTTGCTCGACCAAGCCGGCCGCCGCTTGCGGAACGGCGTGCTGTGGGTACGGCGCGGCCCCCAGCACGCGTTGGCCGTGGTCGCGATCGATCAGCTCGGCACTGAGCGAAACCGTGAAGCGGTGATCGGTCTGCTCACCCGCCTTCGTGAAGAGCAAAAGCGAACGCTCCAATGCGGGCTTGGGCCAAGCGTCGACGGTCTTGGTGACTTGAGCTCAAGCTGGTCGGGTGCCCAGGTGGCGCTTCGGGTAGCACAACTGAACCCGAACAACTCAGCGGTCACCGCATGGGACGACCTCGGCGTGCTCCGCCTACTGGAGATTCTGTCGCCACAGGATCTCCAGCGCACGATATTCGACGGGCCGATCGGCCGCTTCGTCGTGGAGGGTGACCCGGTACTCACCCAAACCGCTCGTATCTACCTCGATGCTGCCGGCGCCCACGGCACGGCAGCAGCCGCCCTGAACATCCACCGGCAGACGCTCTACCAACGGCTGAACCGCGTCGAAGAACTGGCCAAGCTAGATCTCACCTCAGGTGTCGACCGCCTACGACTACACCTGGCCCTCACCCTGCGCGACTTCGTTCAGTAGCCACCCGAACCCCGGCCTCGAGAGTTTGCGGTATCGCCGAACCCGAAGGGCGGCTGCGGACTCTGCGCCTCGATGTGACGGGCACGCAGCGTCATCGATGCAGTAGTCGGAAAGCCGAGCTCATTCGTCCACGTGGTCGACAGCGGTGTTGTCGGCTTCGGTCGTGTCGAGGAGGCGCAGTTGCAGCATGGCGGCGAACCGTTGCTCTGCATCGGCCAAGTCCAGGTTAGCGATTTGCGCTACCCGTCTGAGGCGGTAGCGGAATGTGCTCGGATGCACGTGGACGGCTGCTGCAGCGGCGTTGACGTCACCGAAAGCATCGAGCCAGGCGCGCAGGCTCTGCACAAGTTGGGCGTTGTGCTGCTCGTCGTACCTCACCAGGTTCGACAGCGGGCCGTGTGGCAGCGCTGTCTCAGCAGCGATGAGATCGGAAAGCTCCAGGAGAAGGGCTGTCGCGTAGACCTCGTTGATGCGCGCGATCCGGTCCTTGGTGAACCCGAACCGCAGCACTCTGAGTGCTCGATCGGCGTCCATGCGGGACTGGGCGAGCTCCTTGACGCCGGTGGCGATCCTGCCGATGCCGGCGGCGCATCTGAGTCGATTCCCGGTCCTGTCGAGGAAGTCGACCGCGACCTGCTTTGCCCGCAGGTCGGCTTCCTCGGAACCGAGTGCAACGGGGAGAATTCCGTAGACGATACCGCCCACGAGAGCGGATGCGGAGCGCGGATGAACGCCGGTGAGGTAGAGCGCAAGGGCATCCGCCAGACGCTGCCGCTCAGCCTCGGAACGAGCGGCGAGTTGACTCTGGATGTCAACCATGCCGAAGGCGAGTACGACCGCGGTCGATGACGTGAGTTGCAGCCGACGGCCGGCTTCGAACGCGCCGGCGCCACCTTCCAGGATCGTAGCCACGAGCTCAGCCCGTAGTCGCCGCTCGATGTCTGCGCCGGCGCGTTGGCGAAGCATATGGAGGGCCGCCACCTTGGCCGACTCCGTGAACGCCTGCTCCTGTTCGGACGTCGGTCGCTGCTCGACAGCGGCCCACATCGAGCCGAGGGTCTCATCGCCCGCGCGGACGGCGATCGCCATCCGCGGCAGCGCAGGTGCGGGAAGCTCGAAGTAGATTGGTGTGGTACTGCGGTAGAGCCGGGCGAAGATGCCCTGTTCTTCCAGCAGCCGAAGGTATTGCTCGGGGACCTGACGTCCAAGAATCGTTCGGATTCTCGGGTCGTCAGCTTGGTCTTGGTCCGCGGAGAAGGCGACGACCCGAGACGAGGTGTCTTCGATCGTCACGGGTGCATCGACCAGGGCGCTGATCGCGTTGGCCAAGGAGAACAGATCTCCGGCGGGTACGCCGGCCAAGGTCTGCGACGTGCCAGGCATCTCCTCGCCATCGGACAGGATCGAGCGGAGCAATGCCGCTACCTGAGCCCAGGTGGCACCAGGGACGAGCGTCAGCACAGGAATACCCACGGTGGTTTGAGCGGCCCGAACCAGGTCATCGGTATCCACTGGCGCACGGATCACGAGCGCAGCCGCTTGGGCCTTGCCAAGCCAGTGCAGCAAGTCAGCAATGTCGGCTGGTTCGCGTAGCCCAACGCCGAGGACAATCGCCCCTGGCGGGCAGGGGGTGTCGTCGTGCTGGTCGAAGATCACGATTTCCGTCACGCGGTGGCGTTCCGGCGCAGCGCCGACAGCGGGCCCGAGCACGGTGCCGCCAAGGTTGTCGAGCACTCGGGCCAGCGTCGCACCCGTCTGCCATGAGCGTCCGTCGCTCACGGCGATATCACCTCGATCGCCGTCGTCAACTGATCCAGCACGTCCATGCACGGCTCGACCCCAACACCCGGTCCGGCGGGCACAGCAAGATGGCCGTTGTCGAGAGTGAATGGCTCTGTCACGTCGACAGCGTAGTATCGGTTCGAGGCCGACGTGTCGCCCGGCAAGGTGAAGTTCGGGAGCGCGGCCAGCGCGAGGTTCGCGGCCCGCCCGATGCCCGTCTCCAACATGCCGCCACACCACACCGGGACGCCGTGCGCCTGGCACAGGTCGTGGATCCGCTTCGCCTCGAGGTAGCCGCCCACTCTGCTCGGTTTGATGTTGATCACCGAGGTCGCGCCGAGCATGATTGCGTCCGCCGCTGCCTTGGCCGAGGTTATCGACTCGTCCAGACACACCGGTGTGCGGATCAGCTTGGTGAGCAGGGCGTGCTCGCGTAAGTCCTCGTCGCCGAGCGGTTGCTCGATCAGCAGCAGATCGTAGGGGTCGAGTCGCGCCAGGTGCGGCGCGTCGGCCAATGTGTAGGCTGCGTTGGCGTCGACCTGCAGCAGGACGTCGTCGCCGACCTGTTCCCGGACAGCTCGCACCGGCTCGACGTCCCATCCGGGAGCGATCTTCAACTTTATTCGCAGATAACCGGCTTCGAGGTATCGGTCGACGGCGTCGAGAAGCTCCTCGATCGAATCCATGATTCCGACCGACACACCCGCGGCCACCCGTGATCGAACTGCGCCGAGCTCCCGCGCGAGTGAGACTCCCTTGGCGCGCAACGAGGCGTCCAGGACGGCCGTCTCGAGGGCGGCTTTGGCCATCCGGTGGCCCTTGAACTGGGACAGGGCCGGCGCGATCGCGTAGGGGTTCGGGTCCGGCAGGTCTGCTACTGCCGGGATGAGGAAGCGGCGCAGCACCTCTGCGGCGCCGTCGACGTACTCAGAGCTGTATCGAGGTTCACGCGCTGCCGCGCACTCCGCCCATCCCTCTCCATCAGTCGTGACGACATGGACGAGGAGGACATCACGGACGGTTTGGGTGCCGAAGGAGGTGCGAAAGGGTGCGACCAGCGGCAATTCGAGCCGACGAAGTTCCACCGCGGTAAGCCTCATGAGTTGTTCTGCTCCTTGTACTCCGCCGACGGACGGTCTCGTCGGAGGTCCTCGATCAGTCGGGCCAGCAAGGCCGTCCGCTGTGGAATTTCTGAGATGACGACGTACTCGTCGTCGGCGTGCGCACCACCACCAACGGCCCCCAGGCCATCGAGAGTCTCCGTTCCGACCGCTGCGGTGAGGTTTCCGTCGGAGGCTCCACCGACCGTTACGCCGGACAGCGGTGGCAGTCCGAGTTCGCCGGCCAGTGTCTGCGCCCGGTCGAAGAGCCGGGCGGATGCAGCAGGTTCCATGGGTGGCCGGTGCGATTGCCGGTCGAGGAGCAGCGCCGTACCAGCGAGGTGTGGTCTGAGCTGTGCTAAAGCCCGGTCTACGCGAAGCTGTTCTTGTGCGAGCAGTGCCCGGACGTCGACGGACAGTTGCGCGCTGTCCGGAACGGTGTTGGCGGTTGTGCCTCCGGACAGGAGTGTAGGCGTGACTGTCGTGCCCAGTGAGGGGGCTGCCAGATCGATGATGGTGAACACCTGGCGCGCGAGCTCGATCGCGGCATTCGCCCCATGCTCCGGCTCGAGCCCTGCGTGCGCTGCTCTGCCCCGAACCTGGACCTGGTACGTGGCGGCTCCCTTGCGACCGATCTTCAGCGCGCCCCCGTCGGCGCTGGGTTCGAGAACAAGGACGACTTGGCAGGTACGTGCCTCGTCCTCGATGAGCGCGCGAGACGTGGTCGAACCGACCTCTTCATCACCGGTGATCAGTACGGAGATCCCGCTTGGGTCAGCCAATGCTGCGATGGCATGAAGCAGCTGTACGATACCGGCCTTCATATCGAAGCAGCCGGGTCCGCGCGCGATGCCGCCGGTCGCCGACCATGGATGGGTGGCGAGCGAGCCGAGTGGCCATACCGTGTCATGGTGCCCGAGCAGCAGGATCCGCGGACAGGGACCGAACCGCAGGGCCAGATGGGTGCAACCGTTCAGGACAACCCGTTCGGGGACTTCCCCGGTCAGCCGGCGAGCGATCGCGGACACGACGTCGGCGCTGTGCGCGATGGCCCTGTGGTCACCGGACGGCGATTCGCAGGTGACCAGGGCTTCCAGATCGTTCAGCATGCTGGGCAGTCGAGCCGTCAGGTCGGAGACGGTGACGGATGCTGCGTGGGAGGCTGTCATCGCGGTTCTCCCTAGCCTCGGCAATGACCATCGTTGCGGCGACGGTACTGTTCCGGTCGGCGATGTACTTCGTCGAACTCGACGAATCGAGGTCAATACATCGTCGCGTCGAAGGAAGAGGGCCAGGGCAACCGCCCACCCCGATCCAGAGGACACCGAGGCTGGTCGAAGACGACGAATCGGGCAGCCATGAATTCCTCCGTGGAAGCAAGACGCCTCCGCCGGACTCCCGGACGATGTCGGCATGACAGATCTCGTGTCCGGATCGAGCACCGTCGGATCGGAGCCAACCGACAGCGCGATCGCAGTCGCGCAGGCTGCCGCGCGATCGGCTGGAGTTCACGTTCGTGAGATTCACGAAGTGACAGAGCTTCACAAAGTCTGCGAGCTCTTCCATCGGACCTGGTCGCCTCGCGACGAGGATCCGCTGACCACTGTCAGCATGTTGAGGGCGCTCGCGCACGTGGGCAACTACATTGCCGGCGCCTTCGTCGACGGACAGCTTGTCGGCGCGGCAGTCGGCTTCCGAGGCGATCGCGGCGGTGGCGAGCTGCTCCATTCGCACATCGCTGCGGTGGCGCCGGAGCTGCGAGGCCGGAGCGTGGGGTTCGCCCTGAAACTCCATCAAAGGAGCTGGTCATTGCAGCACGGCATCCCCATCGTCACCTGGACCTTCGATCCGCTGGTCAGTCGCAACGCATACTTCAATCTGACCAAGCTCGGCGCGGGATTGGCCGCTTACATGCCCAGCTTCTACGGCATTATGTCGGATCAGATAAACGCCGGCGATGAGACTGATCGAGTGCTCGTCGAATGGCGGCTCGACTCACCTCGGGTCGTCCAGGCTTGCACCGGGCGCCATGAATCGTGGGAAGTGCGGGCGCTGCGTGCCGGCGGAGCGGTGATAGGACTCGGGGAAGACGCAGCTCACCGACCAGTCCACCGGGATTCTGCCGGTCAGATCGTTCTCGTCAAGGTCCCGCCAGACGTCGAACGCCTTCGCCGGGAGAGCCGGGATGCGGCGCACGCGTGGCGGCGAGCGGTGCGGGAGATGCTGGGGGGTCTGATGGCCGAGGGAGCATCGGTCATCGGCTTCGCAAAGGACGGCTGGTACGTCGTCGAACGCTGAGTGACCTCGCGAACGCGAGCTGCCGCGACCAAACTCGGTACAGGCCGTGATCAAGATGCAGCGGTAGCAAGGGCGAGTCGGCGCCTCATGCGTCAGCAGACACCTGTGCGCGCCGGAGAACCTTCACTCATCGCACTCGACTAACGCGGGACAGATCTTTGCGCCGGACCGAGCAGGCGCGGCGAGAAAGTCATTGGGACGATGACCGAAATCAAACAGCGTGCGGCCTTGCCGGGACCGCAGGCCGTCGCAGGTAACAAACTCACCCGGAGCGAGGTCTTCGTGGGCAGTGTGGTTGCAGGAGCCCTGAGCTGAGGGTGTCCGTTCGCGGAGCTGCGCGAATCCCACCAACGTGGCGGGATGCAGTGAAAATCGACTCACAGGCGCAGTAGGGAGGAAGATCCGAGATGTCCAGCGCAACTAAAGTCCCGCCGAGCCCGACGAAACGCGTTCTGGTCGCGGGCGGTGTCGGCAACTTCGTCGAATGGTACGACTTCACGATCTACGGCTTCTCGGTCGGCATCGTCGCCTCGGTGTATTTCCCCAAGGGAAATCCGACCGCAGCGTTGCTCGCCGCGTTCGCCGTGTACGGCGTCGCATTTGCGGCGCGTCCACTTGGCGCCTTGTTCTTCGGCAGCATCGGTGACCGCCTCGGCCGGCGTAACGCCCTGGCGGCGGCCATTCTATTGATGGCGATTTCCACCGCTATGGTGGGGATTCTTCCTACCTACAACAGCATCGGAGTCGTGGCGCCGGTCCTGCTCGTTATCGCGCGATTGGCTCAAGGCTTTTCTGCCGGCGGAGAATTCTCTGGGGTCGCGACCTTTGTTTTCGAGCACGCCTCACCTCGCCGCCGCGGCACCTGGGTTGCCGGCGTCAGTGTGTTCGCGTTGGTTGGAATGGGAAGCGCGGCAGTTACCGTGCTCGCCTTCTCGCTCGCATATCCAACTGAATACAAAGCGTGGGCCTGGCGGATACCTTTCATCCTCGGCGCACTCGTCGCACTCGTCGGCCTCTACCTCCGACTGCGCCTCGACGAAACGCCGGTATTCCGTGCTCTGGAAGCCAGCAACCAGATCAACAAGACGCCCCTACGCGACGCATTCCGGATGCACGGAAGGGAACTATGCCTACTCTTCTGCGCATTCAGTTACCAGGCGGTGGCGGGGCACAGCATCATCGGGTACTTGCCAACCTACCTGCATGAACAAGTTGGAATGAAGACCACAACAGCGTTGATGATCGCTGGCTTCACCATGTTGGTCGGTGCGGCAATCGGGCTAAGCATGGGAAGGATCAGCGACACGGTAGGGCGACGACCCGTCGTCATTGCTGCGTTGGCGTCGGCGGCCGTGCTGACCATTCCGGCATTCCTGATCATCCACGCCGGCGCCGGCCTCGCGGGTGGTGTCGTCGCGGAAATCCTGCTGGTCGCGCCGTTCGCCACAATTCTCGGCGCGATGATGCCAACCATGATGGAATTGATGTCTCCGGCCGTACGATACTCCGCCGCGGCAGTTGGCTACAACCTCCCCTACATGATTTTCGGCGGGTCCGCGCCGTTCGTGGCTGCCCTCCTTGTTTCCTGGACTGGCAGCGGATTAAGCCCCGCCATTTACATCACAGTTGTCGCTGTTGTGGCGCTCGTTGCAATCACTGCGTGGTTGCCGGAAACCCACAGGGTAGGCGAAACAAATCCTGATACAGGATCGGCTGTGAGTCCGCTTCACGGTGACGCAGTGCCGTAGCCGCGACTGGCGTATGACGCGGTCCGGTCGGCAGACCTGGCGATCAAATTTTCATTGACACACAGTGGGACCTGCTCGTCCTTCGTATCCAGTGGGAGTAATCATGGCCGTAGAACCCGAATCGTGGAAGGCTCAGGTTCGCCAGTGGCGACCTTGGCGTCGCATCATCTCAATCGCAGTCGCAATACTCATCCTGGTCCCCGGCAGCGCGGTGGCGGGGGACCAGCGGGGCGGACCGAAGACAAGGCCCGAGATCTCGGTGCTGTCGAATCGGGCCGATCTTGTCTCGGGTGGGGATGCGCTGGTGGCGATCGATCTGCCGCAGCGGGCTGATCCGGACGATCTGCGGATCCGCCTGAACGGCCACGACATCAGGGACCGGTTCGCATCACGTCAAGACCATCGCTACATCGGTCTGGTCACCGGTCTGCGCATGGGCAGAAACACGCTCACCGCGAGCCTGTCGAACAAGGCCGGGTCGAAGCTGACGATCACCAATCACTCGCTACAGGGACCGATCTTCTCTGGGGATCAGATCGAGCCGTGGATCTGTGAAACGGAGAAGTCCGGCCTCGGGCCCGCCACCGGAAGCACCTGCGTCGCACCGACGATGTACGAGTTCTTTTACAAGTCTTTGCAGACCAGCCAGTTCGAGACCTACGACCCTGGCTCACCCCCCGACGGCTCCGTCGTCGCCACCACGACGACCGATGAAGGGAAGTCGGTGCCGTACATCGTGCGCCGCGAGCGAGGGGTGATCAACCGTGGGATCTTCGATGTCGCTGTGCTTTTCGATCCGCGCGAGAGCGGAAAGAGGCTGAACGCGTGGAACGGCAAGCTACATCTCTACACGGGAGGTGGGATCAATACCCAGCACAGGCAAGGCGGGGTTGGTGTCCCAAACGTTCTCTCGGATGGTCAGCTCAAAGATCTGCCGTTGTCCCGCGGCTATGCAGTCGCGTCGTCTTCGCTGCTGTTCGCGGCCAACAACTGGAACGACATCGTCGCTGCGGAGACACTGATGATGATGAAGGAACACTTCATCGAGGAGTACGGCGAAGTCCGGTACACCACAGCAAGTGGTGGGTCCAGCGGCGCGGTTCTTCTGTACCTCATCGCGGACAACAACCCCGGTTTGGTGGACGGAATCATGCCCTTCGTCAGCGCACCCGATCACTGGTCATTCGCCGGCCTCGAGCTCAGTGACTGTGACCTGCTGTCGCGGTACTTCAGCCTCACTCCGCAGATTTGGGCACGTGCCGAAGACCGCGCGGCCGTTGCCGGCGAGCCGAAATGGGCGATGTGCGCCACACCTCCGGACGTGAACGCGCTGGACAACGTTCAACGGATCGCATTTGATCCGACGCAGGCGTGCGCCGGCCCGCCGGAACCGTCCTGGGTGTACAACCCGGAGACGAATCGACGCGGAGTGCGGTGCACGTTCCAGGACCACATGACCAACCTGTTCGGTTCGACTGGCTCAGAAGGCTTCGCGGGACGCCCAATCGACAACTCAGGGGTGCAGTACGGCCTCGGGGCGCTGCAGCGGAACGAAATCTCGGCGGAACAGTTCGTAGATCTGAACGCGAACATCGGTGGTCGCGACATCGACAACAACTGGACTCCAGCTCGAACCAGGGCCGACCTGCCTGCACTTCGCGCGGTGTACAGGGCTGACCGCGTCACGTACGGTCGGCAGTTGGCCAACGTCCCCATCATGGACCTGTGGTGGTTCGACGGCAGCGACGTGCATGCGAAAGTACGCCCGGAGATGATGCATGACCGCCTCGTCGCGGTCAACGGGCATGCCGGGAACATGGTTCGCTGGGCGGCGAACGAGCCAATGGGACCCGGCGTGCAGGCCATGTTTGCAGTCGCGTTCAGCGTACTGGTCGATTGGGTCGCCCGCGTCAAGGCCGACGGATCCTCCGGTCCGCTCGAGCGCAAGGTCCTGCGGCACAAGCCCGCCGACGCACGGGACTCCTGCTGGGGGGACGGTCAGCCTGGCGCCGAATGCGCACCGACCTACGCCAGGCCGAGAATCGTGGCCGGCTCTCCGGTGGCAAGCAACATTCTCAAATGCCAACTCAAGCCCATCGACTGGGACGACTACGGAACCGTCACCTTCACTAGTGAGCAGAAAGCACAGCTCCGCGAGGTGTTCCGCGATGGCGTCTGCGACTGGTCCAAGCCTGGGGTGGGGCAGCAGCCGCCGGCCGGTCCATGGATGTCCTTCAGCACAGTCGTCGGCGGCGTTCCGATGGGTGCCGAACCGAGATCCGTGCCGATCAGCCGGCACGACAACTAGCGGGCGGTACACCATGGACACGGTCTTCCGGGGCCCGCTCATCGCCGACGGTCGCGGCGGAGAGCCGTACGTGGGTGACGTCGGGATCCTGGACGGCTACATTGCGGAGATCGCCGATGCCGGCATGATCAGTGGCCGTCGCGTGATCGATGCGACCGGTCTGGTGCTGGCACCAGGCTTCATTGACATGCACTCACACTCGGACCTGCAGCTCCTGGTCAATCCGGACCATGTGGCGAAAGTATCGCAGGGAGTCACGACCGAAGTGCTCGGGCAGGACGGCCTCTCGTACGCCCCGGTCAACGACGAGACCCTGGACGCCCTGCGAACGCAGCTGGCCGGTTGGAACGGGGACCCGGCGGGCTTCGACTGGAGTTGGCGGTCCGTCGGTGAATACCTGGACCGGCTCGACCGAGGCATCGCAGTCAACGCCGCCTATCTCGTCCCGCAGGGCTCGGTTCGGATGCTTGCGGTTGGCTGGGCCAACCGCCCAGCAACAGACTCGGAGCTGGACGCGATGCGGGAGCTGGTTGCAACTGGGATGGCTGAGGGTGCGTTCGGCATGTCGTCAGGACTCACGTACGCACCAGGTATGTACGCGACCACCGACGAGCTCGTGGCTCTTTGCGAAGTGGTCCGCCACAGCGGCGGGTACTACAGCCCACACCATCGCAGCTACGGAGCGGGCGCGCTGGATGCCTACCGGGAAATGATCGACGTCTCACGCCGATCGGGATGTCCACTGCACTTGACACATGCGTCGATGAGCTTCCCGGTGAACAAGGGCAAGGCGCCGGATCTGCTGCGCTTGGTGGATGCGGCGCTGGCCGAGGGTTGCGACATCTCGCTCGACACCTATCCATACCTGGCAGGTGCCACCTACCTGTCAGCGCTACTGCCGAGTTGGGCGGCGGAGGGCGGCACACACGCGGTCCTCGCCCGGCTGGCCGTGCCTGACGTACGAGAACGCATCCGCAAGGAGATGGAGGAAGTTGGCTCGGACGGTGCCCACGGCGTGCCGGTCGATTGGTCAGCCATAGAGATCGCCGGTGTGCAGGAAGCGCGCAACGAGTCCTTGGTCGGACAGAGCATCGCGCAGGCCGCGGCGGTAAGTGGTGTGCGGCCGGCGGAGCTGTACTTCGACGTGCTCACCTCGGACTGGCTGGCAACCTCGTGCGTGCTGCACATCGGCGACGAGGACAACGTTCGGACGATCATGCAGCATCGCACACACACCGGGGGCAGCGACGGACTGCTAGTCGGCGCACGTCCGCACCCGCGAGCGTGGGGGACCTTCCCGCGCTATCTGGGCCGTTATGTCCGGGAGCTTGGCATCCTGTCGCTCGGCGAGTGTGTCAGCCACCTGACCCACCAGGCGGCGCGCCGCCTCGGGTTCCCGGACCGAGGGGTTATCAGTGCGGGCTGTGTTGCCGACATAGTGCTCTTCGATCCCGACACCGTCATTGACACGGCGACGTTCGACAACCCGCGGCAGCAAGCTATCGGCATCCCATACGTCTTCGTCCGGGGCGTCGCGACGATTGACGACGGCCGCGCGACTGGAGCTCTCGCCGGGCGCGCACTCCGGAATCCAAGGGGCGTGCCGTAGAGAGTGCTGTCGAGTGCGGAGGGCGCTGGCTATCACACCTCTGAGGTCTGGACGAATCTGGGGACATCCGCGGCTTCGCCAGTGAATGATGTGCTGAGCCAGCGACTCGCCTGAGGCCTCAGGTAACGGATTCCGTGGCTGCTTGTTGCGCTTGAGTTCTCATCGGCAACCATCCTCTCGCGCTGATTGGGGTGCGTGAAGAGGTGCGGAAGACCTCCGCCGGAACGTGAGTTCGGCTTGCCTGGTCGAAGCTGAGCCTGGGTTCCCCAGGACCGCCGTTGGTGGCCGGCTACGGCGCACGGCCGTGGGTCTGCTCGAGACGGGGTGGGCTTCAGCTCCACGCGGCGAGGTTGTGATCGGGGGTGAGGTGGGTGATGTCTGGTGTGATGCAGCTGCTGCGGCTGATCGCGATCAGGAATCTGTTGCCGGGCGCGACCTCAATGCCGAGCCGATGCGGGGCGCGCTCTCGCGCCCCGCATCATCCGCCCGACACGGCCGTTCGCTGTCGGTGCTACCGAACCGATGTCGCCGCTGGCTGTTCCATCGGTACCGGCCGATTGAGTGACCAGCAGAGCGCAGTCAGCGGATGCTTCCGGTGCCGAAACTGCTTCGGCACGGAAGCTTGCCCTCGGTGAGGTCAGGGCTGAGTTGGACGAACTCCCGGCCTCCGGTCAGCGGTACGAGCGACGAACTGTAGTTGGGGCAGGAGTGTCCGAAGGCATTCACTTCCACAGCTGCGGGGATCTCCCGCCAGGGACCGTTGCGGTCTCGGTTGACCAGAACGGTCTTTCCGTTACCGTCGGCCAGTGAGCCGTCGGCGTTGCGGAGGAGCTGTCCGATGAGCAGAAGAGCGCCTTGTGGCGTTCCGTTGTCGGCCCAGGCGACCGTGGCGGCGTGAGCGAAGTATCGGCCATTCACGCTGGTGATGATCTGTCCGTGATCGTCCGGGTTACCCCAGTTCCAACCGTCTGCCGACGTCCGAGAGTGTATCGCGCAGCGATACTGACCCATGGCCGGGCCGCACTGCTCGAACACCATGAAGTATGTCCCGTCGGGAAGCGTCCGTACGACGGGCATGCCGGGTCGGATCGCGTCCCCGACAGGCCGTACGGTGTCGATCGCGTCGCTCCAGTTCACACCGTCGGTTGAGACCGCTCGGACAAGTCGCTGCGGCGGGGGCCCATTGCGCTCGGGGTCGGGTGGGTCCTCGGCCGAGTAGTGGCACACCAGCCGTCCGTCCACGTCGACGGAGAATTCCGGCTCCCACAGCCCACCGGTGTCAGTGGCACTTGCGCACCTCGACAGGTACTTCCAGGTCTGTCCCGCGTCCCGGCTGTGCCAGATATCGAGATCCATTCGACGGTTCTCTGCCTGGGCGCCGACACTCGCGGCGTATAAAAGCGTACCCGCGGGGAGGTCACCGATTCTCCGAGGAAGTTCGAATAACGTCCCGCAGCACATGCCTGCCTGGCCGTTCCGCTCCGACACGGGGAGTTGTGCGATCTCTTCGAAACTTGCACCGCTATCGAGGCTCCTGAAGACAATCGCTCCCCAGCCCTCTGGTGTAGAGGTCGTGACGCTGGCAATGATTCGCCCGTTGGCTTCACCGTTGTGTTGCAACTGCACGCCGCGAGGATACGAGGACGTTCGGTCCTTGGTGGTCAACGGCATTGGCTCAGAGCTACGAACGTTCGCCGCGGCGACCCGCTGACTCGTCACGGACGAAGCTTGGGCTGCCATGGGTTTGTCCGCCGTGAACTCGATCGGCTGTATCACGGTTGACGGGTCGCCCGGCACAAGAATGAGCCCAGTGATCATCCCTACGGACAGGACACCTCGAATATTTCGCATGCGCGTGCTCCACTTGACACCTGTGATTGGTCTTCGTGCCACCGAAACCTCCTCGGTCCATTCGTGCGCTTCGCTGATGGTGCGTCCTTGGTTGCATCGTTGAACTTTCACCACCTCGCGGGGCTGACAGCGCTCAGCGGATCGCTCCAGTCAGCGATGCAGGTTTTGCACACGACGTCGTCGGCGATGTCCGAGCGGGACTCGACAAGCTCTGGAGGTTCACTTCGACTCGCCACTTCCGCCCTCCTGCTTGGTAGCTGACCGCCTGCCGTCCGGATCGTCCTCACCTGCGCTGTTGTTCAAGCTTGTTCGGAGATGTGCGAGATAGTGGGTTTGCCGCGCGGCAAGGCCAAATGTGGCATATGTCTTGCCGCGCTGCAAGACTTGGTCGAAGTCGAACGGGAAGTGGCGCCGCAGCGGGACCCGATCGGTCTGAGCGAGGCCGAGGTGCGGCCTCAGAACGCCGGACTCCGTGGTACTGCTCGGGGCAGCCCAAGGGCTACCGCCTCGCCGAGAGATCCGCCGATGGTCGTGTCCAGGAACCGCCACGTTTTGGCGAAGGCTGCGCCGCCGGTGAGAACAGCGAGTGGGACGGACACTGTCGTCAGGTACCGTTCGCCCGCCCAAGTCGTCCTGGACGATCAGCCGTTCTGGACGGCGGACTCATGCTGACCGGAAGACCTGGCCGTGGTGCTCTCCCTGGGGACCACCTTCCAGCTTGCGGAGCAGGTCTGTGGCGGACTGGAGTCGCCGTCGAGCCGGCGGGTCAGTAGGTCGATCGCCAGCGTGGCGATTTGGTGTTTGTCGGGTGCGACCGTGGTGAGGGTCGGCGTGCTGTAACGGCCGTCCTCGATGTCGTCGAATCCCGCCAGGGCGACATCGTCGGGGACCCGATAGCCCTTCGACAGCAAGGTCCGCAGCGCCCCGAGAGCCATCAGATCGTTGTAACAGAAGACCGCGTCAGGAGGCTTGCCGGACTCCAGCAACCGGGTCATCGCCTCGGCCCCATCCGCACGTTGAAAAGACCTCACCGTCGCAACCAGATCCGGATCAAAGTCGCGGCCCGCGGCCGCCAGAGCCTGCCGATATCCATCGGTGCGGTGGCGAGCGGTCTGGCTCCGCGCCCTCACCGGCTGTCCGATGGCCGAGATCCGGTCCCGACCGAGGCCGATCAGATGTTCGGTGACGGCTTTCGCCGCTGCTACGTCATCCACCTGCACGTGGTCGAAGGAAGCGCCGACAGGCTTCTCTCCGAGCAGTACGACGGGAGTGTCGGCGCTCTGAGGCGGCAACTCGGCCTCGCTCAGACCGATCGGGTTGAAGATGATGCCGTCGAAGAGCGCCGAGCGGTCCGTCCTGCCGACCAGAGCGCGCTCCCGGGCGACTTCCCCATCCGTTCGATCGATGAGGACCGTGTAGCCCCTCCGCTCGGCCTCGTCCACCACGTACTTGGACAGTTCGTGGAAGTAGGGAACGTTGAGAGGAAGGATCAAGGCGATGAGCCCGGAGCGACCGCTGGACAGCCCGCGCGCCAGCAGGTTGGGCCGGTAGCCCAGCTCGTCCAGAGCTCGCTGCACCCGGGCCCGAGTGTCGTCGGCCACGTAGGCGAAGTCGTTGACGACGTTCGACACCGTGCGGACCGACACACCGGCCAGCCGGGCGACGTCCCGCTGGGTCACCACTTCTTGTTCCACCTCCGCGCCAAGCCTTGCAGCGCGGCAAAGAATATGCAACATTAGCGCTTGCCGCGCGGCAAACCACTATCTCGCACATCTCCGAACAAGCTCGAACAGTGAGCAAAGGGTGAGGACCCGAACGTGGACCAGGTATCACGACCGGTAAGTGGCCCGATCAGGGATGCAGCGCTACCAGCAGGAGGGTGGACATGGCGGTCGAGGTGACGCTCCGGCGTCGAGAGACGACACCCGTCGTGCCGAGCGTCGCCCGGTCTCCGCAGCGGGGTGGCGGGGTGCGGACGACGTTGTGGATCTGGTTGTTTTTGATTCCGACTGTGGTGTTGTACGGCGTGTATACGG
>NZ_SMKR01000161.1 GCF_004348725.1 Kribbella turkmenica
GGCCGCGGGGGTGGTGGGGACGGTTCGGAGGTTCTGCAGGGCCTTCAGGGCCGTCGACTCGATGGCGGCCCGGGCCTCGGCCACCGGGACGAGCTGGGCGGCGAAGCGGTCCTTGGCGTGTTTCACCGTGACCGTCGCGACGGCGGGGTCCCAGGCGGTCATTTCCGCGCAGGCGGTGTCGTCGCCGGTCAACAGCGCCACGGGTACGCCGTACGCGTACGCGGCGGCGTGGAAGAGGCCGATCTCGCCGGTGACCTGGTCGTCGAGCCAGATGTCCTCGATCTCGTGGCCCATGAAGCTGTGACTGAGTACGCCGAGGACACCGGCGCGGGCGTGATAGCCGATGCAGAGGGCGGCGTCGTACTCGCCGGTGAGGCCTTCCAGCATGCCCATCGGCTTCGGGCGGCCCTTGATCAGCGTGGCGCGCGGGTCGAGCAGGTCGGGCAGGAGGTTGCGCATCGGGCCGTGGGCGTCGTTCACCAGTACGGCGGTCGCGCCCGCGTCGCACGCACCCCGGATGGCGGCGTTGGTGTCCTCGGTCATCAGGACCCGGCCGCGCTCGTAGTCCCGGCCCGGCGGCTGGACGTCCTCCGCGTCGACCAGCCCGGTGATGCCCTCCATGTCCACGCTCAGATAAACCTTCACGGCAAGGAAGCGTATGTTCTTGACCGTGAGCGGCAGCGCCGAAGTCAGGGCGTGGCGGCCCGCGCTGAGCGGCGTCGTCGAGGTTCTGCACGCCCACTTCCCGTCGCACGCGTACCCGAGCCACACGCACGACGCCTGGACCGTGCTGATCGTGGACGAAGGCGTGGTGCGGTACGACCTGGACCACCGCGAACACGGCCTCGCCCAGGCGCAGGTGTCGCTGCTACCGCCGAACGTGCCGCACGACGGGCGATCGGTGCGGCCGGAGGGCTTCCGCAAGCGCGTGCTGTACCTGGAGCCCGACCGGCTCGGCGACAACGTGATCGGCGCGGCGGTCGACCAGCCCGAGTACGTCGACCCCGTACTGCGGCACCGCATCCACCAGTTGCACGGCGTACTGCGGGACGGCAAGGAGGATCTGGAGGCGCAGAGCCGGCTCACGCTGATCGAGGAGCGACTACGGCAGCATCTGCGCCGGAACGTGAGTGATCCGCCCGAACTGCGCGATCCGGGGGTGGCGAGGCGGCTGCGCGAGGTGCTGGACGGGCATGTCCCGGCGGGGATCACGCTGGAGGACGCGGCGCGGCTGGTGCATGCGCATCCGGCGCATCTGGTGCGGGCGTTCAGCCGGGAGTACGGGATGCCGCCACACCGGTACCTGACCGGGCGGCGGGTGGATCTGGCGCGGCGGTACCTGCTCGACGGGTATCCGCCGGCCGAGGTGGCGTCGCTGACCGGGTTCTACGACCAGTCGCACCTGAACCGGCACTTCCGGAAGATGCTCGGGGTGACTCCGGCGAGCTTCGTCAGGCGTTGACGTTCCCCGGCGCGGCGCCGGTCTCCTGGGCGCCGCCGGTCCGGGCGGCCTTGAGCGCGCGGACGCCCCAGGTGCCGAGCAGGGCGGCGATCGCCAGGTTGACGACGATCAGGACGGTGTGTGCGACGTAGTACCCGGTGGGGCGGTCCTCGGTGGCGGCCAGGTTCCTGATGAAGGTCACGTAGGTGACGACGTTCCAGATCGCGATCCCGAGCAGGACCAGCGCGTGCTTGCGTTCGAGTTTCACCCGGTCATTGTCGCAAGTGGGTGAAGTCGGGGCGGCCGCGCCTCACTCGGCCGCCCCGGAGCGAGGGGCGAGCTCACCCGAACGACCCTTGTCGATCACGCAGCGGACAGCAAGGCATTCCAAGCTACTGACGGGTCACCTCAAGGGTTTCCCTGCGAACCCGTACGACCTTCAACCGCAGACCGCACACCAGGTGTCACCGACTACCGGTAGGGCACGAGAGGGCGAAGAACGGAAGCGCGGAGGACGCGGCTGCGGAAGACGGTCAGCCCTGAGGGCGGTCGACCATTCTCAGGAGCTGCGTGCGGTTGGCCACGCCGAAGCGGCGGTAGAGGCGGGTGAGCTGGGACTCTACGGCCTTGACGCTGAGGTAGAGCGCGGCGGCGATCTCGCGGTTGGTGGAGCCGTCGCGGACCATGGCGACGATCTGCTGCTCGTTGTCGGTCAGCTCCGACGGCTGCCGGCTGCGGCTGGGGACGTCGAGCCGGGCGAGCTCGGTCTCGGCCACCTCGCGCCAGGCGGGTGCACCGTACGCCTCGAACTGCTCGATCGCGTCCAGGAAGGCCGTCCGGGCGACCGAACGGCGGCGGGCCTGACGGGCGACGCGGCCGCGGATCAGCTCGCACCGGGCCAGGTCCAGCGGGTAGACGCGGTCCCCCGCCGTACTGATGGTCTTCTCCAGCAGGTCGAGCGCCGCGGCCGGATCGCCCTGCTTGGCGATCAGCAGTGCCTCGGACCGCGCCAGCCCGACCCGTACGACGGCCCGGTCGAGCGTCTCGGCCCGGGCCCGGATGTCGGCGATCAGGGCGGCCGCGTCCGCCAGCCGCCCGGCCGCGACCAGCGCCTCGGCGTAGTCCGCGTGCCACGGGATCACGGCCGGGTCGAACGGCATCGCCGCTTCCCCCGACTCCGCGATCGCGTCGAACGCCTCGACCGCACGCTGCGGGTCCCCGGTCAGTACGCCGATCAGCCCGAGACTCGCCAGCGCCGGACCGGTCCACTCGTCGTTGCCGACCAGACGGACACCTTCGAGCGCGGCCTCGGCCAACTGCCGGCCCATCGCGGCCGAGCCACCGGCCCACTCCGCGCGGCTGGCGATGATCATGCCGACCTCGGCCTCTTCACCGATGTCCTGCATCAGCTGATAGCACTCGTGCCCGGCGGCCAGCGCTTCCGCGCCGCGCCCGCTGCGCTCGTAGATCGCGGTCGCGGAGATCAGCACGGACGCCAGCCAGCGCATCGCACCGCCGTCGCGGACTTCGTCGACCAGTGCGCTGATCGCGGTGATCGCTTCTGCGGTCCGGCCGCGGAACAGCTCCCGCATGGCCGCCATCTGCCGCGCGTTCACCACGGTCTTGGTCAGCGGGAGGTCGCGGGACAGCTCGGCCGCCTCCTGCAGCAGCGCGTCCGCGGTCTGCTCGGCGTCCCGGGAGATCAGCACCGAGCTCGCCGCGCTGAGTGCGTCCACGACCGCCTCGGTGTCACCCGACTCCCGGGCGAGCGCCTCGGCGACCCGCGCGTCCTCCTGCGCCTCGTCCAGCCGGCGGTCGAAGTACTCGCTGTGGCTGCGCATGATCCGCACGCGCGCCTCGAGCCGCTTGTCCCCGGCCGCCGCCTCGTACGCCTCGGTCAGCAGCTCGACCCGGCGGTCGCGGTCCGGCCACGCGGCGTCCACGAGCAGCAGCAGCGCAGGCACCTTGGTCTCGGACTTCGTCGCCGCCTGTACGGCGAGCCGCGCCGTCTCGGCCGACTCCGCGAGGTGGCCGGCGGCCGCGGCGTCGTCAGCGGCCCGGGTGAGCCGGCGGGCCCGCTCGTCCGGCAGGCTGATCGGCGTCCGCTCGGCCGCCAACCGCCACAGGGTCGCCGCTGCGCCAGGCGCACCGCGGCCGGCGGCGACCGCGGCCGCCTCCTCGATCGTGGCGGCGAGCTCCGGGTTCGCCTCCTGGGTCGCGAGCGCCCGGTGGGTCGCGTTCTCGACCGGTTCGTCGACGACCGCGGCCAGCTGGGCGTGCGCCTGCCGGCGGGCGGCCGACGTCGCCTCGGCGTACACGAACTCCCGCAGCAGCGGATGTGTGAACCGCAGCCGCTCGGACGACACGTCGATCAGCCCGAGCGACTCCGCCTCGGCGAGCTCGGTGTCGATCGGCCGGTCGAGGGACTGCGCGAGCTGGGCGGTGGTCGGTCGCGGTGACGAGGCCGCATGCAACAGAAGCTCGTGCGCGCCGGTGGACAAGTCGGAAAGCCGGTCGCCGAGCAGCGTCTTGAGCCGGCTGGACACCGGCAGCGGATCGTTGGGCGAGACCCCCTGCGGATGCCGCAGCACCGCGCGGCCGAGCTCCAGTGCCATGAACGGGTTCCCGGCGCTCGCGGTGAAGATGCGGCGGGCTGTACGCACCGGAAGCGGGCTGGAGAGGCGCCGCCGCAGCAGCCCGAGCACGTCGGGCTCCGTGAGCGGCGGGACCTCCAACTGCAGCACAGGCTCCGGGCACGCCTCAGCCATCACCGGGAGGTCGCCGTCAGCCACCTGCTCGGTGGCCAGCATGTGTACGCCGTCCGACAGCCGGCGAGCGCAGAAGGTGAGCACCTCGAGGCTGGACGGGTCGACCCACTGAATGTCGTCCACCACCAGCAGCACCGGTCCGTTGGCCGCCAGCCGGCGCAGAACGTGCAGTACGGCGAGGCGCACCGCCAGCTCGTCACGGACCGTGTCAGGCGCACTGGCCTTGAGCAGAGCGACTTCGAGCGGCTGACGGAGGTGGTCGGGGAGAACCGACCAGGCGAGCTCGAGCTGGTTGGACAGGAGATCGAGCAGGGTGACGTACGGGAGACCGGCCTCGGACTGCGAGGGAGCGGCGCTGAGGACCCGGCAGCCGGCTCGCGTCCGCTCGGCGACGAGCGCGCGGCCGAGGGCGGACTTGCCGATACCGGTCGGGCCGTAGAGCAGCACGCTGCCGCTGGTCTCGAGCTGCTTGCGCGCACGCTCGACCAGTCCGGCGCGTCCGACCAGCTCGTCGTCAGTCATCGGTCCCAGCTACTCCTCGAAGGTTTACCCTCGCCGATTATCACAGGCAACGACCGTCCGACACGGCGAGTGTCACATGAGGAAACCATCCCGTCACCATCCTGTCACCCGTGGCTGCCCAGATATCAGCGGTCCGAACGGCACTGTTGTGCCCCGGCACGGATTGCCCACCCCTGGCACGCAAAAGACGGCGTAGTAGTTGAAGGATCAGCTCAGGAAGGCCCTCAGCAGGGCCGCGGTCCCCGACAGATGCTCCTGCATCGCCTGCCGGGCTGAGTCCGGGTCACCGGTCAGGATCGCCTCGACGATCGCCTCGTGCTGCTCGTTCGAATGCCGGATGTTGCGTTCCAGCAGCGGAATCGCGTCGAGCAACTCGTTCAGCCGCATCCGGACGTCGGCGGTCGCCGAGGTCAGCGACGGCGCCCCGGTGACCTCCGCGATGGCGAGGTGGAGCCGCGAGTCCAGCCGGCGGTAATCGGACAGCTTCGCGGCCGACGTCTCCGCCAGGCACCGCCGCAGGTGATCCTGCTCGGCCGCGCTCAACGAGCGCGCGGCCGCCGCCTCCGCCGCTCCGGTCTCGAGCGCGGACCGCAGTACCAACGCGTCGTCCAGCCCGTCGCCGAGCTCACGCGCCAGCCGCTTGGGCGTACGGCGGGGCTTCGGCAACCGCTCGTTGACGAAGGTTCCCCCGTACCGCCCGCGCCTCGACTCGACGTACCCGGCCTCGGTGAGGGCGTGGATCGCCTCCCGCAGGGTGACCCGGCTGACGTTCAGCCGGGCGGCCAGGTCGCGTTCGGACGGCAGCCGGTCCCCCGGCGCGACCACCCCGAGCTTGATTGCCTGCAGCAACCGCTCGACGGTCTCCTCGAACGGGTTGCCCGTCCGGACCGGCCGGAACAGCGCGTCGTCTGCCTGGGCAACCATGGCTACAGACTAGAGCGGGGTCACGTAGGCGCCCGAGATCCCGCCGTCGACCAGGAACGTGTTGGCGGTGATGAACGACGAGTCGTCGCTGGCCAGGAAGGCGACCGCGGCCGCGATCTCCTCCGGCTCGCCGAACCGGCCCATCGGCACGTGCACGAGCCGCCGCTGGGCACGCTCCGGGTCCTTGGCGAACAGTTCGGTCAGCAGCGGCGTGTTCACCGGACCCGGGCAGAGCGCGTTGACCCGGATCCCCTGCCGGGCGAACTCCACGCCGAGCTCGCGGCTCATGGCCAGTACGCCGCCCTTCGACGCCGAGTACGAGATCTGCGAGGTGGCCGCGCCCATCACGGCGACGAACGAGGCGGTGTTGATGATGGAGCCCTTGCCCTGCCGCCGCATGTACGGGATCGCCGCCTTGCAGCACAGGTACACCGAGGTCAGGTTGACCTCCTGCACCCGGCGCCACGCCTCCAGCCCGGTGTCCAGGATGGACGCGTCGTCCGGCGGCGAGATGCCCGCGTTGTTGAACGCGATGTCGACGCTGCCGTAGGTGTCGAAGGCGTGCCTGAACAGGTTCTCCACGGCGGCCTGGTCGGTCACGTCGGTGGCGACGAACAGCCCGCCGACCTCGTCGGCGGCGGCCTTGCCGGTCGCCGGGTCGACGTCGCCGATCACGATCCGGGCGCCTTCGGCGGCGAGCCGCCGGACCGCGGCCAGGCCGATCCCGCTCGCGCCACCGGTGACGACCGCGACCCGGCCCTTCAGCCGGCTTGCCTTCACGTCCATTCAGTCCTCCGTGCTGATGAAGATGTTCTTGGTCTCGGTGAGCGCGTCCAGCGCGTCCGGGCCGAGCTCGCGGCCGAGCCCGGACTGCTTGTAGCCGCCGAACGGGGTGGAGTACCGGACGGACGAGTTCGAGTTGACCGACAGGTTGCCCGCCTCGAACCCCCGGCCGACCCGCAGCGCCCGGCCGACGTCCCGGGTCCAGATCGACCCGGACAGCCCGTACTCGCTGTCGTTGGCGATCCGCAGCGCGTCCGCCTCGTCCTCGAACGGCACGACCGCAACCACCGGCCCGAAGATCTCCTCCCGGAGCACCCGGTCACCCGGTTCCGTGACCACGGTCGGCGGGAACCAGAACCCGGGACCGCTCGGCGCCGTCCCCTGGAAGGCCACGTTCTCCACGAAGGACTCGACCCTGACGCGCTGCTCGGCCGAGATCAGCGGACCCATCTCGGTCGCCGGATCGCCCGGGTCTCCGACCTTGAAGGCCTTCACCGCCGGCTCGAGCAGTTCCAGGAACCGGTCGTACGCCGACCGCTCGACCAGGATCCGCGACCGCGCACAACAGTCCTGCCCGGCGTTGTCGAACACGCCGTACGGCGCCTGGGCCGCGGCCTTCTCCAGATCCGCGTCGGCGAAGACGACGTTCGCCGACTTGCCGCCGAGCTCGAGCGTCACCCGCTTCACCTGGTCGGCGCAGCCGGCCATGATCTGCTTGCCGACCGCCGTCGATCCGGTGAAGACGACCTTCCGGACGGCGGGATGGGTGACGAACCGCTGCCCGACGACCGTGCCCTTACCCGGCACCACCTCGAACACCCCGGGCGGCAACCCCGCCTCCAGCGCCAGTTCACCGAGCCGCAGCGCGGTCAGCGGCGTGAGCTCGGCCGGCTTCAGTACGACGGTGTTACCGGCGGCCAGCGCGGGCGCGAAACCCCAGCCGGCGATCGGCATCGGGAAGTTCCACGGCACGATCACCCCGACCACGCCGAGCGGCTCCTGGAAGGTCACGTCGATGCCGCCGGCCACCGGGATCTGCTTGCCGAACAGGCGTTCCGGGGCCGCGGAGTAGTAGGTCAGCACGTCGCGGACGTTCCCGGCCTCCCAGCGGGCGTTGCCGATCGTGTGGCCGGCGTTCTCGACCTCGAGCGCGGCGAGGTTCTCCAGGTCGGCGTCGACCGCGTCGGCGAACCGGCGCAGCAGCCGGCCGCGATCCGCCGGCGTCACGGTCCGCCAGGTCGCGAAGGCGTCCGCGGCCCGGGAGATCGCGGCGTCCGCGTCCTGCTCCGTGGCCAGTGAGATCGTCCGGACGACCTTTTCGGTAGCCGGGTTGATCACGTCATACCTCATAGGATTCTCCTGGATGCTGCGACCAGTGCGGTGAACAGCCGCAGGTCGTCGGGGTTCTCCTCCGGGTGCCACTGCACGCCGATCGCGAAGTCGTGGCCGTCCACCTCGGCAGCCTCCACGGTCCCGTCACCGGCGCGGGCTGTGACCCTGAGCGCAGGCGCGACCAGGTCGAGCGCCTGGTGGTGGTAGCACTGCACGCTGGTCCGGTCGCCGAACAGCCGCGCGGTCAGCGTGCCCGGCTCGACCTTGACGTCGGTGGTGCCGAAGATCGCCGGCGACGGCCGGTGCCCGTCGTGCGCGACCGCGTCCGGCAGATGCTGCTGCAGCGTCCCACCGAGGGTGACGTTGAGCATCTGCAGCCCGCGGCAGATCGCGAGCAGCGGGAGATCCCGGTCGAGCGCCGCCCGGATCAGGATTCTCTCGTGCTCGTCCCGCCCGGGCCTGGTGTCGACCGTCTCCGGGTGCGGTGCCGCGTCGTACGACGAGGGGTCGACGTCGCACCCACCGGCGATGATCAGCCCGTCGAGGACGTCGAGGATCGTCGGGTCGGTACCGACCGGGGGCAGCAGCAGCGGCACCCCGCCGGCCGCCGCCACCGCGTCGAGGTAGACCCGCGGCAGCAGCGACGCGTCCCGCGCCCAGACACCCCAGATCGTCGGTTCGAGGTAGGTCGTGATGCCGATCCGCGGCCGTCGGCCGGCCGCGACGTCCTCAGAGGCGCTCGAAACCACGGACCCGCTCCCAGTCGGTGACGACGGCGTCGTACGCGTCCAGCTCGACCCGCGCGGCGTTGGTGTAGTGGTCGACCATCTCGTCGCCGAACGCCTGCCGGGCGATCTTCGAACCGGTGAACAGCGCGGCCGCCTCCCGCAAGGTGGTCGGCACGTGCTGCTTGTCGGACTCGTACGCGTTGCCCTCGAGCATCGGCTCGAGCTCCAGCTCGTTCTCGATGCCGTGCAGGCCGGAGGCGATGATCGCGGCGACCGCGAGGTACGGGTTCACGTCGCCGCCGGGCAGCCGGTTCTCCACCCGCAGCGACTCGCCGTGGCCGACGACGCGGAGCGAGCAGGTGCGGTTGTCCAGGCCCCAGGCGACCGCGGTGGGCGCGAAGCTGCCGCGGACGAAACGCTTGTAGGAGTTGATGTTCGGCGCGAGCAGGTAGGTGAACTCCGGCAGGCAGGCGAGCTGGCCGGCGATGAACCGCTCCATCAGCTCGGAGAATCCGTGCTCGCGGTCACCCGCCAGGACGGCGTCCCCGCCGGTGGACCGGAAGCTCAGGTGGATGTGGCACGAGTTGCCTTCGCGTTCGTCGTACTTCGCCATGAAGGTCAGGCTCTTGCCGTGCTTGGCGGCGATCTCCTTGGCCCCGGTCTTGTAGATCGAGTGGTTGTCGCAGGTGACCAGGGCCTCGTCGTACCGGAAGGCGATCTCGTGCTGGCCGAGGTTGCACTCGCCCTTGGCCGACTCGACGTACAGGCCGGCGCCGGTCATCCCGTTGCGGATGTCGCGCAGCAGCGGCTCGATCCGGGCGGTGCCGAGCAGCGAGTAGTCGACGTTGTACTGGTTGGACGGGGTGAGGTTGCGGTAGTGGCTGTCCCAGGCCGACTCGTAGGTGTCGTCGAAGACCATGAACTCCAGCTCCGTGCCGACGTACGCCTTCATGCCGCGGTCGGCCAGCCGCTCCAGCTGGGCCTTCAGGATCTGCCGCGGCGAGGCCGGCATCGGGCTGCCGTCGAGCCACTGCACGTCGCAGAGCACCATCGCGGTCCCCTCGAGCCACGGCACCAGCCGGAGGGTGTCGAGATCCGGCGCCATCAGCAGGTCGCCGTACCCGCGGGACCACGACGACATGTCGTAGCCGTCGACGGTGTTCATGTCGACGTCGACCGCGAGCAGGTAGTTGCAGCCCTCGGTGCCGTGCGCGAGCACCTCCTCCAGGAAGTACCGCGCACCGCAGCGCTTGCCCTGCAAGCGACCCTGCATGTCGGTGATCGCGACCAGCACGGTGTCGACCTGCCCGGCCGCGACCAGGTCTCGGAGTGCCTGCTCGGTCAGCTTGCCGTTGTTCGAGGCCACGGTCGCTCCCGGGAGGTCTATTGGTCTGCGGTCAGTCCATTGACGCAAGCCTGGGGCCGGATGTCAATCGGACGCCACGCCCCGCAATCGGCCGGAGACCTTGACAGCGGGACCCGGCGCGAGGAACCTCGTGGCCATCCTTAGTGGTATGGCAGCAGACCATTGGAGGCCATCGATGAGCCGAAAGAACGCGCACGTCGGCTACGAGCAGGTCGGTCAGGAGTACCTCGAGCACCGGCAGCTGAAGCGCGGCGCGGCCGGCTGGGTCCTGCTCGCCGGGCTGGGTGTCGCCTACGTCATCTCCGGTGACTTCGCCGGCTGGAACTTCGGCCTGGCCGAGGGCGGCTGGGGCGGTCTGCTGATCGCGACCATCCTGATGGCGACGATGTACACCTGCATGGTCTTCGGCCTGGCCGAGCTCGCGTCCGCGATCCCCGTCGCCGGCGCCGGGTACGGGTTCGCCCGCCGCGCGCTCGGCCCGCTCGGCGGCTTCGCCACCGGGACGGCGATCCTGATCGAGTACGCGATCGCACCGGCCGCGATCTCCACCTTCATCGGCGGCTACATCGAGGCGCTCGGACTGTTCGGGCTGACCTCGAGCTGGCCGGTCTACCTGGCCTGCTACGTGATCTTCGTCGGCATCCACCTGTACGGCGTCGGCGAGGCGCTCCGGCTGACGCTCGGGATCACGGCGCTCGCCGTGGTCGCGCTGGTGGTGTTCGTGATCGCGATGGTGCCGAAGTTCGACGCGGACAACCTGTTCGACATCGTCCCGAACACCGCCGCCGGCGCGAGCGACTTCATCCCGTTCGGGTATGCCGGCGTACTGGCGGCGCTCGTCTACGGGATCTGGTTCTTCCTGGCGATCGAGGGCGTGCCGCTGGCCGCCGAGGAGGCGCGCGACCCGCGCAAGGACATGCCCCGCGGCATCATCACCGGCATGGTCGTGCTGCTGGTGTTCGCGGCCCTGATGCTGGTGTTCACCGCCGGCGGCGCCGGGTCCTCGGTGATCGCCGAGTCCGACAACCCGCTCCCGTTGGCGCTACGGACGGCGTTCGGTGGCGACACCTGGGTGGCCGACTTCGTCAACTACGTCGGCCTGGCCGGGCTGATCGCGAGCTTCTTCTCGATCGTGTACGCGTACTCCCGGCAGCTGTTCGCGCTGTCGCGGGCGGGTTACCTGCCCCGGTTCCTGTCCGTGACCGGCAAGCGCAAGACGCCGTACCTGGCGCTGACCGTGCCCGGCATCATCGGCTTCCTGCTCGCGGCGATCACCCAGGACGGCGCGCTGCTGATCAACATCGCCGTCTTCGGCGCGACCGTGTCGTACGTGCTGATGATGCTGTCGCACATCGTCCTGCGCGTCCGCGAACCCGGCCTGGACCGGCCGTACCGGACTCCGGGCGGCATCGGGACCACGGGGGTGGCCCTGGTGCTCGCGGTGACAGCCGTGGTGGCAACCTTCTTCGTCGACAAACTCGCAGCCGCGATCACCGCGGGGATCTTCGTCGTGGCAATCGCCTACTTCTGGTTCTACAGCCGCCACCGCCTGGTCGCCTCCGCCCCCGAAGAAGAATTCGCCGCCATCCAACAAGCCGAGGAGGAACTGTCCTGAAATCCCGCCGTTGACGACTCGCAGGAGGCGACTAGTCAGCCGGCCTGCAACCGCGCCGAGAAGTCGTCCAACGGAAGGACCACCTCGGGCCCAGCAGCAAGAATATCCGCGAGCTTCACCGTGCCGGCGTCGACATCGATCAACACATCGACGGTATTGAACGTGAACTCCGCCCGACCGCGGTCCCGCCGCCCGATCTCCGCCAGCAGCAGAGCGCGTACGTACTCGTTCACCTCGTCCTCGAAGAACCTCCGCTCCAACTCAAGCACCAACGTCCTCCCATCCGATCCGATCCGAGCTCCCCCCGCAATCTCCACCATGCTCAGGCACCACCGCTCCGGCCCACGGTTGCTCTGAGGTGGGCCGCTGCGAAGCCGGTGTTGAGGGGTGGGAGGGTTGAGAAGAGGGTTGCCAAGCGGGCTGCCTCGTGGTTGGTGCGGGCCAGGACGGTGACCTGCGGAGTCGTCCGGGCGGCGGCAGTCAGGTACGGCTCGACGACGACCGCCGAGTCGGCGCCGATCCACCATCGCGACGTAGTACCGGCGGATGCCTCGTCGGCCACGAGGCCATCGGCCAACTCCACCGCCTTGTCCGGGTCACCTGTGAAGACCGTCACGTAGAGCCAGCCTTCGACCTGGTCCCAGAGGGCGACGCACTCGAGCATGTGTTCCACCGAATCGAACAACCCGCCGAACTCCCTGGTCCATGAGCTGCCGAAGGCGCCGGACTCGGAGATCACCAAGGCGCACTGGGCGTCGCCGTGGTCGGCCGCCAAGTACATGTACGTCCCGTCGGGAGCGCGGGTGATGCTGAGCCTGGGTCGCCTGGCGGCGAGCCAGAGATCGCCCTCGAGCACGCCACCGAGCACCCTGAACCGCAGGCCGCCGTACTCACTCGCGTACTGCCTGGCCGAGGCGATCACGCTCTCCGGAGCACCAGCGGCGATGTGGTCGAGATGTCGGTACATGGCCACTGGAGGAAGCTGCGCCAGCGCAGGATTCATCCCCTTCGTGCGCAGGAAGTGCTCCGCACGTCCGGAAAGCTCTCGGCGACTGGTCACTGCGACGCAGTCTCGCAGCGTTTCGCGGCGTGGTGGTGTCTTGGCACTCATCGGCCGGGAGATCGGTTTGCAGTTTGCGGAATCCTGCGGAAAATCGGGTGATTCGGCCGCACCGCCCAGCGGCCCGATCCCAGAGGACGCAGCATGCGATCTTTCATCACCCGTCCCCGCGCCCTGGCCGTTCTGCTGGCCGGTACGGCGCTCGCGTTCAGCCCACTCGGTGGACAGGCCACGGCGAAACTGCCGGTCGACCAGGCCGCCAACCCGTGCCTGACACCTGCCGAGGGGCCGGCCGCCCGCGGCGGCCACGGCGCGGACCACCGCGAACTGTCGGCCGCCGAGCAGAAGGCGATCGACGCCAAGACGGCCGAGATCCTGCGGGCGAAGGCCGCCCGCGGCCTCACCCCGAAGGCCGGCACGCTGGCGGCCGCGAGCGTGCCGGTGTACATCCACGTCATGCGCAGCAGTTCCGGCGCCGGCGACGTGACCAACACCCAGATCAGCCAGCAGATCGCCGAGCTGAACCAGAACTTCGCCGGCGGCGAGTCGTCGCAGGCCGCGAACACCGGCTTCAGCTTCTACCTGGCCGGCACGTACCGCTACAACAACAGCACCTGGCACCGCGACGGCCAGAGCACGACGTACCGCTCGCAGACCCGCAAGGGCGGCAAGAACGCGCTGAACATCTGGCTGGTCAACTTCTCCTACCTCGGTATCGCGACGTTCCCGTGGGACTACGCGAGCAACCCGTCGATCGACGGCATCCGGGTGCAGTACAGCTCGCTGCCGGGCGGTTCGTCGACGAACTTCAACCTCGGCAAGACCGCGACGCACGAGGCCGGCCACTGGTTCGGGCTCTACCACACCTTCCAGGGCGGGTGCACGACCACGAACGACTCCGTGCCGGACACCCCGGCCCAGGGCAGTGCGAGCAGCGGCTGCCCGACCGGCCGGAACTCCTGCTCGCTGCCGGGGCTGGACCCGATCCACAACTACATGGACTACTCCTACGACTCCTGCTACAACCAGTTCACCCCCGGGCAGAGCACCCGCATCAGCAACATGTGGACCGCATATCGGGCGTGACGGGTGGGCCGTCGGCCGTCTAGAGTGCCGCCGATGCGTGTGCTTCTGACGGCCGCCGCTACCGCCGCACTGGTGGTCAGCGGCCCGCTGACAGCAACCGCCGCCGGCCAGGGCCCCCAAGGCCCGGTCGGCGGCGACCTGCTGACCACGAAGCCGACGGCGGTCGCCGAAGGGGCGACGCCGCCGGCGGTCCGGGCATCGGCGTACGTCGTCGCCGACATCGACACCGGCGAGGTGCTGGCCGCGAAGGCCCCGCACGCCAGGCTCCGGCCCGCCAGCACGCTCAAGGCGCTGACCGCGCTCGTCCTGCTGCCGCGGCTGAAGAAGACCGACGTGGTCGTCGGCACCGACGACGACGCCGGCATCGAGGGCAGCAAGGTCGGTGTCTACCCCGGCCTGAAGTACTCCGTCGACCTGCTCTTCGAGGGCATGTTCCTGGGCTCCGGCAACGACGCGGTGCACGCGCTGTGCGTGCACGACCAGGGCGGTGTCAAAGGCACGATCCAGCGGATGAACCGGAAGGCCGAGGAACTCGGTGCGCACGACACGACCGTCACCGATCCGACCGGTCTCGACGCCGACGGGCAGTACTCCAGCGCCTACGATCTGGCCCTGATCGCCCGCGCCGGGCTGGCCCGGCCGGACTTCGCCAAGTACGCGGCGACCAAGTACACCGCCTTCCCGAACGCAGGCAACAAGGGCACGTACCAGGTCGCGAACCAGAACAAGCTGCTCTTCGACTACGACGGAGCGCTGGGCGTGAAGACCGGCTACACGACGCTGGCCCGCAACACGTTCATCGGCGCGGCCCGCCGCAACGGCCACACCCTGGTGGTGACGCTGATGAACGCACCCCACGGCATCACCAAGGACGCGTCGGACCTGCTGAGCTGGTCGTTCACGAACTACGACAAGCTCAACCCGGTCGGCACCCTGGTCAAGCCCGCCGCCCCGTCGCCGAAGGCAGCCGCCGGCCCCACCGGCCGGCGAGCCGAAGCCGGTACGACGCAGCCGCCGCGCAGCCGCGCCGTGGTCAATCCCGGCCAAGCCGTCCAGTCACTGGCACTCCGCGTCCCGGCCTGGGCGTACGCCGCCCCACCGGTCCTCCTGCTCGGACTTTTCCTCCGGCGACCACGTGCGCTCCGCAGGCGACGGCATTAGCAGCGACTACTGCGCCGGGGTGTCCGGCCGCGTGTAGGTCAGCGCGAGGTTGCCCCTCGGGAACGACTTCACGTCGACCAGCTTCAGCTTCGTGAAGTCGGTGAACAGCGGGCTGCCGCCGCCGAGGGCGACGGGGTTGACCAAGAGGTGGTACTCGTCGACCAGATCGGCGCGCACGAGCGCCTGCGCGAGGCGTACGCCGCCGTGCGCCAGGATCGGCCCGCCGTCCTGCGTTTTCAGGGCGGCGACGTCGGCGGCGAGGTCTCCGGAGCACACGGTCGTCGTCGGCCACGGGGTATCGATCGGCCTGCGGGAGAAGACGACCTTCGGGATCCGGTTCATCGCGTCGGCCTCCGGGCCGTCCTGGTAGGGCCAGTGCCCCGCCATCTCGCGGTACGCCTGGGCGCCCATCGCGTGCACGCCGGCCCTGCCGAGCACGCCGGCCATGTGCGCGACGAACTCCTCGTCCTCGTCGTACTCCAGGAAGAAGTCGGCAGGCACGCCGTCCGGGGCGGCTGCGTAGCCGTCGAGGGAAAGACCGTGGCGGAGGATGAGAGGACGCACAAGTACTCCCGCGGGTGGTGGACGACGGTCGCAGCGCAGGTGTCATCCTGAATCCGCTCGGACACGACCGTCTACCGGTTTTCCTGGCCGAAGGCTGGTGCCGGGTTACGAGCGGCGGACCGAGCGCGCTGCCCGGACGACTCCTACGGCGAGAGTGGTGACTGTGGCGCCCAGGACCGCACCGGCTGCGACTGCGACGGTGTCCGCCTTCTTCTGGGCGACGGGGACGACTTTGTAGCGCTTGCCGGGCGGACCTGGCAGCAGCGGCTCTTCGGCGGACTGGCCCGGCGGCAGCGGCTCCTCGGCGATCTCCAGACGCCGCTCGTCCGAGTGCTCCCGCTCCCAGGCGTCGAGGCTCGCCTCCCTGGTCCACGCGGCGATGAGCATGATCGCGCGCGTCATCAGGTAGATCCACACGAGCAGGGCCAGCGGCAGCGCCAGCGCACCGTAGGCGGCGTTGCTGCCGATGACGTACTTGACGTAGGCGTTGCCGAGCTTCTGGGCGAGATAGAAGAGGATGCCGCCGGCCAGCGCCGCGACCAGCGCGACCTTGCGGGGCAGGACGATCCGTGGCATCGCGGTCTGCAGGTAGAGGAACAGCATCGCACCGGCCGTGATCCCGAGGACGATGCTGGTCAGGTCGAGCCCCCAGCTCGCCAGCCAGGTCCCGTCCAGGTCGGCCGCATCGATGATGCGCTTCGAGAGCCCGGTCAGGATCGACGAGGCACCGGTCGCGACCACACCGATCACGCCGAGGCCGATCAGCGCGCCGAGGTCGACCAGCTTCAGCTTGACCGCGTTGCCCGGCTGGTCGTCCAGTTCGTGCATCGACCGAATCGAGGCGCGCAGCGAGTCGATCCAGCCGAGACCGGTGAACAGCAGCGACACACCCGAGACCACACCGATCGTGCCGGCGTGGCCGATCAGCGCGTCGATGTCGATCTTGTCGCCGATCCCGGGCAGGTTCTGCCTGAGCGACTCCTTCAGCGTCTCGATCGCCTGCTCGCCG
This sequence comes from Kribbella turkmenica, assembly GCF_004348725.1. Classification (GTDB taxonomy): domain Bacteria; phylum Actinomycetota; class Actinomycetes; order Propionibacteriales; family Kribbellaceae; genus Kribbella; species Kribbella turkmenica. The sequence goes on from NZ_SMKR01000161.1 coordinate 16,360, forward strand.
AGCAGCGGTCCGGTGATCGCCGCGGCCAGCACGATCAGCGGGAACAGCGACAGGAACCCGAAGAAAGTCGTTGCCCCGGCCAACCGGTTGCCCCGGCGGTCGCCGTACCGTTTCCAGGCCCGCCACAGCTGCGTCCGGCTGAACCGGACCCAGACCGCCTTGATCTTCATAGGTCTCCTGTACCCCGACGACGCAGACTCAGCCTGCCAGGGGGAAGGAGCGCTGCGGGCGCCACACGCCGTCCGCGCCGTGTTCGTAACGGCCGAACGCGTCGACGTCGAAGGTGCAGTCGTACTCCGACAGCGCGTCGTACGCCCGGTCCAGCGCCTCCTTGTCCAGGTCGTGGGCCACCGTCACGTGCGGGTGGTACGGGAACCGCAGCTCGACCTGCAGCGGGCCGGACCGGACCTGCGACTGGAGCACCTCGCAGGAGGAGATTCCCTCGGCCAGCGGGACGAACACCACCGGCGAGACCGGCCGGAACGTCGCCGTACCCCGCAGCCGGATCCGGAAGCTCGGGAACCGATCGGCCACGGCGAGCAAGTGGGCGTCGATCAGGCCCAGGTCGTCGTCGGCCACCTCGGTCGGCGGCAGTAGGGTGACGTGGGTGGGGATCGCCGAGGCCATCGGGTCGCCGAACTCGGCACGGTACTTCTGCAGCTCCGTACCGTAGGGTTCGGCAATCGGGATCGCGACACCGATCGTCGCCATCCGGGGCCC
>NZ_SMKR01000162.1 GCF_004348725.1 Kribbella turkmenica
GGGACCTGATCGTGTACGCCGGGTGCCGCTTCGGCGGGGAGCGGCTGGCGAAACGGGTCGGCTGGTTGCGCGACAACGAGAGGCTCGACGCACTCCGGGTCCGGTTGGCAGAGCACGAGATCAGCGTGCTGCTGACGTCCCGCCTGATCCCGGGCGGACGGGTGCCTGTGCTGCTGGCGGCCGGGCTGGCCGGCTACCGCTGGGAGCGGTTCGCGCTCGTCGACCTGACCGCGTCGTCGCTGTGGGCGGCGGTCTACATGGCGATCGGGCTGCTCGGGTACGCGCTGTTCGACGAGCCCTGGCAGGGCGTGCTGGCGGCGATCGTACTGGTGATCCTGACGACCGTGGTCAGCAGCGTGGTCCAGCGCCGACGCCGGAAGAAGTGGGCGTCAGACCCCGAATGAGGCGCTCCGGAGCCGCTCGATCGTCTCCGCGTCGCCCTCCAGCCGGACGTCGGCCACCTGCTGCCGGCCGAAGCAGAACAGCACCAGCTCCGACGGCTCGCCGGTCACCGTGACCGACCCGAGCCCGGTCGGCTTCTTCGCGACCGACGTCGACCCGTCGGGCCGCCGCAGGACCAGGCCGCTCGGCGCCTTCCGGGTCATCGACTTGGCGGCCAGCCGGACCGCCTTCCACAGGCCCGCCTGCTGGCCGGGCGGGAGGGTGCGGACGTCGTACGACGGCTGGGCCCGGCGGACGTCCTCGTGGTGGACGAAGTACTCGGTCGTGTTCAACTGGTGGCCGAACTTCGGCACCGAGTAGATCGAGAACGTCGGCGGCCCGGTGCGGACCTTGTCCACGATCTCGGTGAAGCCGTACTGCGCCTTCGCGCGGGCCATCCGCTTCTCGGTGGTGTCCGACAGGGCCGGGATCATGATGCCCGGCCCGGCCATCGGGTCGGCCTCGCGGACGTACAGGTGGACGGCCAGATCGTGTGTCGTCCAGCCTTCGCACAGCGTCGGCTGGTCAGGGCCGAGCTGGTCGAACAGGTCACACAGAGCGAGTCGTTCTCCCCGGCTGTAGTCGGTCACAGGTCGATCGTAGTTGTCGGGGTGGAATGGCAGAATGTCAATCGTTGTCATGACTGTGTCTGATCGATGCACCTGAATGCCTGGAGCGTGTTGCCCGTGCCGCCGAAAGTCCCGGACAAGGGGAGCGTGACCCGGAGGGGCTTCGCGGTCCTGAAGGTCGCGATCTGGGAGGAGCCGTGGATCTTCGCCCTGTCGGTGCTCGCGAGCATGCTGTACGGCGCGATGACGGTGGCCGACGGGTGGGCGCTCGGCTGGGCGACCGACAACGTGGTCCGGCCCGCGCTGGAGCGCGGTGACACCACCGGCGGCGCGATCGCGGCGCTGATCTCGCTGTTCCTCGGGATCGCGGTCCTGCGGGCGATCGGGGTGGTCGGCCGGCGGATCGGGGCCGGCGTGATGCAGTTCCGGCTGCAGGCGACGTACCGGCGCCGCGTGACCCGGCAGTATCTGAAGCTGCCGCTCGAGTGGCACCACAAGCACCCGACCGGACAGTTGCTGTCGAACGCGAACGCCGACGTCGAGTCGATCTGGTTCGTCATCGCTCCGCTGCCGATGGCCATCGGCGTGGTCGCGATGCTGGCCTTCGCCACCTTCGCCATGTTCTTGGCCGACTTCTGGCTGGCGCTGGTCGGCTGCCTGGTGTTCCCGCTGGTGTTCGTGGCGAACGTGATCTTCCAGCGCTACCTGCAGCCGCTGGCTACCCGGGCCCAGCAACTCCGCGCGGATGTCTCCGAGGTCGCGCACGAGTCGTTCGACGGCGCGCTGGTGGTGAAGACGCTGGGCCGTGAGGCCGCCGAGACCGAGCGCTTCCGCGCCCCGACGTACGCGCTGCGGGACGCGAACATCGCGGTGAACAAGGCCCGGGGCCTGTTCGACCCGGTGATCGACGGCCTGCCCCGGCTGGGGGTGCTCGCGGTGCTGCTGGTCGGCGTCGGCCGGGTTCGGTCGGGTGCCGCCGACGCCGGTGACGTCGTGCAGGTGGCGTTCCTGTTCACGCTGATCGGGTTCCCGATCCGGGCGCTCGGCTGGGTGCTCGGCGAGTTGCCGCGATCCGTCGTCGGCTGGGACCGGGTGCAGCGGGTGCTCACCGCCGAGGGCGGGATGGAGTACGGCGACCGGCGGCTGACGTCGGCGAAGGCGGCCCGGCTCGAGGTCTCCGGCGTGCGGTTCGGCTACCTGCCCGAGCGGGACGTGCTGACCGGCGTCGACTTCTCCGTCGAGCCCGGCCGGACGGTCGCGATGGTCGGTCCGACCGGCGCCGGCAAGTCGACGCTGACCACCCTGCTCACCCGGCTGGTCGACCCGGAGGAGGGCGCGGTCAAAATCGACGGGCTCGACCTGCGCGACCTGGCCCGGGACGAGCTGGCCGGCTCCGTGGCGCTGGTGGCGCAAACCGCGTTCCTGTTCGACGACACGATCCGCGGCAACATCACGCTCGGCGGCGACCACAGCGACGAGGACGTCTGGGACGCGCTCCGGATCGCCCAGGGCGACGGCTTCGTCAAGGGACTGCCCGAGGGGCTGGACACGAAGGTCGGTGAGCGCGGTACGACGCTGTCGGGTGGCCAGCGGCAACGAATCGCCCTGGCCCGCGCGCTGGTACGCCGGCCGCGGCTGCTGATCCTGGACGACGCGACCAGCGCGGTCGACCCGCAGGTCGAGGCGCGGATCCTGGCCGGGCTGCGGTCCGCGGTCCAGGACGCCGAGGCCGCCAGCACCGTGCTGGTGATCGCCTACCGGAAGGCGACCATCTCGCTCGCCGACGAGGTGGTGTTCCTGGACGAGGGCCGGATCGCGGCGCAGGGCACGCACACCGAACTCCAGCAGACGTCGGCCGCCTATCGCGAACTGGTCGACGCCTACGAGAAGGACGCGGCCCGACGCCAGGAAGAGGCTGAGCTCGCCGCCGAGATCGACGACCTCGACGCGGAAGGGGCGTCCGCGTGAACGAGCGGAGCGAGCTCACCATCAAGCACAGTCGACCTGGTGCCTCAGCCGCGCCCGGAGCGAAGCGAGGACGTGGATGAGTTCCTCGGAAACGACACGGCTGGACCACGGCGACGACGCGGGCGGTCTGGAGACGCTGCGGCAGGGAATCCGGGTGTCACCCGAGCTGGCGCAGGGGTGGTGGATCACCGGGCTGCTGGCGCTGCTGATGACGGCCGGGCGGATCGTCGTACCGATCGCGGTGCAGCAGACGATCGACAAGGGGCTGTCCGGTCCGGGCGGGCCGAACATGTCCTACGTCGCGTGGATGTGCCTGGTCTGTGCGATCAGCGTGCTCGTCACCGCAGGCGCGTCGTACCTGACGACCGTGCGGCTGGCGATCAACTCCGAGCGCGGTCTGGCGACGATGCGGATCAAGGCGTTCCGGCACGTGCACGACCTGCCGGTGCTCACCCAGAGCACCGAACGGCGGGGCGCACTGGTCAGCCGGGTGACGTCCGACGTGGACACGGTGTCGCAGTTCCTGCAGTTCGGCGGGTTCATCTTCCTGGTCAGCCTCGGTCAGATGCTGCTCGCGACCGTGGTGATGTTCGTCTACTCGTGGCAGCTCGCGCTGGTCGTGCTGATCTGCTTCATCCCGCTCTTCGCCAGCCTGAAGTACCTGCAGCGGCTGATGTCGGCCGCGTACGGCGTGGTCCGGGCGAAGGTCGGCGAGATGCTGTCGGCGATCGCCGAGCCCGTGGTCGGAGCCCAGGTGGTCCGGGCCTACGCGATCGAGAAGCGTACCCAGGAGCGGATCGACGGCTCGATCGAGGACTACCGGCGGCAGGCGACGAAGGCGCAGGCGATCACCGGTCTGACGTTCTCGATCGGCGGTCTGGCCGCCGGTCTCGCGAACGCGGGTGTGCTCACGGCCGGGGTGCTGCTCGGGGTCGACGGGCAGGCGACGCTGGGCGAGATCCTGGCGTTCATGTTCCTGGTCGCGCTGTTCTCCGACCCGGTGCAGATCGCGACCCAGGTGCTCACCGACGCCCAGAGCGCGTTCGCCGGCTGGCGGCGGGTGCTCGGCGTGATCGCGACCCCGGCCGACGTGGTGGACCCCGGTGAGTCGGGGGTCGTGCAGGCGCGCGGCCCGATCTCGGTCGAGTTCAGCGACGTGGACTTCGCGTACCCGGACGGCGATCTGGTCCTGCGCGACGTCGACGTCCGGCTGGAGCCGCACCGGCGGGTCGCGGTGGTGGGGGAGACCGGGTCGGGGAAGACGACGTTCGCGAAGCTGCTGACCCGGTTGATGGACCCGACGTCGGGCGCCGTCCTGCTGGACGGCGTGGACGCGCGGGAGATCTCGTTCGCGTCGCTGCGCGAGCGCGTCGTGATGGTGCCGCAGGACGGGTACCTGTTCGACGCCTCGCTGGCCGAGAACGTGCGCTTCGGGCGGCCGGAGGTGACGGACGAGCAGTTGCTGGCAGCCTTCGAGTCGCTCGGGCTGACCGACTGGCTCGAGTCGTTGCCGGCCGGTCTGGACTCCCCGGTCGGCCAGCGCGGTGAGTCGCTGTCGGCAGGTGAGCGTCAGCTGGTCGCGCTGGTCCGGGCGAACATCGCCGACCCCGACCTGCTGGTCCTCGACGAGGCCACGTCGGCGGTCGACCCCGGGACCGAGGTCCGGGTGAACGCGGCGCTGGAGCGACTGATGGCGGGCCGTACGTCGGTGACGATCGCGCACCGGTTGTCGACGGCGGAGGCGGCCGACGAGGTGCTGGTCTTCGACAACGGCGAGGTCGTCGAGCGCGGCCCGCACGCCGAGCTGGTCCGTGCCGGCGGGGTGTACACCCGGCTGCACGACAGCTGGATCGCGCAGCGCAGCGCACTCTAGACGCTGTCCGGACGTGCGACGGCCGGGACCACGGAAAGGGGCTGGTCCCGGCCGTTCACATCAGGCGGTCGACTCAGGAGGTGGGGGCGGCACCGTTCTCCCGGCCGGTCCCCGGCTGGGGCACCAGCAGGAACTCGACGCCGCCCTTGTCGTCGACCGCCGCGTCCAGGATCTTGTCGTCCAGCGCGTTCGCGGCGTTCTCCTCCAGGAACACCCGCGCTCCACTTTCCTCGACCACCTGGTCGCCCGGGCGTGGCGCTTCCGTGGTCGTCACGGCCAGCGCGGGGTTGGCCGGATCCTCCTGCGAGATCCGCACCCCGGCGCCGTCCGGCGCACCCTCGACCCCTGTGATGCTCTTGATCACCAGAGTCGCGTTCTCGGTGAGCGTCAGCACAACTACTCCAACCTGTAGACGTTCAGGAGTTCGCCCCGTGCCCGATCCGCCCAACCCCAAACACGGCGTGGTCGAGGTCACTCTGTGCACAGCATGAGTACTCCGACGCCCGCAAAACGCTCACGCGGTGCACAAAGTCGGCTGTAGGACGGGCGCGACGCGCCAGCCGGGCGGGTCGCCGGCGCGTTGGATGCCACGGTGGAACGCGGAGCGGAGCCGCCGAACCAACTGCTGCGGGCGTCGGACGGCGTCCTCCCAGCCGAAGTGGATCAGCTCGAGCCCGTGGTCGGTCAGCCGCTGGTCCCGCTCGTACGAGCGGCGCAGCAGGCGGCGGCGTTCCTGCGCGGTCGGTGCCTCGAACTTCTGCAGCCCGTCGGCCTCGGCGACCGTCCGGAACTCCGGCGACCAGAAGTCGACCCGCTCCACCATCCAGCGGTATCCGTCCCAGAACTGCGCCTGGAGGACGGGCACCGGCAGGCCTGCCTCCAAGAACACCACCCGCGCGAACGACTCCAGTGCCGACTCCGACCGCGGATCCCCGAGAGCGACCGCCGCCCGTGCAGCGCGGATGCTGGGCCAGCGCTCCTGGCCCTCCATCACAGCCTCGAGTTCGGCACGCGAGACGGCCCGGGCCAAGGTGTCGTCAACCGTGACGACCGCCTCACGTAAGGGGAGCTCACGTGCGAGGTCGACCGTTGTCCTTGCGTCGGAGGTCAGCACCAGACCCCGGTGATGCTGGAGTTCGGACGCCGGGAGACCGGCCCGCCGGAGTACGACGTCGGCATTCCTCAGGTTGCGCTGCGTGCCCGGCGGTCGCGTGAGCCAGACCGGACCCGACGTACCGGTGCCCCACACGCGGAGGCCGCGGAGCTCCGCCGCGCTGAAATGGCTGACGACGGTCCCAGGATGGGCAGCCTGAGTACAGGCGATCCGGGTCTGTCGGGGGTCGACATGTCCGCCGACGTACCGGGAGTGGAACCGCTGGAGGGCGCGCTTGCGCAACAGCCGCTGCACATCGTGCTGTTCGAGCCCCAACCGGAGGAGGTCTCCGTGCCGGAGCGGCGTACCGGAACGCGCGACCAGCTCCGCCCGTACGTCCGCTGCCAGCCTCTCCACCGCACGATCCTCGCGCGAAGCGACCTCCTCCCGCTCGACGCCTTGTGGACAACCCACTTTGTGCACGGAGCGAGTACGTTCCGTGCCCCAACAGAGGAGACCCGTGCACAAAGTCGGTTGGGGTCGCGGAAAGTCGGGTGCGGGGAGGAGAGCGGGTGGTGTCTGATCGGATCATGGCGATCGAGATGGACGAGCCGGAGGTCGACGGACTGGGTGCGGCGGCGCGGGCGCTCCGGGCGTGGCAGTACGACGGTGCGCAGCCGCAACTGCATCCCGGGGACCTCGGCTGGTACTGGCGCTTCGGCGTCGAGCGGACGGCGGCGGCGGTCCGTACCTGGAGCCGCGACGGGGAGGTCGTGGCGGTCGGGCTGCTCGACGAGCCCGACCTGCTGCGGGTGGCGATCGCGCCGGAGCAGCAGCGCGACGAGGAGCTGGCGCGGCAGTTGGCCGAGGACGTGTCGGCACCGGAGCGCGGCGTACTGATCGAGGGCAAGGTGTACGTCGAGGCGCCGATGGGAGCGCTCGTCCGGGAGCTGCTGCAGAAGGACGGCTGGGAGTCCGACGAGCCGTGGGTTCCGCTGCGGCGTGCGCTCGACGAGCCGGTGGAGGATCCCGGCGTACGGGTCGACGTGGTCGGCCCGGAGCAGGCGAGTGAACGGACCACGGTGCAGCGGGCGTCGTTCGACGGATCCACGTTCACCGAGGAGCGGTGGCACGCGATGGCGGCGGGAGCGCCGTATGAGGACGCCCGGTGCCTGATCGCCCGGAACGCGCAGGGTGACGCGGTGGCGGCCATCACCGTCTGGTCGGCCGGCGAAGGCAAGCCCGGGCTGATCGAGCCCATGGGCGTGCATCGAACCCACCGCGGCCGCGGCTACGGTCAGGCGATCACCGTGGCCGGCGCCCGCGCCCTGCGCGAGCTCGGCGCGTCCAGCGCGGTCGTCAGCACCCCGGGCTTCAACGTCGGCGCGGTCGCCACCTACACGTCGGCCGGTTTCGTCCCGCAACCCGAGACCCGCGACGTGTACCGCCCGGGCTAGGCGGCGGTCTGGTCAGCGGCGCGGAGCACGCGGAGGATGTTGCCACCGGCAAGCTTCGCGAGCTCCTGGTCGTTCCAGCCACGGTCGGCCAGCGCCTCGAACAGGGCCGGGTACGTCGACACGTCCTCGAGCCCGGCCGGGAGACCGGGGCAGCCGTCGTAGTCGCCGCCGATGCCGAGGTGGTCGACGCCGGCGACCTCGCGGACGTGCTCCACGTGCCGGACGACGTCCGCGAGCGTCGCCACCGGCCGCGGCCGTCCGACCAGCAGCTCCAGCTCTCCGGCGTCGTCCAGCTCGGACGTCGTCCGCCCGGCCTCCTTGGCCTTCGCGGACGCCTCCTCGGCCCAGTCGGCGTACGCCTGGGAGACGAACGCGGGCACGAACGTCACCATGCAGACGCCCTCGTTGCGGGCGAGCGTCTCCAGGACGTCGTCCGGCGCATTCCGGGGGACGTCGCAGACCGCCCGTGCGGACGAGTGGCTGAAGATCACCGGCGAGCTCGTCACCCGGAGCGCGTGCCGCATCGTGTCCGCCGAGACGTGCGAGAGGTCGACCAGCATGCCGATCCGGTTCATCTCCCGGACGACCTCCTCGCCGAAGTCGTTCAGCCCGCCGAGCACCGGCTCGTCGGTCGCCGAGTCCGCCCAGGACACGTTGTGGTTGTGGGTCAGCGTCATGTACCGGACGCCGAGCGCACGCATCACCCGCAGGACGCCGAGCGACTCCCCGACCGAGTGACCGCCCTTCATCCCCATCAGCGAGGCGATCCGGCCCTCCTTGATCGCCGCCTCCACGTCGTCGGCCGTGGCCGTCAGCGCCAGCTCCGCGGGGAACCGCTCGACCAGTCGCCGGACGAAGTCGAGCTGCTCGAACGTACGCCGTACGGCGTCGGCGTCCTGCGGCACCCAGAGCGACCAGAACTGGGCGCCCACCCGGCCGCGCCGCAGCCGGGGCAGATCGGTGTGCAGCTGCGGAACCGGTCCGTTCAGGTCGTACGCGTCCAGGTCGTACCCGCACAGCTCGTAGAACGCGATCGGCAGGTCGTTGTGCCCGTCGATCACCGGGTGCTCGCGCAGCAGTTCCTCGATCCTCGGCATCGGGCCATCCTCGCAGTTCCGGACCGTGGTCAGCCGGCCGCCCGGCATCGGCGACAATAGACGGGTGAGTATCGACGAGCTGACCTTCGACGCGGCCGGGCTGATCCCGGCGGTGGTACAGCAGTACGACACGCGTGAGGTCCTGATGGTGGGCTGGATGAACGCCGAGGCGGTACGCCGGACCGCGGCGACCGGGCGGAGCACGTTCTGGTCCCGCAGCCGGCAGGAGTACTGGGTGAAGGGCGAGACCAGCGGCCATCGGCAGCACGTCAAGCAGATCCTCGTCGACTGCGACGCCGACACGCTGCTCGTCCTGGTCGACCAGGAGGGCCCGGCCTGCCACACCGGCACTCGCAGCTGCTTCGAGCACGGCGAGATCGAGGTGCTGCACTGATGGCCGGGCCTTCGGCGCCTGCTGGGTCATGGGGCTGGAACTCCCGGCCTTCCCTCGTCGCTCCAGTCGCTCCGCTCCCTCCGCTCCTCAGTCCAGGCCGGGAGGCCTCATGACCGACGCCAACCCGGCTATCGAGACTTTCCGGGAGTACGCGAAGGACCGCCGGGTCATCCCGGTGACGCGCCGGCTGCTCGCGGACGCGGAGACGCCGATCGGCGTGTACGGCAAGCTCGCGGCCGAGCGGCCCGGCACGTTCCTGCTGGAGTCGGCCGAGAACGGCGGCGTCTGGTCGCGGTACTCGTTCATCGGCGTCCGGTCCGCCGCGACGCTGACCGAGCGCGACGGCCAGGCCGTCTGGACCGGCAACCCGCCGGTCGGCCTGCCGCAGACCGGCGATCCGCTCAAGGCGCTCCGGGAGACCCTGGAGATCCTGCACACGCCGCGGCTGCCGGACCTGCCCCCGCTGACCGGCGGCATGGTCGGCTTCCTCGGGTACGACGCCGTCCGCCGGCTCGAACGGTTGCCGGACACAACGACCGACGACCTCGGCCTGCCCGAGCTGACATTCCTGTTCGCCACCGACCTGGCCGCGCTCGACCACGAGACCGGCGAGATCTGGCTGATCGCGAACGCGGTCAACTGGGACGACTCCGACGAGCGCGTCGACGAGGCCTACGCGGACGCGGTCCGCCGGCTCGACGCGATGGCGGCCGACCTGGCCCGGCCGACCCCGTCGTACGTCGTCCGCGCCGACCGGGGCGCGCAGCCGGATCCGCACCGGCAGCGGTCGAGCGCGGAGTACCGGCAGGCGGTCGAGCACGCGAAGGAGGAGATCCGCGCGGGCGAGGCGTTCCAGATCGTCGTGTCCCAGCGGTTCGAGCTGCAGACCTCCGCGAGCGCGCTCGACATCTACCGGGTGCTCCGCCGGTCGAACCCGAGCCCCTACATGTACCTGGTCCGGCTGGACGGGTTCGACATCGTCGGATCCAGCCCCGAGGCGCTGGTCAAGGTCACCGAGAACAAGGTGATCCTGCACCCGATCGCCGGCACCCGCCGCCGCGGCGCGACCCCGGAGGAGGACCACGCGCTGGAGGAGGAGCTCCGGGCCGATGCGAAGGAGCGGGCCGAGCACCTGATGCTGGTCGACCTCGGCCGCAACGACGTCGGCCGGGTCTGTGCGCCGGGCACCGTCGAGGTCGTCGACTTCATGGACGTCCGGCGGTACAGCCACGTCATGCACCTGGAGTCGACGGTGACCGGGCAGCTGGCCGCCGGCAAGACCGCGTTCGACGCGCTCACCGCCGCGTTCCCGGCCGGAACGTTGTCCGGGGCACCGAAGCCGCGGGCGATGGAGATCATCGACAAGCTCGAGGTGACCCGCCGCGGGGTGTACGGCGGCGTGGTCGGCTACCTCGACTTCGCCGGTGACGCCGACACCGCGATCGCCATCCGGACCGCGGTGCTGCGCGGTACGACGGCGTACGTCCAGGCCGGTGCGGGCATCGTCGCCGACTCCGACCCGGCCGCCGAGGACGCGGAGTGCCGGACCAAGGCGGCGGCCGTGCTCAACGCGATCGCGGTCGCCGGAACGTTCAGTGACGTGTGATGCGGCCGCAGCGACTCGTTGACGTCCTCACCCTGGTGGCACTGGTTCTGCTCGGCATGTCGGCGTACCTGCCCTGGACCACGGTCAACGACGAGACGTTCAAGGGCTACGATCTGACCCGCGCGCCGGTGTTCCTCGCGGCGGCAGGCGTGGTGGCCGTGATCGTGACGAAACTGGCCGGTACGGCGCTGCGCCGCGTGCTGGCCGTCCTGGTCGTGCTGTTGGGCGTGCTGGCCGTGGTGGTCGCGTTCCAGGTCCGCCCGGGGCTCGAGGAGCTGACCCGGCTGCGGCCGGCGCTCGCGCTCGGCACCGACTCGTTCGCGATCACCACCGGACCGGCTCCCTGGTTCGCGCTGGCCGGGGGAGCCGCACTCGTGGCGGCCGGGCTGGTCGCCGTACTGACAGCGCATCGCTGGCGGCGGGCGACGGCCCGTTACGAGCGTGATCCGGCCGCCTCGCCGGCCGATCAGTGGAAGGCGATCGACGCCGGGGAGGACCCGACTCTTTGATCGCGGCGGGCTACCGCCACAATAGGACGGGACGACGACGAGGAGTGGCGCCAACCATGGACAAGACGATGGCTGATCAAGGGGCGGATCAACCGGCGACGCAGCCGCGCGAGGAGGCTCACGACCTGCACGGCAACAGCCCGGCGGCCTGGACCGCCGTGATCATCGTGCTGATCGCCTTCACAGTGGGTGCCATCGCGATGGTGCTGGGCCCGAACTGGCTGCTGTTCTGGATCTCGGTCGCGATCGCCGTGGTCGGTGCGCTGACCGGCAAGGTGATGCAGTTGCTGGGCTTCGGGGTCCCGACCGACGACCGGCACTGAGGGGCGGACAGACGATGACTGTGCTTGACGACATTCTGGTGGGCGTCCGGGAGGACCTCGCCGAGCGCCAGGCGCGGGTCAGCCTGGACGACCTGAAGCTCGAGGCGCAACGCCAGCCCGACTGCAAGGATCCGATGCCGGTGTTCCGCGGCGACGGGATCGCGATCATCGCCGAGGTGAAGCGGTCCAGCCCGTCCAAGGGGGACCTGGCCGAGATCACCGACCCGGCCGCACTGGCCGGCGAGTACGAGGGCGGCGGCGCCGCGGCGATCTCGGTGCTGACCGAGCAGCGCCGGTTCAACGGCAGCCTGGACGACCTGCGCGCGGTTCGCGGCCGGGTCGACGTCCCGGTGCTGCGCAAGGACTTCATCGTGTCCTCGTACCAGCTCTGGGAGGCCCGGGCGGCCGGCGCCGACATGGTGCTGCTGATCGTCGCCGCGCTCGAGCAGGAGGCGCTGGTCTCGCTGGTCGAGCGCGCGCACTCGATCGGGCTGTGCCCGCTGGTCGAGGTGCACGACGAGGAGGAGACCCGGCGTGCGGTGGACGCCGGAGCCCAGCTGATCGGCGTGAACAACCGGAACCTGAAGACCCTCGAGGTCGACCGGGACACCTTCGCCCGGGTCGCGCCGACGATCCCGTCGAGCCTGGTCCGGGTGGCGGAGTCCGGCGTCCGGGGACCGCATGATGTAATCGAGTTCGCGCGCGCCGGGGCCGATGTCGTCCTCGTCGGTGAAACCCTGGTGACCGGCCGCGATCCCCGCGCCTCGGTCGCCGACCTCGTCGCTGCCGGATCGCACCCCGCCATCCAGCAGCGGCACTGATACGCCCGACCGCGACGCCGGCCTGGGCTCAAGATCCCCGCGCCGGCGGTTCGGGGTATTCGGAAGGCAGTTTTTCGGATGACAACTGTGCTGCCCGACCAGTTCGGGCACTTCGGCCGTTTCGGCGGCAGGTTCATGCCGGAGGCGCTGATCGCGCCGCTCGACGAGCTCACCACGGCGTGGCGGGAAGCGATGGCCGACCCGGCGTTCACCGGTGAGTTCGAGCGGATGCTGCGCCGGTACGTCGGCGCGCCGAGCCTGCTGTACGACGCGACCCGGCTGTCGGACGCGGCCGGGGCCCGGATCCTGCTCAAGCGCGAGGACCTGAACCACACCGGCGCGCACAAGATCCGGAACGCGATCGGCCAGGCCCTGCTGACCAAGCGGATGGGCAAGACCCGGGTGATCGCCGAGACCGGCGCCGGCCAGCACGGCGTCGCGACCGCGACCGCCTGCGCGTACATGGACCTCGAGTGCGTGGTCTACATGGGCGAGGTCGACACCGAGCGACAGGCCCTCAACGTGGCCCGCATGAAGCTGCTGGGCGCCGAGGTGGTCCCGGTGAAGACCGGCAGCCGGACGCTGAAGGACGCGATCAACGAGGCCCTGCGTGACTGGGTCGCCAGCGTCGACAAGACGCACTACATCCTCGGCACCGCAGCCGGTTCGCACCCGTTCCCGGCGATGGTGCGCGACTTCGTCCGCGGCATCGGCGACGAGGCCCGCGAGCAGTCGCTCGAACTGCTCGGCCGGCTCCCGGACGCGGCCGTCGCCTCGGTCGGCGGCGGGTCGAACGCGATCGGCCTGTTCGCCGCGTTCATCCCGGACGCCGACGTGAAGCTGTACGGCGTCGAGCCGGGCGGCGAGGGCTTCGACTCCGGCCGGCACGCAGCCACGATCAGCGCGGGCCAGGTCGGCGTACTGCACGGGGCGCGCTCGTTCCTGCTGCAGGACGAGGACGGGCAGACGATCGAGTCGCACTCGATCTCGGCCGGGCTGGACTACCCCGGCGTCGGACCGGAGCACGCGTGGCTGGCCGACACCGGGCGGGCGTCGTACCGGCCGATCACCGACGCCGAGGCGATGGAGGCGTTCCGGGTGCTGTCCCGGACCGAGGGCATCATCCCCGCGATCGAGTCCGCGCACGCGGTCGCCGGCGCGCTCGACATCGCCAAGGAACTCGGGCCGGAGGCCACCATCCTGGTGAACCTGTCCGGCCGTGGCGACAAGGACATGGACACGGCCGCTTCCTGGTTCGGCCTGGCGGACAAGGAGACCGGTCGTGAATGAGCTCGTTGCCCTGGGCAAGGCCGGGGCCGCGGTCCGGAAGGCGAACGCCGAGGGCCGCGGCGCCCTGGTCGGGTACCTGCCCGCGGGTTTCCCGACGTACGACGGTGCGCTGGACGGCTTGAAGGCACTGGTCGACGGCGGTGCCGACGTGCTCGAGCTCGGCCTGCCGTACAGCGATCCGGTGATGGACGGTGTCACGATCCAGCGCGCCACCGAGGTCGCGCTCGCCGCCGGCCTCCGGACGCGTGATGTGCTCAGCACGGTCGAGAAGATCGCGGCGTACTCCGACGTCCCGGTACTCGTGATGACGTACTGGAACCCGATCGAGCGGTACGGCGTCGACCGGTTCGCCGCCGACCTCGCCGGCGTCGGGGGAGCGGGGCTGATCACGCCCGACCTGATCCCGGACGAGGCCGCGGAGTGGGTCGTCGCGGCGGACGAGCACGACCTGGACAAGGTGTTCCTGGTCTCGCCGTCGTCCACCGACGAACGGATCGCGATGACGACGGCTGCCTGTCGCGGCTTCGTCTACGCGACCGCCGTGATGGGCGTCACCGGTGCACGGGACAAGCCCTCCGCGCTGGCGGAGCCTCTGGTGACCCGGGTGAAGGCGGCGACCGAGGTGCCGGTCGGCGTCGGCCTCGGGATCTCGAACGGGGACCAGGCGGCCGGCGTGGCTGCGTTCGCGGACGCGGTCATCGTCGGCGCGGCGCTCGTCAACGCGCTCGGGGACGGTGGCCCGGCCGCCGTACGCGCGCTCACCGAGGATCTGGCCGAAGGTGTCCGGCGGGAACCCAGCGCCGCCGCCGGTCGTTAGACACGCCGTGAGTCGAACCAGGAGCGCGGCCGTACTCCTCGCCGCGGTGGCTCTGCTCGCCCTCGCGGGCTGCAGCGGCGGCAAGGACAAGGACCAGGCGGACAACCCCGGCGGTGCGGTCATCCGGACCACCGCGAACCCGAACGGGTTGCGGGGGGCGACGCTGGACCGGCCGTACTCGTTGCCGTCGGCGACGCTGACCGACACCCACGGCAACAAGTTCAACCTGGTCACGTCCACCAAGAAGCCGGTCACGCTGGTGTTCTTCGGGTACACCAACTGCCCGGACGTCTGCCCGACCGTGATGGCCGACGTGGCGTCCGCGCTGACCAAGCTGGACGAGTCGGTCCGTGACCAGGTGCAACTGCTGTTCATCACCACCGACCCGGCCCGCGACACCGGCCCGGTCGTCCGCAAGTACCTCGACCGCTTCGACCCGGCCTTCGTGGGGCTGACCGGGTCGCTGACCGAGATCAAGGACATCGCCAAGGCCGTCGGCGTACCCGTGGAGGGCATGAAGAAGCTGCCGTCCGGTGGGTACGAGGTCGGCCACGGTGCCCAGGTGCTCGGGTTCGGCAAGAACGACAAGGCGAATGTGCTCTGGTTGTCGAACGCCGCCATCGGCGACCTCGCGCACGACTTCGGAAAGCTGGTGGAGGACAACCAGTGAAGGTTCCCACGACCTTTTCCCCGGCGGATGTGAAGCAGCGGCCCTGGTTTCCCTGGGTGTCGCTGGTGGCCCGGCTCGGGCTCGGCGGTGTGATGCTGGTGGCCGGGGCTCTGAAGGTGACCGACCCGGAGACCGCGTCCCAGGCGGTCCGGGCGTACGACCTGCTGCCGTCGGCGCTGGTCGCGCCGGTCGGCTGGGGCCTGCCGTTCCTCGAGATCGCGATCGGATTGCTGTTGATCGTCGGTTTCGGTGTCCGCGCCGCGGCGGTGGCCGCGGGTGTTTTCATGATGGTGTTCATCGCCGCGGTGACCTCCGCCTGGGTGCGCGGCCTGGCGATCGACTGCGGCTGCTTCGGCGGCGGCGGCGCGGTCGCCCCGGGTGAGACGAAGTACCTGCAGGAGATCCTGCGGGACGTCGGGTTACTGCTGCTGGCCGTCTGGTTGTGGCTGAGCCCGGTGAGTAAGTTCGCCCTCGAGTCCGATCCGCACACCCCGACAGGAGTCACCGCGTCGTGAGCAAGACCAAAACCCCCGTGAACCCGCTGCTGCAGCAGAAGAAGCGCCGGATCACGCCGGGCATCATCGTGGTGATCGTGCTGGTGCTCGCCCTCGGCGGCGGTGTCGGCGTGCAGTACTGGCGCAGCCACTCCACGGTGGAGGTCAGCTCGAACGGCCGGCCCGAGCCGACCGTGATCGAGGGGCCGGGCACGGCCGGCAAGGGCGTCACGGTCGGCAAGGAAGGCGCCAAGGCGCACATCGACATCTACCTCGATTTCCGCTGCCCGCACTGCGCGGAGTTCGAGGAGCGCACCGGCGCGACCGTCGACAAGCTGGTCCAGGACGGCACCGCGACGCTGACCTACTGGCCGCTGGTCTTCGTGAACCCGGACGCCTCGCCGCGCCTGGCGAACGCGTTCGCGGCCGCCGCCGCCAACGGCAAGGCGCTCAGCTACGCCGACGAGATGTACGCCGACTTCAGCAAGTCCTGGACCACCGACCAGCTGATCTCCCTGGGCAAGCAGCTCGGGATCGACGACGCGAAATTCGAGCAGGCCGTCCGGGACAACTCCTACGGCGGCTGGCTGGACACGGTCTCCAAGGCCGCCGACGACCGCGGCGTGACCGGAACGCCGACGGTCTACGTCAACGACAAGCAGCTGGACGCCGACAACCTCACCGGCGAGGGTCTGCAGAAGGCTGTCGACGAGGCCGTGGCGGCGAGCTGAGCCAGTGCTCACCGACCGAGTCCCCATCGTGACCAAGAGTTCGCTGGTCGCGGTGGGGCCGGTCGAGTAGCGTTCCTGCTTGCCATGTCTGATCTCATCCCCGCCGTGATCGTTCCGGCGTTCATCCCAAGCCCCAGCCAGGGTGTCTGGCACCTCCTCGGCCTGCCGATCCGCGCGTACGCGCTGTGCATCCTGGCCGGGATCTTCGCCGGCTACTGGCTCGGCCGGAAGCGGTGGGTCGCCCGTGGCGGCTCGCCGACAGTGCTCGCCGACATCATGTTCTGGGCGATCCCGTTCGGCCTGGTCGGCGCCCGGGTCTACCACGTCATCACCGACGCAGAGCTGTACTTCGGCGAGGGCCGGAACCCGGTCGACGCGCTGAAGATCTGGCACGGCGGACTCGGCATCTGGGGTGCGGTCGGCTTCGGCGCGCTCGGCGCCTGGATCGCCTGCCGGCGGGCCAAGGTGCCGTTCCTGGCGGTCGCGGACGCGATGGCGCCGGGCATCGCGCTGGCGCAGGTGCTCGGGCGGTTCGGCAACTACTTCAACCAGGAGCTGTTCGGCAGGCCGACCGACCGGCCGTGGGGCCTGGAGATCGACCCCGCGCACCGGCCGGACGGGTACGCCGACTTCGCCACCTTCCACCCGACGTTCCTGTACGAGGCGATCTGGAACCTCGGCGTGATCGCGCTGGTGATCCTGGCGGGCCGGCGCTTCCCGCTGGGCCACGGGCGAGCGTTCTTCCTGTACGTCGCCGGCTACACGGTGGGCCGGGCCTGGATCGAGAACCTGCGCATCGACACGGTCAACCACTTCCTCGGCCTGCGCCTGAACGTGTGGACGTCGATCCTCCTGTTCGTTCTCTCGGTGGCCGCGTTCGTGATCAGCGCCCGCCTCCGCCCCGGCATCGAAGACATCTCCAC